>JANQSL010000135.1 GCA_028284075.1 Candidatus Sumerlaeia bacterium | reverse complement strand
AACTGTCTGGTGAAGGTGCGCCGGGCCGCGGCAAGCAGCGTTGGCCGGCTGGAACGATGCTCTTCCGCGGCGATTCGGCCCATGACTCGTGCACCGATGTTCACCCGAGGCTCGGGAACTTCGAAACGCTGAAGCAGGCGGTTAACCGCTTCGACGTCGCGATATACTTTGGCGTATTCGTCACCGGTTTCGAGACACTCGCGAACAAGAGGGTCTTCCATGGCTCTTTCGAACCCGGCGGAACTCATCTCCGAGAGGTAGTCTCGAAATTCGTCCGGCGACATTGGCGGATTCTTCACGATCCCATTCCTTTTCTACGGGTTGTGGTTTTTTCCCGAAGCTCTGTGGTGAGAAAAGCCCGTGCACGGGACAGCCGGGATTTCACTGTTCCCACCTCGCAATCCATGCACTCCGCGATTTCGAGGTAGGAAAGGTCCTCGTGAAACCGGAGGAGGAACACGGTTCGCAGCGCTTCCGGAAGCGCCGCGACGGCTGTTGCAAGAGATGCTTCGAGTTCGCGGAAGCTGGCATTGTCTCGCGGCGAGGGTCTTTGTTCGTCCACAATGCGCCCGAGTATGTCGTCCCGGTCACCGGTGTTGTGAACGAGCTGTGGACGGGGACGCCGCAGCAGTTCCACGAGATGGTTTCTGGCAATCGTGAAGAGCCATGCCTCGAAGGATCGCGGAGGAACGGGGTTCCAGCGGGGAAGTCCCCGCCAGACCTTGAGAAACACCTCCTGGACGATGTCCTCGGAGTCCGGGAGTCCACACTCTCCGGCGGTGAACCGATAGACGTAGGAGAAAAGCGGTCGTTCATAGGTCTGCACCACCTCGGAGAAGGCCTCCGCGTCGCCGTTACGGCATCGGTCGAGTATGTCCCGGCTGACGTTTTTCATTCAGATTGCCTGTTCCACTCACTACCTACGAGGGAATAGCGAAAATGTTCCCGATATTTCACAGGCCCCGCCGAGCGACTGAAATCCTGGAGACTGTGGCATGGGTCGAGTGGCGACGGACGCGCCGCCGCTCGGTTTGTATGGAATTGGAGAGAATGAAAAGAGGGGTGAGCGGGGCGCGAGCCCTGAGAAGCGCTCCGGGCTCGCGACAAAAACCGGCCTCAGTGAATTATCCAGGCATCTGTCACAATCACGGTTTTCGGCAGGCCCGACAGAAATCCGCTGCGAAGACTGTAACCGTCGGCCTGTGATGCCGTGGAAAGCTCCGCCACGGGCTGATGAAGGACGCTTGTGAGGCGCCAGGTTTCGTTCTGAGAAACTCCTCCGCCGGCTTCGACAGTTGCACGTATGGACTCGGGCGGACTGTCCGGCGCGCCTGCAATGACGGGCAGTGCGTTGATTGCAAGTGTGGCGGCGGCTATTGCAAGCAAGCGGGGTTTCATTTCTTTGCCTCCAGTGCAGCGAGTCTCGCCCGCAGTTCGTCATTCTCTTTACGCAGCGACTGTGTCTCGGCGTGAAGTTCCTGAATCGCGGCCAACGCGACACCCACGGCGTCGACGGTTCCGATGTGTTTTTCGGACTCGCCGAGTTCGAAGGCGGCCATAAAGTCCTGGGCGGTGGGGCCGATGTGGCGAACGTCTTCATTTTCGGATTTGTAACGCCAGGTTGTGACCGGGAGTTCCGCGACCTTTCGGAGAACATCCGCTGTATCAAGTTCCTCGAAGTCGGTCTTTGAGTCGCGATCGGAACCGTTCATCCACATGCCGCCAAGAGTGACATGGGCCCCGTTGCCCGTGGCCGGATTCGTGCCGACGTGGATCGGATGTTCCGGATCAAAGCGGAAAATGCCAATCCTGGCAAAGGAGATAACGTTACCTGAATTTCCCGCTCCGGCAGGAGTGCTGCTCTGAAACAAAATGTCTCCTCCGTCATGGTTACCAGGGTCTTTTGCGTCTCCACCCCGCAGAATAATGCCGCCACCCGCCGCGCCCACTCCACCATCGCCTCCCTTGAGTCGAAGCGGGGTTCCCTGGATCGAGTCCGCCTCCGGTTCGACGCGAATTTCAAAAAAGCCCGGTGGCGTCGGATCGCCAATGAGGTTCACCTGGTCGTCGATTTCAAACCGTATCCGAGAGGAGCCCTGGGTATCCCGGAAGTCGAATTCCCCGCTCTCAGAGCTGGAAATCCGCATGTTGTTGGGAAGTGTGACACCGTCCTGCAGAAGCACTTCACGCTCGATCTCAATCTCGTTTGCATTGGTTGCCCTGAGGATATCCGGATTCGCGCCGTCAGGCGTCGAAAGCTGCGAGTGCATGTGGTCAGCGGCCGCGAAATTGTCAGGTCCGAATCCCCCGAGGGTTTTGGCATTGGTAGCTGTTACCGCGTTATGGCTGTAGGGCACGCTTTGAAACGACACACGCCCTTCGAGGATGGAGAAGGCACCGGTGCTGTCGCCTGGGCGAACGGCGATTTGCAGATAGCGGGGGGACGCATCGAAGGCTCCGTCCCCGAAGTCGAGAGGTGTGGAGAAGAGACCGTCGGCCACCGGAATATCGTCGATGTTGATGGTATTGCCGATCTGTATTCCCCCGTCCGTCGCATCGAAAAGACGAAACTCAAGATCGAAGATCCCTTCGGAGGGCAGGCCGTTTTCCTCCAGGTATCCCTGATAATTCACGGCGGCAGGCTGTGCGGTCGCGATTCCGGCAAGGAGAGGGAGTATGAGTGCTGTCGTGCGAAGTACTGCTCGTTTCATTTATCTGACTCCAGATCTGCGAGCCTCGCCCGCAATTCGCTGTTTTCTTTCGCAAGCAATCGCGTCTCAGTACGCAACAACCGCGTCTCTGCATGGAGTTCCTGGATCGCGGCCAACGCGACGCCCACGGCATCGACGGTTCCGATGTGTTTTTCTGACTCGCCGAGTTCGAAGGCGGCCATGAAGTCCTGTGCCGTTGGGCCGATGTGGCGGACGTCTTCGTTTTCGGATTTGTATCGCCAGGCTGTTACCGGGAGTTCCGCGACCTTCCGGAGAATCTCTCCGGTATCAAGCTCCTCGAAGTCGGTCTTTGAGTCGCGATCGGAACCGTTCATCCACATGCCACCGATCGTCACATGGGCGCCGTTGCCGCTCAGAGCATCCGTTCCAACGTGTATTGGGTGGGACGAGTCGTTCCGTCGGACAGCAAGGTTGCTTTGTCGAATCATGACAATGCCTCTGGCTCCACCTCCCCCGGCCAGGCCACCCTCCATAATGATGCTTCCTCCATTTGAAGGCTCAGGGCCAGAACCGCTTCCGCACAGTAGCAGAATATCACCACCATCCCCGCTTAATCCCTCATCAACTTCACCTCCCCAAAGGCGAAGGTTAGATCCTTTTCCGTGAGTGCTCGGTCCAGGGGCGATCTGGAAGTGTCCTCCCAATTTCGGGAAACCGATAGCATTCACGTTTCCAGCGTCCATTTGGAACTGAATTGCGGTATCGTTGGTTGTGCTTTCAAGCAATAACTCATCGCTTTCCAAGTTGGTAACCCGGACATTGTTCTGAAACGTGACACCGTTCTGCGGGAGGATTTCGCCGTCGATTTCGACGTCGCCGGAATTGGTGGTGCGAACAATGTCGAGGTTTAAGCGATTTGGTGTCGAGAGTTGTGAATGCGAGTGATTGGCGATTGAAAAATCGCCGGGTTCAAACCCCTGAAGAGCCTGGGCGTTATCAGCGCTCGTTGCACTATCCGCCGTTGTTGCATTGTCCGCTGTTGTCGCGGTTGCGGCTGAAGTGGCGGTTTGTGCCATGATTGCTTCGTTCGCGGTTGTTGCATGATTTGCCAGCTGGCTGTAGGGGACACTTTGAAAGAGCACGCGTTCTTCAAGGGTGGAGAAGGCATTGGTGCTGTCGCCCGGACGAACAGCGATTTGCAGATAGCGGGGAGTGGCATCGAAGGCTCCAGGTCCGAAATCAAGGGACGTGGAGAAAAGCCCCTCGGTGACCTGAAGGTCGTCGGCGTTTACACTGTTGCCGATTTGGATCCCCGCGTCAGGAGCGTCGAAGAGGCTGAATTCGAGATCGAAGAGCCCCTCGACGGGCTGGTTGTTTTCCTCCAGGTATCCCTGGTAGCTGACTGCGGTTGGTTGAGGGTTTACTTTTACGCTGGTTATGAGAAATACGAACATCGCCGTACCGGCTCTGGCTTTCCGCCGGACGGTCCCACAAGACCGAATCATACTATGTCTCTCCTGGTGACGTTTATAGAGTGTGTAGTAAGGGATGGCACGAGAGTACAGGCTACTACACGAAGGTGTAGGGGGAGACGTGCAATAAACCGGACGCGGCTCGTGTCATTTTTCCGCTTCCAGCGCCGAGAGCCGCGCCCTTAAATCCTCATTCTCCACCCGCAGAGATTGGAGAGACTGTACTTCAGCATGAAGTTCCTGAATGGCGGCGAGAGCCACGCCCAGGGCGTCGACGGTGCCGATGTGTTTATCGGATTCGCCCAGTTCAAAGGCGGCCATGAAGTCCTGAGCCGTGGGGCCGATATGACGAACGTCTTCGTCTTCCGACTTGTAACGCCAGGCGGTCACGGGAAGTTCGGCGACCTTGCGAAGAATTTCTTTCGTATCGACTTCTTCAAAGCCGATTTTTGAATCGCGGTCGGAGCCGTTCATCCACACGCCGCCGATGGTCAGGTGGGCACCGTTGCCATTAGACGGTTGTGTTCCGACATGGATCGGGTGTGTCGGGTTCCCGTTGTGAATACCGATATCGGCAAAAGACAATACGTCGCCACCGTCTCCAGTCCCCACACCACTGGCGCTTGCAAACACAATATCTCCTCCGTCATGATTGCCAGGACTCTGCGCAAGTCCTCCTTTCAGAAAGAGATCACCTCCTTCGGCACCGGCTCCTGCTCTACCTCCCTGGATTCTGAGGGTCGTCCCATTGTTTGAAGGTGTTTTTGCATCGGGGCTGATGAGAAAGCTTCCGGATATCGGAGACCCGAAAAGATTCACTCCGTTACTGCTCAGAACAAATCGAATCCACGAGTTGCTTGCCGTATCTTTCAGCCGCAGCTCCGGGCCTGTAACGCCTGTCTGGCTTGAGGCACGAATATCATCCGGAAACGTTACGCCGTTTTGCAGCAGGGTCTCGCCACCGACTTCGACATCGTTGTTGTTGAATGTTTGCACGACGCTTGGGTTCGTTCCGTCCGGCGTCGAAAGGGATGAAACAACGGGCGTCGTCCACTGCGTACCGGTACCGGTGCTGGAAAGAAACTGACCGGGGTTGCCTCCCTTGTCGTCGCCGTCGCGAAGTGCCTCGGTGAGCAGGATTTGGCCTTCGATGATGACGTCTCCGCCCTTCTCGCCGGCGCCCGGAATCAACCGAATGTCACCATCCTTTCCTTCGTCCTGTCCGTTGCCGGCCTGGATGCGGACATCGCCGCCATCATTTTTGCTTCCCGTATCGGCTCCGTTTCCGGCGACAAGAGCCAGTTCATTGCCGTGCGGTGCGATTGCCGTTCCGTTTTTTGCCTTCACGACGAAGGAAGTACTGTCGCCCCCGCCTTCAATCGCCGTTCCGGAGGGCTTGAAGTGAAATCCCACAGATTCATCGAATCCGTTTCGCTCGAAAAGAAGGATGTCAACGCCGGGATTCGAAATACTGTTCTGGTTGTTGAAGAGGAGATCGCCTTTCAACGTTGCGTTGGTGCTGTTATCGATGCTGAGAGCGTCGCTGACTGTGTTGTCGGGTGTTGCCAGTTGGGAATGCTTGTGACCCGCATTCGCGAAGTCGCCCGGTCCAAGCCCCTGAAGGGTCTGGGCATCGTCGGCGTTTGTCGGGGTGTGTGCGGAAGTGGCTGCTTGTGCCATGGTTGCCTTGTCGGCTGTCGTGGCATGGTCGGCCAGGTGACTGAAGGGCACGCTGCGGAATTCCACGCGTTCGTCGAGCGTTGAGAAGGAGCCGGTACTGTCGCCAGGGCGGACTCCGATTTCCAGATAGCGGGGTGACGCATCAAAAGCTTCCTCTCCAAAATCAAGAGACGTGGAAAAGAGGCCGTCCGTCACATCAAGATCGTCTTGGACGATGGCGCCGCCAATTTGAGTGCCGGCTGTAGGGGAGTCGAAAAGGCGGAACTCGAAATCGAAGAGGCCCTCGGCGGGCAGGCTGTTCTCTTCCAGGTATCCTTGGTAGCTGACGGCCGTGGGAGCGTTAGCGGTTACGTTTTTGGCAATTATAAGAAACGCCAGTACAACTGTGCCAACCCGGCTTCTCTGCCGGACGGCCACACGAGACGGATTCATGCTCTGCTCTCCTAAAACTGTAATATGCTATACAGCATTGGGCGTTTCGACCGCCTTGCCACTACCCGAAAGTGTAGGGTTGGATAAGAAAGTGGTAATGCAGATGCATGCGTCTAGTTGCGGGCCATGATCCGGTATTCCATGGTCGCCGACCCACCGAAACCGAGAACCGGCTTGAGGAACGGATAGGTTTCCTCGCGGATGACTTTGAAGCCGAAGCGTTCATAAAGGGCGCGGGCTTTCGGGTTGGAATCGATGACATCAAGCCGGGTCGTTTTGTAGCCGTGGTCCGACGCGTGGGATACGATACCGGTCAGGAGTTTTGTCCCAATGCCATGTCCGCGATACTCGGGCAGAACCGCGATACCATCCATGACGAGCTCGCCGGACTTCGGTTTCCGTTCATATAATGCGAGTATGAAACAGGCTCGAAGCCCATGCATGAGCCCGAGGCGCCGGATGATTGCGGCAGCCGTGATGCCCGATGTCAGACTCCCGGCATTGGTATGAAAACCAGCGAGCCCGACAAGTCGTTCCCGATGGAACGCAGTTATCGCAAAATCTGAATTGAACCCGGTGTTCAGCAATGCAACGCGGTCGGACTGTTCCGGAATCGCGCGGGCGATCTTGATTCCGAAGGCAAGCTCATAGAGTTCGGCGGCCTTATCAGAGGAGGTTTGAGGCAGACCCTGCTGTATGGAGATTTCCATAAGCGCTTCTTCCACCTCCTCTGATCTGTCGATCTGTCCGGCGATGGGAGATGATCCTCGCCTGACGCGAGGAGTGTGACTCAAAGGCCCCGGCGGTACAACGGCTTCCGCGGGAGAGGCCTGAGGAAGCGTGTCGATGATGATTATGACGAAGAGGGGTGTTCTTCTCCGTAAACACCCGGCCCGGTGATCACTCCAGTCCGGCGTGTTGCGGTGTCGCGGGAAAAGGTAAAACGGTTATCTCGCCGTCTTCCGCTTCAACGACGACCGTGATGTGGCCATCTTCAGGAAGCGATTTCAATACGCTTTCCAGGCGGGCTTCATGAAATCCGCGGAAAACCTCCGTTGCATCGGTTTCCTCAAGAACCAGGTTATCATTCGTGGAGAGTCTCACGGAAACGCGCGAGGGCCGCGTATCGCCAGGCACCGTGATTCGCCACACTTCCGGCGGACCAGCCGTGATCACCAGCTTGACCTCGACATCGCCGACTTTCTGAACGCCAAAATCCCGATCAGCTCCTAGGGATCCGGCATGCCCTGCATCACGATGCACGTGCGCGTTCCCGCCGTGCCCATGACGGTGCCCATGATGGTGCACGTGTGTTCCGGAGTCATGCTCTGTGGTGCTCTCACGCTGGCCCGGTGCACGATCAGAAAATATGTACGCGATCACCGCACAAACCATGGCGACGACAATGCACGTCAACAAACCGATGAAGAATTGTTTCCTCAAGAGTCACGGACCTTTCGATGAATGGGAACTGCACAAGGAGGCCGGCTCATGCCAGCCTCCTTGCCTCTCATCAGTCCGTGAATCCACGCCCCGGGCCGAAGTAGAAGATATCGCCGTCCGAAACCGTTCCGTTGGTCGGATCGTATTGGGTGGGATAGCCCAGGTCTGAGAAGAAGTCATCATGGTCCAGGTCGGGCCCGTGGCTGTGCATGTGCCAGATCACGGAACGATTGTAGTCACTCAGCGCGGGATCCGCTGCCAGCCGGAGTCCCGCAAGACTGCGTGCACTTGCGAACTGTTCCTCCGGCATCGTGTACTGAACCTGGTTGAACTGATCGTTCACAAAATGCGGAGGATGCTTGTTCGGAATCCCTGGAAACTCCGCTGTTTTCGTTTCTGAGGGAAAGACATCGGTCGGCAACGATGTCATGTACGCGATGGGAGTTGTGATCTCACGGGGGAGATAGTTCTCGAACGGGCCATTGATGAAATCGTGCTGACCGCCGGCCAGTGTCTCGTTCGATCCGGGCGGCGAGTTGTCCGGCGGAGGATAACGATTGAAATCGACGGCGTAGGATTCAAGGGCCGTCGCGGCGGAACGAATGTCCGCCTTGAAGCGCGAGACCTTCGCTCTGGTTTGAGCCTCAAGGAAATTGGGAACAGCGATCGCTGCGAGGATGGCGATGATGGCCACCACAATGAGAAGTTCGATCAGCGTGAAGCCACGCCGTGACGATGCATGCATGATGAGAATCCTCCTGCATCAGGGGAGAAGGTGTGGGTGACTGTGGTCGATGTGGTGTGGTGCCCTAATCAGCAGGGAGGACCGCGGCCTCTTGCAGTGATGAACTCCTCGGAGGCAACGTATTCGTTCTCTTCAGAGTCAGGCAGACTCTCGAGAGCAACCGTTTCAATCTCCTGCGGAGCCTGCTGGGATGCGATATCGGCCAGCAGAAGGTGGTCGGTGATCGAGTGTGGCTGATGACCGGTCGGAGACTCTCGTTCCTGATCGCCCTCATTCTTCTCATGAGAGTGATCGGGCCGGAGTCCATGGTTGTGATGATCGTCCTTTTGCCCGCGATCAACACCCTTCGCAATCAGGAGCCATGGGGGCTCAGCCCCGAAATGGTCATGTGAAACGAGATGAACAGGCGTCCATACCTGGAGGGTGAGCCAGGAAGACATCACCAGCAGGGCAGCAAAGGCGATGAGCCTTCGCGACAAAATGGAGGCATAAACGCTCATAAGAACGTATTTACGGCAGGAGATTCCCACATCGCAAGTGCGACATTATGACAATTGCGTCAGAATGGGAATCGAATCGACTTCACCTGTTTTCAACAGTCTCCATCATCCCGCGATGACCGTCTATTTTACCGTGGCATGTAATAAAATAGACGACTTTTGCAAGATAATGATAATCGTTCTCATTGGGCCGGCACCGCTGTCAACGACCAATTCAACCCGCTTTCAGTGAGGTTCCTCAATGGACCGGTCGTCTCTAACCAAAAAGCAGCGCCATTTGCTCGAGACTTTTGATCGAGAAAAACGCCCTTTGACCGCTCACGAAGCCTGGCAGTGCGCCGGTGAGGCTGATCTTTCGACACCGCGGTACGAGAGACAACTCTTTGAAAGATAGAGCGCTTGTGAAAAAGACGGCCATTCAGCACTCCAATTGCCGCGGCTCTGATGAGTATTCTGTCCCACGGTGTTTGTTGCGGTGTACCGCTTCTGCTCATTGCTCCTGGTTTGAGCGGCCTGACGGTTTCACCGGTCTTGTCGCGGTATCATGGTTTCTTCACTTTCTTCGGTGTTTCCGCCCTTTGCATTCGCAGGTATGGCAGCCAGCGCCTGGTTGAAACGGTCCTCGCCTGAAGAACTTTCCGGCTTCAATCCAACTGGATACAGGATGCGAAATCAGCAAACATCCTGGCCGTTATGATAAAGTCCGAATGTTGCGTACATTTTGGGCTCCCGCAATGAACGCATTAGCGAATCAGCCAGATCCCTCTGACCGGTGATGAAACAGAGGGAGCTGCAAAGTCCATGTAGATCCGATTGGCGAAGGCTGTGCCTCCTCCTGTGATCGCTGTGCCTCTTCCTGTTTCCGATTGAGCGTGGGAAATAACAGTTCGGGCGCCGGTGGCGGGGTTGATTTTCAGGATCATCGCCTGATCGGTCTGGAATCCCTGAACGACGTAGATGAATCCGGTTTGGTCAATGGCAACATCGCTGGGGGTGTCGATGCGCTCGCCCAGATCGGATTCATCAGAGGAGAGAACTCGTTCCGTCCCGTCAATGATTTCGAGGAGAAAGTCGTTTGCTTCACCGACACAGAGAATATTGCCTTCACTGGAAAAAGTGAGACCGCTGATGAATCTTGCGGAGACGATATCAAAGTTCTCGATGAGTGCCACGTCTCCAGTTGAAGGGTCGATCTGATAGAGGAATGTGGGTCCGAAGAAAGTGGAGGAGCTTGAGGCAGTCCATTTGCCGTCGGGCGCCACTTCGAGATCGATGATGTTTTCGACGATTCCGTTGACGGGGAAATCCGTGCGATCACCCGTGACGGGGTCGATCAGAAGGAACTCTGTCGGTGTGTTGATGGTTGGTGTGTTCGGGAGAATGATTGTTCCTTCACTGTCAACGGCAAGGGCTGTTTCTCCTGCGATGGCGGGGCCGGTGCCCTTTGCTTCGTTGTCGGAAACGATGGTGCGATCTCCCGTTTTCCGATCGATACGAACGATGCGACCCAGGTTACTGGAGAGAACGAGCAATGAGTCTGCATTTTCGACGACGATGTCCGCAGGGTCGCCGAACGAGGGGCCTGAACCGACGGTATCGGACGACGCAACCGTTCTTTCACCGGTTGCCAGAGTGACCGCCATTACGCTGGTGTTGGCGCTGAGAAAAAGGCCGGGAGCATCTTCCTCAATGGGATCCCCGGCTCTTCCGGCGAGTGGAATGTCCAGCACGCTTTCGTCGGGATCATTCGTGGTCAGACGCAGAACCGCGGATTTTTCGCCGATGCCAACCGGATTGAACTGAAGCGTGAATTCGCGCAGCACATCAGGTCCCACAGGATTCAGGTCCGGCTGCGTTGCGAAAGAGAAGTCGGAGGCGTTCGAGCCAATGATCTCGGCGCCCGCGTTTTCAAAAACAAGATCTGACACGAGCCCCGTATTCCGGACGGAGATGCTCTCCTGTCTCGTTTCACCGGGAGGAACGCGTTCAAAGCCGATGGCCGTTCTCGAAACATTGATTTCAGGCAGTCCTGTGAACAGATAACATCTTCCAGCTCTATCGATATCGTCAATGTCCTCAAAAAAACCGGCGAGCAGAATATCGTCAATACCATCGCCCGAAACATCGGTGATACTTCGTACCGAGAAACTGCGTGAGTTGGATCTTCTGTTCGGTGATTCAATGTCGAAAAGGAAGCTCCCCGTTGCTCCGCAATAAAGATACACCTCCGGCTCCGTACCGCCTTCTTCTCCAATCGCAAAATCGTCAATTCCATCACCCGTGAAGTCATTCAGGCGCGCAACGGTGGTGCCGAATCGACCCGACGCCTTCGGGATTGCCGGATCATACGTATCGAGAAGGGTTCTGTCCTGTCCCGAGAAGAGATAGACCCTTCCTGAGGCAAACGCACCCGAGTCCACCCCGCTCGCCCCAATTAGCAGGTCTGCCAGTCCGTCCTCGTTCTGATCAGGAACCCATGTCGCGGCAGTGCCGAATCGTAAACTGCCGGCTGGTGCGGGAGACGATATTCGATCGATCAAAGCTCCGGTCGCGCCGGAGACAATGAAGACTTCCTCTACGAGGCGGCTTCCGAATGAAGAAATGAAGAGATCATCAACTTCATCGCCATCAAGATCGGGTACGGATTGAGAGACACCAAACTCCGTTGAGTATGCTGTTTCGTTTGGCGACTCAAGAGTGTGAATCAGAGAGAAGTCGTCTCCGGAGAACACATATGTCCTCCCGACATTGTTGTTCTCGAAGACCGCCGAAACGAGAATGTCGGGGACTTCGTCGTCATTTACATCACCGATGAGTTTCGGCGATCCAAAGAAACCACTCTCTTCTTCATTGGGTGAAACAATGTTTCGGACGATCTCACCAGTATCTGAGAAAATGGTGACGACGCCACTGTTATTGAGCGTGTTTACCCCGTCGACGTTCAGAGATGAGGCGAGATAAAAAAACCGGGTTCATCGTCAAAGCGTGGAACAGCCTGATGAACGATGAATTCACCGCCTTGCTGAACGGGGAACGGGTTGAGTTCAACCGGAGGCTGGCTGGCATCGGCATTCACATACAAACGGGCCACACCAAGACCCAGTTGAGGAAGCTCATTGACAATCATATCGCCGATTCCATCGCCGGTCACGTCGATGGATGGAGCGACATCTCCGAAACCGCCGAAGCGAATCGGCTCCGGTGCGGCAAGAGAGAGGAGCTGGGCATGGACAACGGTTCCGGAGAGAATCGCGGTTGAAAAGGAGGCAAGAAAAAGTCTGTTCATTGATTTTACCGCTGCGAATCGATGCGTATCGCTCCGAGAAGCACTTCAGTCAATGCTGAAGAAATCAAGCTCGACGGGAAGGGCAACACTTTCAATCTTGAAGAAATTGTCGCTCACGTTGGAGGTTGTATAGATTAGATGTTGTCCGCCCTGATTGCCGTAAACGATGCCGCGAGGATCCGTGTAGGCGTTCACACCGTCGCCGGTTGCATCGATGATCTGTGTTATGGTTCCACCGGGAGTAATCTGAAAGGCGTTGTTTGAAAATGAACCCGTTACGTATACGTTGCCGACAGGATCAAGGGCCCCGGATCCGCCATCGCCGGTTGCATCGATAATTTCCGTGATTGTTCCACCGGGTGTGATTTTAAAGATATTGTCGGAAATATGGCCGGTAACAAAGAGATTTCCGGAAGAATCGGTGGCAATACTGCGAGGTTCATCCAGACCGTTTACAGAGTCACCGGTAGAGTCGATGACTTCGGTAATGATTCCCCCGGGAGTTATCTTGAAGGCATTGTCGCTGGAGTTTCCGGAGACAAAAGCATTGCCGGAGGAATCTGCGGCAACACCCCAGCACAATGCGAGTGTGTCTCCACCGCCATCACCGGAGGAGTCGATGATTTGCGTGATCGCCCCTCCCGGGGTTCTCTTAAAGGCATTGCTGAAACTCACCCCGGCAACAAACAGATTCCCCGCGGTGTCATAGGCCACGTCGTGTGGTCCGCCGAGCATATTGACTCCATCGCCATTGATGTCCATCAGTGGTGTTATTGTACCCGCGGCCGATACCAGGAGAACGCTGGAGCAGGCACTTGCAGTAACCGTGACGTTTCCAGCGGAATCCACGGCAAGAACGGCTCCCAGGGGATCACTGAAACAGTTTCCCATGCCGTCACCAAGGAAATTCATGAGGTGGGTGATCTGAGCTTGCGAGGCTTTTGCACTGAGAAGCACTGCTGCAAACGTGACGATCACGGCTTTTCTATTCATTGGAAGCTCCTGAAGAGTGATGGCACCTGAAGTCTGGATTTGGTTGACGAGCGGGAAGTCGCTCACGGGACCGAAAACCGCGAGGTTGAGAAGCGGGCTGACTGTGCTGCCGAATAGATTCAGTCAACGCTCGGGTTCTGAAGACTTATGGCGGCGAGCAGAGGATGTGCGGGAGAAGCCCCTCTGTGTCACCTAAACTCTCGTTTGGAAAGAACGGGTGAATTGGTGTCATCGTCAAGCTCTCGCGCCCTGCGAGCGGCGCAGTTTTCCCTTCCGGCAATCGGCCTGACGAAGCTTCGATTCAGGATGTGGTGTAAAGTGAGCTGTTTCAGGTGGTGCCGGGAGCGGGACAAGCCAGGGTGCGCCACGTTGGTTACGGTTCTCGAAGTTGATGGAGCCGGGCAGGTCACGTCAGTTTGAGTGTTCCGGGCGACTGATATCTGCGGAGCCGCTATGCTCTGCGAGTCTGACGCACCATATCTGCAGGCGATTGACCAAAATAGCGTTTGAACTCGCGGCTGAACTGCGAGGGGCTTTCGTAGCCGACCTTGTCGGCTGCCATATAGGCTTTCATGCCGTCTTGCAGCATGAGGTCTCTGGCTTTGTTAAGGCGCAGCTTCTTCAGATACTGGATTGGCGATTCACCGATCATATCTCTGAAGGCTCGGTGAAAGGCAGAGACGCTCATGTGCGCGGAGCTGGCCAGCCGTTCCACATCAATCTTCTCCCCGATGCTGTTTTGCAATAACGTGAGCGAATGGGCGATGCGTGAGAAGTCTGCGCTGTGATTGGCCAGTTCGTGAAGCATGTGCGCCTGTTCTCCGCAGAGCACGCGATACAGCACCTCTCGGACGAGACCTGTTCCGAGCGCTCGTGCATCCTGCTCATTCGCCATGCAGCCAACGAGTCGAAGGACGGCGTCCTTCATGGGCGGATCCATGGGCGAGACCGTAATCGCGGGCGCCTTGCGACCGTCTCTCCTGTCGGATGGGTCCATGCGGCCGATCAAGTCGTGCAGCATCGTCATGTCGAGCTTGATGTAGATTCCGATTACAGGTTCTTCCGACGATGCATCAAAGGCACATTCCACGGGGATCGTAAGCGAGGAAACCAGGTAGTTCTCCGGATTGTATTCCATCTCTCGTCCGCCGGAGAAGATGGTCTTCCGGCCCCGCGCGAGGATGGCGAGCGCCGGTTCATAGAGGGCGGGTGTGCGAGACAACCCGACCTCTGCGCGGAAGCGGGATACACCCGGAATGGAGGTCTCGGTGACTCCTTCGGAGTCGTTGAAATCGTTCATTAATCTTTCAAGTTCAGTCATCTGAACATCTCGTTTTTCCCAGGATTGTGCAAGCAAATTACCGCCCGGCATGCATTGCAGCAAGAAAAAGCAGAAACGGGCAAACTATTGGCAGGATCGGGTATTCCCCTTCTTCATCAGTTGCTGCAGCATTTTGATCATCGACGGAGCGCAAACGTCGAACGAGATCAAATATGAAAGGAAGCCGAAAATGGGCGAGCCAATCAGTGCGGATTCCCTCGCAATCGTGCAGGCACTGGCACAAGGCGTGAAACCTCAACGCGCGCCAGTCCTCAATACGCCCGCTGACCACGGTTTGGAATACGAAGATGTCTTCTTCGCATCCCTGGATGGCGTTCCACTGGAAGCATGGTTCATCCCGGCGGATTCAAATAGGCTCATCATCTGTAACCATCCCATGACGATGAACCGATACGGGTTCCCGGGTCACCTGGAACCATGGAGTCAGTTCAATGACGTAGAGGTGGACTTCAACAGGATCTACAAGGTACTTCATGAGGCAGACTATAATGTTTTGACATATGACATGCGCAACCACGGCTCGAGCGGTGCGGCAAACGGGGGAGTATCAGGTGCCGGGCTATACGAATGGCGTGATGTCGTCGGTGCATTGCAATATGCACAGAACAGCATGGCACTGAAAGATATGGTCGTTGGCCTGTTCAACCCGTGTGCAGGTGGCAATGCTGCGATGATTGCCATGACACGCCGCCCGGAATACTTCAGCGATGTAAAAGCCTTTGTCTGTCCTCAGCCCGCGTCCATGCACATTGGCATGAAGGAAATCGCCTCCTTGCAGGGAGTTGGTGAGCACATGGATGAACTCGACCAAGAGCAGCGCAAGCTCGGTGGTTTTGCCAACAAGAAGATGTCGCCACACCCGTACGCACCGAATGTCAAAGTGCCCACGTTCATCATCCAGGTGCGCGATGACAGCTGGTCGCGGCCGGAAGATGTGCAGACCACATTTGATCGGCTCGGCACAAAAGAGAAGAAACTGTATTGGATCGAAGGCAAAACCGAACGGTTCGACGGCTATAACTACTTTGGCCAACACCCGGAACAGATGATTGAGTTCTTTGATACGTACATGAAGTAAAGATACCAGGATAAGGAAGTATGAGATGAAAATCAGCAGACTGATCGTGGCAGCAGTTCTCATTCTGGCACAAACCACCGGAATCGCGCTCGCAAACGAAACCGCAACCTCGACCACAGAAAGCGAAAAGGCAGATACGATGATTCTCAACTCAGGACGGAATGACGTCACCTTCAGATCGATGGGCCATACACTTGCGGCACACCTCTACACGCCCGAGGGGTTTGATCCGAGCGCCAGTTATCCGGCCGTGGTCATATCGTCTGCATTCAACCAGGTGAAAGAGCAGACGGGGGCTGTCTACGGCCGTGCTCTTTCCGAACAAGGGTATGTTGCCATCTCATTCGACCATATCGGCTACGGAGACAGTGAAGGTGAAATCCGCAACAACGAGCACTCTTTCATAAAGATCGAAAGCATTCGCGACGCGATCAGTTATATGGGCACTCTGCCCTTCGTGGATCGTGATAACCTCTTCGGTCTCGGCGTCTGCGCGTCCGGAGGTTACATGGCTTTGGTCGCCACAACAGACAAGCGCCTGAAGGCCATCGCCTCCATATCCGGCATGCTGGGAAACCAGCTGTCCTACTTCGGCACCATGGATCGCGAAACCGTTACGGCACTCATTGCCGCGCAAAACGCAGGCCGTCAGAAAGCCTATGAAACCGGCGAAATTGATTACGTCGATGCTCTGCAAATGGACGTTGCTGCCAATGCCCCTGAAGGGAGTGCCATGCGCGAAGGCTATGACTATTACATGACCGCTCGCGCCGGCGCGGAAATCTATCCAAACTACTCTCACCTCTCACCGGCCTTTATGCTGGAAGCTCCCATGCTGGCCGATTCGATGAGCTATGCCCAATACCTTTACACGCCTTTCATCGGCATCATCGGCGAAAAAGCGGAAACGGGCCAACTCACCGTCATGTTCCATGAAAAAGCCTCTGAGCCGAAGGAGCTTGTGACGATCAAAGGAGCTACACACGTCTCCCTTTACGATATCCCGGAAGATGTGGATCGCGCCATCGACGCAATGGTTGCCTTCTTCAAAAAGCACGGCAGTGCCGCATCCCGAAAGTAAACCGTGATAAAGACAAAAGCGGCGACCCGGAACACCGGATCGCCGCACAGCCCACGCTCATTGCTATGACCGTAGGACATAAAATCATCGATAACCATGAAGTTTGATAGAAATCCCACGACAACCGATGTACTTAACAGCATCGATCTCTCAGACAAGACCGTGCCTGTAACTGGAGGATCAACAGACCTCGGGGCCGAAAGTGCACGTGCGTTCGCTGCTTGCGGCGCTGACGTTACCCTCGTTGCGAGATCCGAGACCAAGCTTTCCGATGTCGCCAACAAAATTCAATCTGAGACGGGACGTTTGCCCGAAACTGCGGCTTTGGAATTGGATAAGCCCGACACGATCCGCAGCTTAACGGCACTCCAAAACACTCAAACAGGATGTGGATGGTTGGATCTGGGAGAGATGCGTACAGTTGTTCCCGGCACTTTACGGGAACAATCATGCTAGACACACTCCTTCATCGCCGTAAGGCTGCTTGATACTCAGTATATGATCATCTTTCCCCAGTTGCCATGGTAATGTCCCCCCTACGTGAAGAGTCCAAACCGCTGCTTTCCAGGAATCGCTGGCCGACCGGCAAGCTTCTGGAAGTCATGGGTCAGGGATGCGACAAGGTCCTCGACCTCTTACGCCATCGGATCCGTGGCTTGCAAGCTGGCGGCAATCATGTCCAAGCTGATCGCCGGCTGGCGCTCGTTGTCGAAGGCGGAGCAATGCGCGGCGTCTACACTGCGGGACCGCTCTTTGCACTAGACTGCGTGGGAGCACGATCGGCTTTTGACGCGGTGTACGCAGTTTCCTCAGGCGCAAACAACGCAGCCTATTTTCTCTCCGGTACAGGCAAGCGAGACGTCGGGTCCTACTATCAGACCATGAACCGCCCCCAGTTTGCGAATCCGTGGCGATTCTGGAAAATTGTCGACGTGGACTGGGCGGAGCGCGAGGTCTGGAATGGGAGTCGGCTTTTTTCAGAGAACGTCATTCGCGGCTCCAAAACGAAGTTTTGTGCGGCACTCTGGAATCGTCAGACCGGCAAGTGCGAGATGCTGGATTTCCAGAATTCCCGATTCGACATCGTCACCGTCATCAAGGCGGCATGCGCAATGCCGGTTCTCTACAACCGATCAGTCCAGATTGGTGACAACTCTTATATGGACGCCGGTGTCGTTAATCCCATACCGATCATTGAAGCCATAAAGGAGGGAGCAACGGATGTGCTCGTACTCCTGACCAGATCGCGCGATTATGTAAGAGTGCCACCTGCATTCTGGAAGAGACTCGTGTTTCGTGCAATGCAGTTCGACGCACATCCTAGTGTCTTCCGTAGCTTTGATCGATCCCACATCGAATACAATCGCAGGCGCAGAATCTGCCTTGGCGAGACACGCTTACCCGGCGGAGTCAGCATCGCGACCCTCGTGCCTCGGATTGGTCGCCAGATGATAACGGGAACTACAATCGAATCCAGACCGCTTCGCGATGCCACTCTTCATGCCGCTGAGGATATGGCCGCGTTTCTCGGCGAGAATGAGAATATCCTCGGAAACTGGATATGAGATCGTCCCGACCCTACTGTCTTATCGGATCTATGCGCACACCAAACTTTGCAATGACAAGTGCGAGACCCAGCCCGATGGCGCAAAAGAACCCACCGATCATCTGTGTCGCCGCATCGAAGAAAATCGCAAGTCCAAGCCCTGCGCGGGAAGCCTTCCATTCACGGACATAGTCCCTGACCTCGTTACGCCCGTCATGATGTCCTGCCATTCCGCCAAACGCCACATCCTGCCAGCCCTGAATCCAGTCTGGATTGGCCGTCTCCTCAATATCCATCGCAGGGGATGTCGCTGCGGATGCAAACGCCAGCCCGATTGCCACAAACATCACAAGTGGTATTGGCGCTGAATAACGTATAACCAGCCAGAAGATACTCCTTACTGCTGATAAAACGGTCCGGCTGTTCAATTGCGATTGGCTCTCAAGGAACGTCTTCCACTTTGAAGAAGCAAGAAGCCCGTTTATGGTACATGCCATTCCGACTCCAAGTCCGGTACCGAGGATGATGTAGGGCCAGAACATCCGCGTCTCAAAAAAGATGTCCCGCACGAACATACTGAATTCGCCATCCCGCTTGTGTGTCGTCCACGCAATGTCTAGCAGGATCGACTCACCAATCACGAAGACGATGATTGCATTGAGACAGATACTGCTGATCAGTCCACCCGCCGCCCCGAACAGTAGACCACCGAACGGTCTGAGGTATGACTTCCTTTCCCACTGACGACGCATCACAATCCAGTGCAATGAGACTGCAACCGTAATCATGCCGCCCCAAAAGACCGTCGCCAGCATCGCGTGAAAGACTGCGGTGGCAGCATTCGCCTCAGGTTGCCCCAGCGCGTAATTAAATGCGCCAGGAAAAATCTTGAACAACGCACTGAATACTGTACTCAGAAGCAGGGCCGAAATCGTGGCAATCAGAGTCGTCGACCAGCCGCTTGCAAGACGCTGAATCTTGGCACCGATACTCACTCGCAGGCGAACGGCTCCAGGAAGCGCTGAATACACTTCCTCAAATCGACTTCGCTGCTCGACTGCATCTGCAGCCACTCGAAGATGGACAAGCGAGCGCCGAAAAGTGCTTGTGGACTTTCCACCCGCATTTTCCACTATCTTGTGATAGACCTCGACGTCATCGCAAACGAGCAGACTTGTCGAAGCTTCACGTCTGACCGAAACGGAATCGTCTTCTCCAGAGATGACTCCCAGGTGCACCAGCGTGGATGGTGTTGGTAGTCCACCTACGACGGAAGCGGCTCTTTGGCGAACTTCCTCGTGCGGGGATGACAACACCTCTTCCATAACACTGTTATACTGATCTTCGGAGATTTCGAACAAATCCCTGGCGACTTCATCGTAGTCTCGCCCGGATGTCAGAGCTGCCAGTAGTCTGCGCCTGTTCGCCTCTTTCAGGCTGTCAGCCACCAATTCACGGGCGTTTTGAGAGAGAGCTTCGCGCCGGGTTGCGACGAGCTCTTCCGCCTCGGAGAGTGGTCTTCCAACGGGCAGAAGAAACTCCGAATCCCTTCCCCTCTCATCCCAGATTGCAGCGGATGTTTCCAGGTTTTTCCGTGAGTGAAGAAATTCCCTGTTTTCCGTCACCCACGTTGCTGCCCGCCTCCAGTGCTTGAGAAGGGCCTCGTGGGCGATCGTAACGATGGGCGTCCCATGCACATCTCTGTCTGCCGCGAAAAGACGGGCGGAGACAAACGCATCCACAAGCTCCATCTGGTGAGAGCACCGATCAAACACCTCGCGCGAGGCCCTCTGTCGGACTTCATGGCCGTCATCGGATATGCTTACAAGGTGCGAGAGCACGTCCGACAGAGATTCCCGCCCTTCTTGCGAAAGTCCGCCAAATACAAGTTCGGCGTGGCTCCTGAGCGTGCCCGCAACTCCACCGAGTTTCCGGTAACTTGCATGAGCCAGGACACCGTCTGGGCTTCGACTCTCGTACAGACGTTCGAGAGCGAACTGAAGCAGTGGAAGAATCGCACCACCTCCCTGCTCAAGGGCATCGTCCAGAATCCTGTCTTCCAGTCGAACCATCGACTCCTTGTCAATTTCGAACTCCAGTCCTGCTGCATGCGCAGGGTAGGTGATGATCTGGCGCAACTCAGAGGCGGTGGGAGGCAGGACATCGAGGGAGCCGCGCTCTTTCTTGAGTTCGACAAGCTCCGGCAGGGTCTGTATTTGTGGATAGAAATCGCTTCTAACCGTCGCGATTATCCAAATTCGTCTCGATCTTGCGAAAATCGCAATACTTCTGATGAAGAGTTCGCGATCACTCCGCGTCACTGTTTCGTCGGTAAAAATCTCCTCGAATTGATCGATCGTAATCAGGAGGCGCGCTTCGTCCGGATCTGTACCGCTAACACGAGCAGCCCTGACGAGGGCGTCCTCGATCAGCACGCACACCGCCAGGGGTGAATCACGAAGAATTTCCGCGATCTCTTCGGTCCGTCGCTCGCTGGTTCGCATTTCCGGCAGTCCGGGCTCGAGCAGAAGAGCGTGTGAAAGCCTGGCGCAGAGATCTCCCGCGGAGGCATGATCGCTGGGATACATGGTTGCCGTTCGCCAGAATGATGCGCCTGGAGTATAGGTTCCCTGTAGAATTCGTGGAGCAATCCCCGCCCGGGCCAATGAGGATTTCCCACTCCCACTGGCACCAACCAACATTAGGAACGTTGTACCGGCCTTCTGCTGCCCATTCAGGGAGTCGATCGCTTCACTGATGATGGAGTCCCGCCCACAGAATATCGCCCGGTCTGCGATATTGAAAGCATCAAGGCCACGGAACGGATTACCTTTCCAAGTAGACTCAAGGCGTCGGCCGATCCCGGATGGATCGTCTTGGAGCAACGTTTTGAGCACATCCAGAATATGTTGCCGAAGAATTCTCTCGAAGGTAATAGGTTCAGGAAATCGGTGCAAAGCTCGCACGTTTGAACCGTCAGACTGGTCCGTGAAGTGAGTTTCGAGAAACTGTGACAGCAACTCTCTTTGCTCTATGTCCTTTCGGGCCGAGTCATCCCTCACAGTTGCAGGTGCGACTTGCACGGTCTTGCTTTTGTCTTCCTTAACGTAGAATAGCACGCGAGGGCGAGACCACTGGTTGGCCTCCGCCGCTCTTAACATCATGTCAAACTCATACTCGGTTCCGCTTGAGTATTTTTTGTCAGTTTCGGGGTGGACGAACTGACTTCCAAGTGGTGAACCAAGCCTCTGCCACACAATGAAAACCGCAATGTCAACTTCATCCGGCCGGATTGCTCTGTTGATGCCTTCCTGGAAGTTTGCCGAAGCGTCGAGAGCCGCGCGCTCCCAACGAAATACATCAATAGACAGCTCACCCGGATAAAGCCGCTCAATCTCAGATGCGACGTAATCAACCAACTCCCGCTCACGTGGCACGTCACTTGGTGAAGAAACAAACAGTCGAATCTTTCGCGCCATTGCGTACTCTCGTTGTCAGCCGGTTCGGCTGCTATCCCTGATTCAAACCACAATAACTACTTGGCAATCAGCAAGCCCGCCGTCCGAAGAATTTCGGGCCAGCTTGCGACAAGAATTCGATCCTTGTTTCGGTTATCTTCATCCAGATCCTCCCACGGTATCAGCATTGGATGCAGCTTCTGATAATCATCGCGCTCCTTGCCAAATGACCAGCCCTCCGCCATCCTGTGCCTGATCCAGCGATCATGCTCTCGCTGTGAAAGTGCCTCGATCTCCGCGTCCGTCAGCGGAGCCTCGTCCGCCGGTGGGAAAACAATTTGCCTTGGAGGATCCAGACCCGATAATGCCTCCTTGATCGAGGCAGCCTGAGCACGATTGGCCTCTTTGAACTCCTCGCTCAAGATGTCCCACGGAACAACAGCTTCACTCAGTGGATAGTCCTCGCCCGATTTTCTTGCGTCTTCGCGCTTCCGGCGTTCCTCTGCACAATACACGTCGTGTAACGCGATCGCCACCTGATCAATAGGGATAAATCCATTCCACTGGGCACGCATAACAGTCTCAAGAACGCGGAAAGGTTGTAACAGTCGAGTCCATGTGTCTTCATTATTCTGGAGAGCGTCAAACCAAAGCGCTCCCTCGTTTTCTCTCACTCTGGCGACGATCAGTGTTCGTTCCCAGTTCTTGTCGCTGGAATTTGGATCCGATCCGCGCTTTCGAAGAATGCGAACGAACTCCAAACCAGCGATCATACTCTCGCTATCCGTCTCAAGGCAAACGAACACGCGGCTGGGTGCAGTTCCGCCATTGTACACGATGAGCTCGTCCAATTGGGAAAACCCGGACCGTGCGGACAAATCCCCTGCTTCCAGTTCCCAGGAGTGCACCAATGCGGGATGAAGTCGCTCCAGATCATCCTTTACCGTCGTTGCATTCTCACCAAGCATGAGGATTCGTAGTCGTTCAGTGTTCCCCGACGGTCTCATCAGCTGCCAGCGACGCGCAGCCTCAGCCGCGAGCAGCTTACCACTGTCGGTCGCGCCGACAATAACGATTCGACGCGGGCTCTCCTCAGTTGGAAACATTGGAAAAGTGTCTCCCGCTTCCTTCGGACTCCATGTCAGAAGCTGCTGCGTCTCCCAAACGGACACATTCATAAACTTGAGTTTTTTCAATGAACGGCGGCTCGTAAATTCGTGATACTGAAGAGCGTTGAATCGATCACACTCATTGATGTGAATCACGCAATCTGGCATCTCGATGCTCATTTTTTGAGCACATCGTCTGAGGGAATTGAAAATTTCGATGTTTGTATCATCATCACAGAGGCAAAATACTCGGCGTGCTCTATGAATTCGGCCCGCCTTTAGTATCGCCGAGTCGCGGGCGTCGCCGATTTGTAGATGAACACCATAGTCACGAACTCGCTCGAGATTCCCGTGCTGTCCGTGAAGCTCGATCACCAAGACGCGATCTCCCCGCAATGCATGGTCGCGGGCTAGATATTCTCCCTTTCTGCTCAAACCGCAGATAACAATGTGGTCTCGCAAATAGAGCTGGAAGGCCAGCCTGTCCTGAAGCCTTGTCATCCATGAGGAGATAAGCTGGATTAACGACCCGATCGTGACAAGGACCGCGGAGCCCAAGGCCAGTAGCAGGCGCCCGTTCTCGGTCCTGAGATTCTCTGACTGAGGGAGTTCACCAAAGAACATCAAGAGCGTGTGTACCATGCGATTGGGAAACGCAGGAGGAGGTGCGCCATTAAGCCAGATGTCAGGTGACGAAAGAACCCGATAGGCATAAGTTGCTGCGCAGAGTATCAACAGGGGAACGACAAGTGCCTTTACGGCTCTCACCACATTCCGGCGCAAGCGATGCTTGTGGATGTTCGTTGTGGATACTTCAAATGACATTTACGTACACCCTGAAGAGTAAAATAAACAACGAACTCCTCGACAAGGACTTGAAAGTCCAGACCATCGGCGAGATCCGATGTAACGAGGAACTCGGCGGCATCATCAAGCACTACTGCCGCAACGCCGCCTCAGCTCCGGTCCGATATACTTCCACTCACCGCAGAACTGTCCACTTAGCAGCCCACGGACCTCCACGTCCAGAGCTCAATATGCGGATCGACACCAGATTCCACACTTGATCGTGGGGAACGCCAGAACAGGAGACAGGCATCCTTTCCCCCCTTACCCGGAAGCGTCCTCAAGCAGCCAGTCGACAACACTATCAAGGAGGTCACTGTTGTCTTCGACACACTTGATCCCTGTCTCTCGGAGGAGTTCAATGTTCTTCGGTGATGCATTATCCATTTCCGTATCTGCGAACTGTAGAGGAACGTTGATTCTAGCGTATCTTCCGCCCTCGTCTTCAACTGTCGAGAATATCTGTTTGATCTGGTAATCGACGGTTTCCGCCAAGGAACTCATCATAATCCCCAAGAGTGGCTTCACCCACCCAACCAGTCCCCAATCCTTGGCTTCATCGTATGCAATCGGCTGTGCCGACTTAATCCCCGTACCCAATGACAACATTCTGATGTCTGCGGCCGTTTTTACCCCGAGAGACGCCCTCGCCTCGGCATAGGCACATAGGGAAGGATTATTCGCGAACACACCCCCATCAATGACAGGGTGCGGAATCCTGGATTTGGATCTGATCTTGGCCACCTCGAAGTAGGTCGGAGCTGCACTTGTTGCTCGTGCAACATCCTTCACGAGAAAGTTCCGATGGTCTGTTTTCTTGGCATCGTGTTGAGTGAAGAAGACTGTTTCGCGTCGTTTGATATTGTAACCGGTAATCAGGCATGGCTTGAGTAACTCAGAAAGCCACAAGTCTCCAAATACATCGTTGAGTGCCTCTTCCAACTCCCTTGCCGGATACTTCTCGTCCAGCGTGCCACCGGCGGTGCGGATACGGTGTCTCAACGGGATGTTGAATATCTCGTCTCCTCTTTCAAGATAGAGATCCACAAGTTCAGTTGTTTCCAGCCTCGGCCTGTCATCGGTACCTGGGGCGAGAACGCCACAAGCCAAGATACCACCCGTACTCGTGCCAGCAACAAACTCAAAGCAGTCGGCCAATCTCAGGGCAGAATCATTTGTCTTCTTCTGTAGACGCTTTTCAAGATCAATCAGGACCATCCCCGGGATGATGCCCCTAATACCGCCTCCATCTATACTCAATATTCTGGTTCTCTTGAGCTTCGCGTTCCCCGATCCTTGACTACTCATGACGTTGATCTCCTTTTCGTCTCAGCTTCGCTGACTATTCCCAAAAATCTGAACTTTGTGCGACCGACTCAACCACGTCTTCGATTCCATTCTCGAGATCAGGAAAGAAATCGATGCCTGTTCGATCTTCCAACGCGTCGACGGACACTAGAAAGCGGTTGCTGGCCATCCTCTTCGCCGGAAGCTCCGAGCCACCAAAGTCTGGCAGCCCTGTTGCATCCATAGCATACGGCTGCTCAAAGAGATACGTCCAGACGCTAAATTCACTACTTCCATTGAAGAATGCAACTATCTTGTATGTAGCAAAAGGTACCGAGTATCCATCGCCGACAAGCGCCAGATCATTGTTGCCGGAACTGTCCAATGGAGTGAAAACTGCTCCTGAAATCGTCCAGATGAATTCCGGAAACTCTTCCTCATCAACTTCGTAGCCTCTGAATTTCACAAACTCCACAGCTTCATCTTCCAGTGCTCGCCACGCCCTGCCTCGATTAACATGTCTGTGCTGAGGCGTAGAGTTTGTCATGAAGCAACCGGCTACCGAACTATCGAATCCCCATGCTCTATTCATAAGGTGGCGCGCCATGTGTCCTCTGTCCAAGTCCGTCAGGCTGCCTGCGTAGCTGGTTCCGAAGCGATAATCGATCGGTAGGGCCGGGTCATTCTTCCAGTCCCTCGGCAATGTGCTGAGATCACTAGCCTCCGAGAGGTGTTCCTGTGTCCAAAGCTGAGAGACCCAGATCGGGCTTCCGAGTACATCTGCGTAGCATAACACATGGGACTCTCGAATGATGAGAGAGAGTGATGTCTCCAAATCTCCGGTGTCGTATCGTCCATCACTGACTCTTGGAAGACCGAAGACCACATGATTCGAACGGAGAGAGTATTCCGGACTTACACTACCGACGGAAACGGAGGTCAGTTGATCGGTAAGATACTGAATTTCCCGTGAATAGGAAAGTTCATGTCGTACGTCGCCCAATTCCTCACGGTAATAAAGCTCTGCGACGGTTTCCGCATGCTCCTCATCGATCAGTGAAAGGACATCGGAGATATTCGTATCAGCATTCGATACACGGACAGACGACACCAGAACAATCACAACAAGACTCAACCATAGCTTCATCGGACTCTTCCTTTGGGGCGGGGAGTGTCGATACAAATACAAAAATAAAAAATAGTTATTCTGTGGATTCTGCAACACAAATCCAATGGGCTGATCGATTCCTTGCAGACGGGTCCGGAGGTGGCCTTGGATGTGTTCGTACTCGATACAGTCGTGACAGAGAGGAGGCCTTCTGGCCCATTGTCTTGAAATCGGTTTGGGAGCGGGTCAGGGCTCTTGCGTCGTGGTGAACCAACGCGATGAAGGGAAAAAGACACGGCGGAGTGTCAATGGTTCCCCCTGTTGACGGCCAGTCGATAGGGGGGAGACAGCTGCATGGTCAGCGTGTATCTCCATTGGCTACTGTAACTACACGACACTCACGACACAAAGACGCGCGAATGACCCATCAATGACCCAGGGACGCGCTTTGAGGATTCAGCTATGATCTATCGGATCAGTGGAGAGTGTAAGCTGAATAATCTCAGGTGGTGCCGGGAGCGGGACTCGAACCCGCACAGCCTTGCGGCCCAGGGATTTTAAGTCGCCAAACAGGTATTGAGGAGACGCGAATTAGAAAGCAAAACCAACAACATCAACCATTCGGACCACGCTGGCACATTTTCACACCACGCTCAGACGCGTTGAAACTTGCAACTTTTTGCAACTCACCAGTTAGCGCATTCGCGACTGGAGGGCAGTTGTTGAGGGATTGGCAATCCGTTGATGGGTTCTTAAGGGAATCATATGCACTGAGAAATCGACCGGTTTGGCTATGTTCCCTAAAAAGCCTGACCGCGAAAAGCAAACGCTCAGATGGTACCAAAAGGGGTCAGCATCACTCCAAATACAAGAATTCATCCCCTATGGACTGTGGAACCACTGTGGTGGCGATTCACTCGGCGGCATGGCATTGTCGAGGTATGGGAAAGCGCTCGACTTCCCAATCTCATTGGATGAATCAACACCCAATTCCTTCTCAAGCTGTCGATAGTACTCTATGAAAGCATTCTTGGTTTCACCGGGTGTTCGCGTCTCTAAACCTAGGGTGTTCTTGAGATAAGCCGTTCGAATGGATCCAATGCAAAAAAGGATGACGGTAATGATGAGACTATCGCGAATGTGAGGCACAACTCTCCGAAAGGCGGGAGATGCAAGCAGAGACAAACTCCTCGGGCGGTGAAACTCCATGGAATCCTGTGCTGCCTGGTTGAATGCACACGGCAACGCGTTGAATCTGCTTCGGATATTGCGTCCTTCGGAACGTGACGAAGCAGCCATTGCGATCAGTGTGTTCTATAACAACCGGACGGTGATAACGAACTGTGTGACAACATTCGCAGCTCAACTAATCGCCTGAATCGATAATCCAGATTTCCCCGTTCGAATCTCCCGCCGATCTGACAATGCTTCGAAGTATCATCCTCTCGCTCGCCTGTCCGGAGTTACGGAGAGTGTAGATGTGATCTCTCAGTTCAAATCCACTCCAGCCGAGGTGGACATCGTGAGACACTTCCGTGCCATCACAAATAAGGCTGACGGATTCGATTAACAAAGCGTTCTTTCCACTCTGGTACTCGAAGCTTGCCAGAAAGCTGTCCATTTCTTTGACCAGTTCAGTCACGTCAAGATCGAGCGGTTGGAACTCCGATGCAACAAGATCGGTACGCCATGACCCTGCAAGTACGCGGCGATTCACGGAACGAAGATCCAGTTTTATCAGTTTGTTTTGCCCTGCTTCGAGCACGTGCTCAGATGAGGAGCCGAACCATTTGCCATCGTTCGAGTGGAATTTCGCCGTGTAAGTTCCCGGAAGAATCCACTCAAAACGCACCGGACTCTCGCGAATCTTTCTGCTCTCACCACCAGAAAGAACTTCGCGCAGTTCCAATGACCGCCGGGAAAGCGACAACACTCCGGCAGAAAGAGCTTCGCTGGCCGGCGGTTCTATCGAAACCGTGGCTTCAGTAAATTCGAGTGCAATGTTCAGATGCGCGTTCTTCGTATCGAAACCGGGAATCTCTTCCGGGGTCCAGCTCTTCGCCACCAGGTTGTGACCAGGCATGGTAACCCACAAGTCAATTCCAGCTCTTGCCACTCTGCTCCTGTAGGCTCCCTTTCCGAGACTCTCGATCGGCGCCCTGTTGCTCTTGCGAACATTGGTGGCAAAGTTCAATTGTGGTTCTCCGCTCCATGGTCGCCCGTTTATTGATATTGTTCCCGCAAGAGTGACCATTTCGGTGACATCGAAATCAATTTCCTCTTCTGTGCCAGCTTCAATCGATATGTAATGCTTCGTCTTGAACTCCGGAGAGTTGCAGCTTGCCCAGTACGTTCCTGGCTCAATGAGCGGTATCCGATAAATCCCGTCGATGCCTGTGCGGACCCGCGTATGCCGATCCGCTGCTTTCCAGCGCCCATGGGGAGTGAGCGTAACAAGGGCGTTCGGTATGGGTTCACCATTCTGACCGATCACCTGTCCGTATACCGTTGCAAATTGCTTTAGGCGAACCACCACAGGATCCGGCCTTTTCCCAAGATGAACCTGGACATTTGCATGTCCGCCGGTATCGCCCCGCATTGCGTCGATTCGAAAGTTGCCCTCCGGAATTCCGGGAAAGCTGAAACTGCCGTCGCTGTGCGTTGTGTCTTCGTGGACGGATGCGTGTCCGGATCCCGCGAGACCAATCTGAATCGAAACAATTGCCTCCGGTACCGGCTGTTCCATTTGATCGTCCAGTACAACGCCGCTCACGGTCCGGCCTTCTCCGACCGGTACCGCGACTTCCTGAAAGCGGCCTCCGCGAACTTTAAAATCCACCATCCCGCGAAGACTCGTTGGCTGCAACGAACTGTCAAGCTTGCGTACATCGACATGCCATGCGCCCGCCTCGAGCCTGCCGATCTCAAGAAGCCCGCCACTGTCCACCGCAGTGGAGCTTTTCGCCTTCGCGGTAATACCGATCGCTCCACCAGATTCTCTTTTTGAGAGATTCCATTCGAAATTGGAAACGTATTCTCCCGAGAGTTCCCTGACATCCAGGACAACAATAGGACGATAATCGAGTATAACGTCTAGTGGACTCTCTTCAATGGCGATGTTTTCAATAGCTTGAGACTGAAAGGACGGATGAACAAATGTCAGGCTTGTATAAAAATCCTTCTCTGGTGATAGAAGAAGACTGAACTTTCCATCGTTGTCTGTTGTTGTGGAATTGCCGTGGGAACTCGAAATTCTCACATGAGAGACTGCAAGACCGTCCAGATCCATGACAGTCCCTTCAAAGGGCACTCCTGTCGGCAGCACAAAGTCAGCTTTCAGCCGAACTTCCTCGGCGGCCAGCTCAAGTGTTTGTACCGGAGGAGGTGCGCACCCGGACTCAATGGGGGGAGCGACAGCGAGAACGATGAGGCCAGGAAGGCCCTCAAGTGTGTAGTCACCCTCCGGACTCGTGAGGGTATCGCGAATCCATGGTCCCTGCCTTCCCGACACCGTGATCTCCGCCGCTTGGACGGTTGCTCCGGATACGGGCGCCCCGGAGGTATCGACAGCCCTGCCCGTCACTGTGGCGTGTGCGCTGAGTTCGATCGTTCGGTCGCCTGTAAAACCGTCGCGGGGAATCGGTATTTGTTCGCGGATCCAGCCTCGTTTTCCACAGCCCGTAACAACCAGAAATGCTCCCTCCGTCTCCGGTGGAAAAACCACCCGACCATTTTCGTCAGCCAAATGGGTATTGGAACCAAAGGACCGCCACCCTTGAGGACAGTCTCCACAAAGGCGGATTTCAGGTGCTGTATCGGTATCATGAATCTCAATCTCAATGCCTGGTACCGGCACACCGTTGTGAACGATCACCAGCGATGGCTGCCGATCCGATACTACCTGGGCATCCTTTACATCGTCTCGTGAATATGGCATTGGAGCATATGCGAAAGATGTGGTCTCCGAAGCTTCCAGGCCAGGTTGTGCGTTATCATCTCCGGTTGTGGAGAGAACGGGACTTTCCGGTTTGCCAGCGACCGGCCCGGTCGAAGAGGTGGAGAGGAGAAAAGCCATATCTGAAGTCATCGACGGCTTGGATTTAGGGACAGGTAGAGCGAGCGCGGCGAGCAGGAGCGTCACCGAAACGACACCTGCAATGACGGGTGTGGAAATCAGCGATGTTGCTTCAAGAGCGGATGGAACCGGCGTTCCATCTCTCCAGGCCATGAGGACCTGGTCAGCCGTCACGTCCAATGGTGGTGCCAAAAGGGAGGCTCCACCGGATACAAAAGCCAGAGTGGAAAGCAAATCCCGAAAACCGGCGCTCCGCGCACGTCTGCGGAGTTTTCTGACAGCCCGCGAAATACGCTGCCGACAGGCAACTTCGGAAATGCCCAGCGTTTCCGCCACCTCTCGTGTTGTCAGCCCGTGAAAGTAATGAAGTTGAAGAGGAAGCCGGTACTTCACGGGAAGTGTGGAAACGAGATCCTCCACAGCCCGAAGCATCTCTTTTTGCTCGATGGCCGTGGCCGGACTGTTTTGTTTTTGTTCGCTGGCGGCCCCTCGTGATGTGTCAGTTTCTCTGAGCCACCGCCGGGCGCGACGTTTTCGCAGGTTGTCGGATTCCATGGCTGCGAGTCTCCTGAGAACGGTCGAGGGTTCACTCGACCTGATCGCGGGGGGCCAGTTTTCCGGACCGGAAAGAAACCTGATAAAGGTGTTCTGAAGAGCATCTGCCGCGTCTTCGTCACTTGCCAGAATACGTCGGCAAATCGTGAAAACAACAGCCCTGTTTTCCTTGAAAATCTCCTCGAATCGTGGCCTTTGCATATCCGTATGATGCACTCCCCAGGCTGTTGATTCCAACTTACTCAATAGTATGGACGCGGATCCCGCAACCTGTGACGCCAGCGATGACATTTTATTGAGGGCGGTCGCCTCACGAACAATGCTCTGGCCTCCGGATGACCCATCAATGGCCCAGGGACGGGCTTTATAAATTCAGTCTTGGTCTACCGGATCAGGGTTGAATGTAAGTCGAGCAATATAAAATGGTGCCGGGAGCGGGACTCGAACCCGCACAGCCTTGCGGCCCAGGGATTTTAAGTCGCCAAAACAGGTACTGAGCCAACACGACTTATGAAGCAAAACCAACAACCTCAACCACTCGGAACACGCTGGCACATTCTCACACCACGCTCAGACATGCTGAAACTTGCAACTTTTTGCAACTCACCGGATAGTCTTTACGGATAGAAGATGATGGCCATCTTCAATGAGAGCTCGAACAGTTTCCTGCCCAATCCCATCAGTGGCACCAGTTATAAGTATTTTTTCAGAGGATATTTTGCCACTCCGTTACTCCATTATTTTGAATGAGCCGTTCGAACGTATATATATAACACATTCCTCCTTAATCTTCATAGTTAGTGAATGGCGAGAGAATCCTTCAGAACTAAACATACTCCCGGAATTCAAAATGACAGGATTCGTTTGCTCAGGATTTGAGTAGGTGATTTGTCCGCTAATGATAATCCCGATGAATGCTTCAGAATCACTGTGTATCGTGCCAGAGAAACCGGATTTTAGCTTTAGAAAAGATCCATTGGGATTTCTATTCGAAGGATTCCCCCAGAGCCATGCGACCTCTGCATTATCAGTCAAACTCATTTGATTTGATGAATCAAGCCAGACAATATTGGAAGCATCCACATTCATAGGTTTCTCACCGCTATCAAACAATTCATCCGGAGGAAATACACCGAAGCAGTCCTCTACCTCGATATACGCCAGAGTGTTTTTCCCCTTTGCGGCAGTGATATGGATCTCGCCTGCGGGTTGAGTCCAGAAGGAGCCAACTCCCATCCACATATCTGCTGCTTCGGGATCATCATTATGAAGGTAATCAGAGATGACAACTCCCCGATAAGCAACATTGTGAATATGGGGTGGTGATCGAAAACCATCTACCGGCTTGAGTAAAAAACCAGCAGCTCCAGGACCGATCCTGTTTCCCCATAGTGCACCAGCCTCTGGACTTTGATCACCTCGGGCAGGATTCAGTTGATCCCATACCACATCTGATACATTCAGCACATTGTACTTACCTGACGATGATGGTGGATTCGATTTGAATGATGTGCTTGCTTTGCTGCAGCTCGCTGCCAAGAACCCAAACATTGCCAGTAATAAAGTCCTGAAAATCAGTTTCACCTTATCATCTTCCTTTAGTAAGTACCGGATTTTCTTACAGGTGATTGAGGACAACCTTACCCATTGCTTTACCACTTTCAAGTCTGTGGTGCGCTTGAGTCGCTTCAGTGAGTAAGAATTCAGTCTCATCAAGAACCGGCTTCAAGTGATCAGAACCGGCGATGTCTGCGAGTTTTGTAAGAATTTCAGAATGGTGTTTTCTGCCATGATTGTGAAGCATCGGAATGAGCATGAAAACCACATGAATCGATAACCCCTTAAAATGCGCCACAGATAGATCTAATTCGCACATAGAGACAGTTGTAGCTACTTGTCCATTAAGCGCCGCTGCATTAAATGAATTTAGCAAATTTAGCCCGCCAACAGAGTCGAATACTACATCAAAACCATTCCCACCGGTATATTTGCTAACGTACTCTTCCACGCTTTCCTCTTTATAATTAATAGGAGTAGCGCCAAGGCTCTCAATTAATGCCATCTGTCTTTCTCCACCACCTGTGGAAAATACCTGAGCACCGAATTGCATCGCTATTTGTAAAGCAATATGCCCAACTCCTCCAGACCCACCATGAACAAGTACATTTTGACCTTCCTTAATTCCTGCTCTGGTCAAACCTTCATATGCCGTGATTCCAACTAATGGTATAGCGGCAGCTTCAAGCATACTCAGATTTTTGGGTTTATGAGAAATCAGATCTGAGTCTGCGACAATGTACTCAGACAGCGTCCCTTGTAACTCACCTAAACCGCCAGCGCAGCCATAAACCTTGTCGCCTATGGAGTATCCTTCTACACCATCACCAACAGCTTCAACTGTTCCCGCAAAGTCCATCCCAAGGATTGCCGGTAGTGCGGGAGAGATGGGGAGTTCCCTTCCCATTTTGCGGATCATCGTATCGACCGTATTCACGCTGGACGCAGCAATCCTGATCATCACATGACCGTCTTTGATTTCAGGGTTTGGGATTACCGACTCCACAAACTCAGAAGTTTCTCCGTATTCCTCTATTATCATTGCTTTCATAGTACTGTTCTCCAGAATTTGAGCTGCTAAATCATTGGATATCTTGAACTTCGATAACCAGATCATTCCATCGACGCTGATTGTTTATGTCGTGCTCCAGGCCTTTTTCGTCAGCGATTCTGAACCTCTTGATTGCCGGAGTTTGACTTGTAGCTTGATATAACCAATAGGCCTCGCTTTGCAGTGCTTCAGCGATTGGTTGATCGATAGATTCGTAGATGGCTTGCTTGCATGCATTGATGGATTCGCTTGGAAACTTGGCTATCCTTTTAGCCAGGGAATCCACGTACTCACCGATTTCCTCTGCATCGAGTGCTTTGTTGATGGTCCCGTAGGCTTCAGCTTGATCAGCGTCGAAATCCTCTGCACCGAGTATGATCTCTAAAGCTCTACCAAGCCCGGTCTGGCGAGCCATTCTTGATGCACCTCCGCCGCAGGGGAGGATTCCCATGCCAACCTCCATTTGCATGAAACGAGCTTTTCCTCGAGCTGCAAACCTCATATCACAGGCAAGAGCAAACTCATGGCCTCCTCCTCGTGCAAAACCTTCAATTTTGGCGATCGTTGCCTGCGGTAGCCTGCTGATTCTTTCTAACACCACTTGAAGATCCAGAAGCTTGGCCTCATCTCTGGAAACAGCTGTGTCAGACAGCTCTTTCAGGAAATTTGTGTCGGCATGACAGACAAAAATCTCAAGGTGAGCTGACTGAAAAACAACAACTTTGATACTTTTGTCAGACTCAAGTTTTTGCGCCAGCATGTTCAGGTCCGCCAACATGGGCAGTCCCTGAACGTTCACAGGAGGGAAGTCGAATGTCACCTTCAGGATACTTGCGGTTTTTTCCGCGGAAAATGTTCTGAACCCTTCATATTCCATTGATCAGTCCTTTGATAAAAAAACACAAGTCTCTCTTGTAGTCCTGCTTCGTGAAGTCTATCTAGGGCTGGCTTCATGAGCAAATTCAATAATCTGATCGAATCAATGAGCGAACACAATAAATCCGACTCCAAGCCCCAATTTGACTTATATACGCTTCATGCATTTATTGCCGTTGTAGAGGAAGGTGGGTTTACGGCAGCATCCAGAAGGCTTCGTCTTTCCCAGTCTGCGATCAGCCTTCAAATCGCCAAGCTCGAAGAAAGCCTTGGAAACCAACTGATTGACAGGTCAACACGCCGGATTGAGCTGACATCGGCAGGGGAGAAATTTCTCAGTTATGCTCGCAGGATCCTGGAGTTAGCGAACGATGCAATCGATTCACTATCTATCCCTGAAGAAGCATCAGTGTTGAGGGTTGGATTCACCGAGTATTTGGCCCCCTTGCATTTGAATGCAATATTAAGAAAGTTCAGAAGTCTATATCCACAATGTGAATTAATTCTCGACCTAAGTATGGGTCCTTCAATGATTGAAGACCTTTACGAGGATAAACTTGATGTAGTTATTGCAGGACCAGAAGCGGAAAATGGGATGCTACTTTGGGAGGTGCCGCTTATCTGGACAGGATTATCGGAGGTAGTACAGCCAGAAAAGCAGCCAATTGAACTCGTTTTGATGAACCCTCCTTGTAGCTACAGAAAAATAGCATTTGATTCACTAACTGAAGCCTCTCTGCCTTGGAAAAGTTCTATTCAAGTCAACTCAGTTCAAGCAATTCATTCAGCGGTAGAAGCTGGATTGGGTATCAGTTTGCTGCCTAAACCGGCAGTAGCCGAAAGTATGAGGCTGGAGAATCATGGACTACCGGAGCTTCCAAATACCCTCCTGATGTGCTACATGAGACCAGACAACTCTCATGCATACGCCGAAAAATTTATCACGACGTTTATTGATGCAGTGAAAGAGAGTTCTCTGCGATCTGAAGACTGATAGTCTTTTCTTCGTAGATTTACTTTGCATCTTTTTTTGAATGGTTGGCTCCCCCGGTTGGACTCGAACCAACAACCTACGGATTAACAGTCTTGGTTTGTCAGATCGGTCTAAAGTGTAAGCTGAATAATCTCAGTTGGTGCCGGGAGCGGGATTCGAGCCCGCACAGCTCGAAAGCTCAGGATTTAAGTCGCCAAGGTAGGTATTGAGGAAACGCGACTTACGAAGCAAAACCAACAACCTCAACCACTCGGAACACGTTGGCACATTTTCACACCACGCTCAGACACGCTGAAACTTGCAACTTTTTGCAACTCGCCGGATAGGCTTCGCGACTCAGAGGCGATGCTCGATGGATTGACAATCCGTCGACCGCCTGACCTTGAATTGCCCGCTCTCCATGGGTCGAGATTATGGTTCGGAAACCGGATCCTCCGCGGCAATCAGCCGACTGCGAAACTCCCGTGTCACTGAAGACGAGCCTATTCGATCAGGAAACAGTCGACCACGACCGGCAAGGCCTGAGTATTTCCCGACGTCGTATTCTCTGCCCGTTCAAGCAGAAGAGCAATGTCGTTGTCACGGTCCTCGGCAGTGCTCGTGGACTCTGTTTGATGGGTTATCTGAAAAGTGTTTGGAGTCTGACTCATCGCGTCAGAAGTCAGTTCGACCACAACAAAGAAATCCGCCGAGTCTCCCGCCGCGATTTGCACATTCGGATCGCTATCGGTAAAAGCAACTGTCTGCACACCGGAACCGTCGAGCGCAAGAGTGCTGACAGTCGATACAAGCGTGTCATCACCCGCCCCAAACAACCCGTTTCCGCTATCGAGATAGACGAGAAGGTTTTCGATGATTGCGTTCGCCTCCGCGCTAGTCAGCGGATCGCCTTCTGTTTCCTCGAACAGAAGTTCGAAGGTTGACAGTTCAAGGTCGGTGTCACCACTCCTGCCGCGATGAGTTGCCGTGATCTTGAGCATATCTGCCATTTGTCCCTGGTGCAGCGTTGCGGGGGCGGTGTCCATTGTGGCCAGGGCGAACTGACCACCCACGTTCTCGTACCATGCAATACGACTGTCCATGAAAGACGCGGACAGTGCGTCCGGATCCCCGTCTCCGTCAATGTCTGACGCAAAAACGGAATAAGCTCCCTGTGCATCAGTTGCTACAGTGCTCTGCGGACCAAAGGTGCCCTGACCATCCGTGTTTTCATACCACGCAATCCGATCGTCGAGTCGTGACGCGGACAAGACGTCGATGTCGCCGTCCATGTCAAAGTCCCCCGCAAAGACCGACTGAGGTCCGATGGCAGCGGTTGAGATGACCTGTAGTGGACCGAAATCGGCGCTCAACTCGTTCAGACGATTCTCATACCATGCAATGCTATTGTCGCTGAAGGAACCTGAAATGATATCGGGATCGCCATCTTTGTCCACATCAGCTGCGAAGACGGAGAACGCTCCGTCCGTGCCGACACCTATGTTGACGGTATTCTGCACACCAAAGGCTCCCAGGCCATCCGTGTTTTCATACCAGGCAACACGGTCGTCGATGGATGACGCGGAGATCACGTCAAGATCGCCATCGCCGTCGAGATCAGCCGTGACAACATCACGGGCTCCGTCGGCATTGATGGTAATGATCTGTTGAAGACCGAAAGTGCCTGCACCGTCAGCGTTTTCGTACCATGCAATCTGATCATCCGCCAGTGAAGCGGACAATACATCATGGTCGCCGTCTCCATCAATGTCCGCCGCATAGACGGCCTGCGCCTCAGCGGCATTTGTTGTGATGGTCTGTAATGCACCGAAGGTTCCAGTGCCGTTCGTATTCTCGTACCACGCAATACGATTGTCGTATGCAGATGCCGAGAGTGCATCCATATCTCCGTCTCCGTCGATATCCGCCGCAAAAACCGAAGTGGCTCCGGCTGGAAACTGCGAGATGGTCTGTTGCGCGCCGAAGGTTCCCAAGCCGTCCGTGTTCTCATACCAGGCCACGCGGTCGTCATTGAGTGACGCAGAAAGTACATCCTGATCACCATCGCCATCAATGTCAGCCGCTCTTACGGAAAACGCAGTCTGGGCGTTGGTGGAGATCGTACTGCGATCGGCAAACAATGCACTTCGATGGATCGTTTCATTTTCATACCAGGCAATGCGGTCGTCGTCTTCCGATGCGGAGAGCACGTCCGTGTCGCCGTCGCCATCGATGTCCGCGGCGAACACGAATCGGGCCTCGACAGCGGCCGTCGAAATCGTCTTTTGAGCGCTGAAAGTTCCAACCCCGTTCGTGTTTTCATACCAGGCAACGCGATCATCGTGGAGTGATGCGGAGAGAACGTCGACATCCCCATCGCCGTCCACATCCGTGGCATAAACGGAATGTGCGCCATCGGCACCGGTGGAAATGGTCTGCTGAGGCCCGAAGTCGGCTGTTATCTCGTCCAGGCGATTCTCGTACCACGCAATCCGATCGTCGAACCGTGAAGCGGAAAACACGTCAAGATCTCCGTCGCGATCGACATCCGCCGCCCAAACCGAGCGTGCTCCATTTGCCGTGAGTGAAATATCCAGGCGTGTGAAGGCCGTGCCCAGGCCGTCAGTGTTTTCGAACAGCGCGATTCGGTCGTCCATCGTCGACGCCGAGAGAACATCCATGTCTCCGTCTCCGTCCATGTCCGCGGCGACCACGGCGTAGGGTCCGTTCGGAACGGATGCGACAGTCGAGATCACCTGTTCCGGTCCGAAATCGGCGGACACCTCGTTCAACCGGTTTTCAAACCACGCCACAGTGTCATCAACAGCCGATGCAGACAATATGTCTGAATCTCCATCTCCGTCCATATCCGCTGCAAAGACCATCTTGGCAAAGATCGAGTTGGTCGAAATCGTCTGGCGTGAGCCGAAAGTCCCCTTTCCATCCGTGTTTTCGAACCACGCAACCCGGTCGTCATCGGACGAAGCCGCGATGACATCGAGGTCACCATCGCCATCAAGATCCGCCGCTCGCACGGAGGCTGCAAAATCCATTGTGGAGGAAATTGTCTGCTGTGAGCCGAAGGTTCCCTCTCCATCCGTGTTTTCGTACCAGGCAATTCGGTCGTCATACGCCGATGCCGACAAAACATCGCAGTCGCCGTCACCGTCAATATCCGCGGCATAGACAGCCTGAGCCCCGTTCGCTCCGGTGGTGATCGTTCGCTGGCTTGAAAACGGTACGTCACGGGCCTCGACCATTCCGGTGAGGCCCGCAAGAAGACCGACAAACAGGGGGAAGAGTAGTCCTGATTTGTTTTGCATCGTGGGGCTCCTGAACCAACGAACAGAGAGATTATGATATCCGCTGACAAGCGCGATCAGTTGAGTATTTTGACATCAAGTCAATAGTAAAAGTGAAGGTATATAACTGATTTATTTGGCCTTATTATTCAATATTGGATAGCAAATCGCCATTAATTTGACTTCATGTCATATTTTGATGGACATATCAGCGACAAAGATGATCCGTTTCCTGTCGCAAGGGAGGAAAAGCGGCTTCGGCAAACCTCGCAGCTCGGGCCGGAGAAAACCGACTTGAGTCAAAACACCGGCATGGCAGAGGCCGGATTCGGATGGAGTCCAAATCGATGACGGACAGAAAAAGCGACGCGAAAAAAAGAGGGCGTGGAGCGACTCGAAAAAGGCAGTACAAGAGCGCCGAGCAACGCAGAAAAGAGATCCTGGAGGCAGCGGACACCCTGTTTATGACAAAGGGGTTCCTTGCAACCGGCATCAAGGATATCGTTCGAGCCGTCGGAATTTCCTACGGAAACTTCTATTATCACTTCCCCACCAAGCGGGACATCCTCTTTGCCTTCGCCAACGCCCGGCTTGAGCGCATGGAGGCCACGATCAGGGAATGGGAAGGTGACGAAACGATGACGCCCCGCGCACAGATCATGAAAATGCTCGAGGCTGTTGAATCCTTCAGAAACTTCCGCATTTCCATCGATTTCATCAAGGGAGGCGAAGCGCGCGAAGACCCTGAATTGAACAACACATTCATCAACATGGCACTTCCCCGCTCAGTCAAATCCATTGGACGTGTCTTCGAGCGAGGCGTCGAAGCCGGAGATTTTCGAATGAGCGATCCTCGCGGAGGCGCATTACTCTTCTTTATCATGACAGCTGATATGCTCCACCGCGCCTCGAATGTGGAAAAAGTCGCACCGTGGAAGCAATTGCGCCACACCTACCGGACGATGGTGGCGCGAGTCGTGGGAGTCGAGGACGACGCATTCGTTGCCGAGTGAATCCGCCGGTCGAACAACAAAGATTGTGACATGTCGCGGAGGCTGCCCACCCCTCGATGCATCCGCCTGCTGTTTTTGAAGAGACCAGGTTGGTTTCACGTTCAGAGGATGATCCATCCGTTGGCTCACGGATTGACAATCCCTGGTCGTTGGTTCCCCACAAAAGTCAGGCGGTTGTCTATAAACGCGAAGAACTCTCATCACAAACCGGCCGGTACTAGGATGAAATCTGCGACGGCATAACCATCGGATGACCTGTTCAAGGCCCAGGGACGGGCTTTGTAGATTCAGTCTTGGTCTACCGGATCAGGGTTGAATGTAAGTCGAGCAATATAAAATGGTGCCGGGAGCGGGACTCGAACCCGCATGACCTTGCGGCCCAGGGATTTTAAGTCCCTTGCGTCTGCCAGTTTCGCCATCCCGGCACGGGCGGGAACTCAATCATTCATTCCGTGGCACGCCAAGACGATTCGCAAACGTCTGTTCAGTTTGACGCATCACACCGACAGAAGGCTCTCGCGAACACGCCTGATCCAGCCAACGAGTTTTTGGCCACAGAGGTCGAAGGCCAGACATACCGGCATGAGCAGCAGGGGGGAAACTTCACCGAGCAGATGAAGGTTCTCACGCGGCAGCACAAGGATGATGTGGGCGATGCCGATCAGTATGCCCTCAAAACCACCCACATCATAGTCGGACCCACGAGGGCTGAGAATGAAAGCGAGCAGAAACACCGCCACAAACATCGAGGTGCATGGAAATCGCGGGATGAGTCGAAGAGCCTGGCGGGTTTTCATCGAAACCGTTTTGTCAGGTGATAAATCAGGAAGGTAATGAACAGAAATGTTGTCATGGCTCAGCCCCTCCAACCGGTAGCGAGGAATATGGCCGCCAGCCAGCCGAGCCAGGCCAGGGCGGCGACAGCATAGAACGGTGCCCGCGAGGAGCCGGCGCGGTCTCGGCGTGGAGAGCGGCTCTCTTCATTCTCCGGAATACGGGCGCTGGGAATGGTAGTCAGGCTGTTCATGGCGGATCTCCTGTAGGGTTCGCGAGAATTAGTAATCGATTGTGTACTCCCGTCAATGAAAAAGTGAGTGTTTGATTACAAATGGCGAGATTCCTCTCAGAACGCCCGGATCCCGACCCTCGCCAGGCCTCGTTGACACCCTGACAGGGTCTGCCAAGGGTACATCTCGTCTGTGGGAACTCCTGATGACGGCCTTCATGCCAGTGCGGCGGAAGCTCCGCTCATTATGTCGGGACGTCGTGTCGCCTGTCGAAGCGCTGAACCGGGGAACCCGCGAGAAAGAGCGAGGAAACAGCGAGCGTCTTCCCTGAAACCGGGATCGCGTCTCGGTCTTTCCTGCCGCACTGCTTCACTCATACTTTCAGATGGGATAACCACTCATGCAATTCACTCAACTCGGCAAGCGCGGTCCGAAGATTTCCACGATGGGGTTTGGTTCATGGGCGATCAGCGGGATGGACTGGGGGGCGACGGATGACGAGGTCAGCAAGCGTGCGTTGCACGAAGCTCTGGACCTGGGTGTCACGTTGATCGACACGGCGGATAATTACGGTCGAGGTCATTCGGAAAAACTCGTGGCAGAGGTTATGAAGGAGCGCGGCGGTCAGGGTGACGCCGTGATTGCGACGAAAGCCGGCAACGACTTTTACAATGCCTCGTCGAACGATGACGAGGGTTACGGCCCCATCAAGTCCAATACGGACAGAGACTATATTATCTTTGCCTGCGAACAGAGTCTGAGGCGTCTGGGTGTGGATTGTCTGGACGTTCTCCAGCTTCACAGTCCGTCAACGGAACTGCTCGACCGCGATGACCCCTGGGAGGCGCTGGCAACTCTCAAGCAGCAGGGCAAGATTCGTCATGCGGGATGGAGTGTGCAGTCTTTTCAGGAAACGGAACAGGCGTTTCTCCTCGATCGCCATCACGAGCTGATCGATGTGATCCAGGTTCGTTACAACCTGCTGGAGCGCGAAGCGGAGAAGGTGCTGTTTCCGAAGGCGCTGGATTACGGCACCGGAGTGATCGTTCGTATTCCGATTCTGTTTGGTTTTCTGGCGGGAAAGTTTCATCGCGAATCGAAGTTCGGCGAGGACGACCATCGCCGGTTCAATCTGTCGCCGGAGAAGCTCGAGAGCTATCTGGGGGAGTGGGAAAACCTGCAGGATATCTATTACAAGTATCCGGAACAGACGAAGGCACAGGTCAGCCTGCGATTCTGCATCACACATCCGGCCTGTCATACGGCAATTCCCGGCGCGAAGACGTTCAGCCAGGTACGCGACAACTGCGCCGCATCGGATTTCGGGCCGCTCGATTCCAGTGATATTCCCGCGCTCAGTTAGTACGAACCGTTGCCGTCAAGTTGCCTGGCCGTACGAGCCAAAGGGTATTCCCGCTTTTGAGACCAAGCGATCGCTCACTGATTCTGACGCCTCTGATCGTCACGGTTTTCAGTTTCGCACTCTTTGCGTGGAACGCCGCACCTGGTGTGACTTTTCATGACAGTGGCGAGTTCGCTCTGGCGGCTCGCACCGGCGGAATTCCCCATCCGCCGGGAGCGCCCACGTGGACACTTCCGGCGACGTTGTGGGTGAACGTCCTTGGGTTTGGTGACAATCCGGCACTTGGAACGAATCTCTTTGCCGGTTTCAACGGAGCATTGTGCTTCGGTGCAATCACGCTTCTGGTGATGCTCTGGGTCCGTCGCCTCCGGCCGGATGCGCCCAATTGGCAACACGTCTCCGCGGGAGTTACTCCGGCTCTTGTTCTTCTGCACTCCAGCGGCTGGCTTGAGCAATCGCTCATGACGGAGCAGTACACACAGATGACGCTGCTTGAGGTTCTTCTGATGATTCTTGCAACCCGTCTGTGGAGTGTCGCGCCGGGAAGACAGCGGGACTGGCTTGCATGGGGAATCGGTCTCACAGCGGGCCTTGCCATCGGCAATCATCTGAGTCAGGTGGCTCTCGGTCTTCCTGTCTTTCTCGCGCTTTGCTTTGCCACTCTGCAAGGTGATCAGAGTGTTCGGGACAAGGTCGCCGCACTTCTCAAATTGAATCTTCTCGCGGGTCTTGGAACGTTCTGTGGCCTGCTCGTGTTTCTTTATCTTCCGATTCGCAGTGCGGCTGATCCAGTCATGGACTGGGGTAACCCGGAAACGCTGGATGGTTTTCGTGCAGCACTCTCGCGGGAACAGTGGGGGCGACGACCGATTTCAGAAGCTCCCCTTGGATATGTGAGGGAGTGGATTGGAACTTACAACCCCGTCGGAGAACTGGGCGTCGCCGGTCTGTTGCTGGCAGCCGTCGGTTTCGGAGTCATGGTCCGCCGGGCGAAGAGGCCGCTGGCAATGTTGCTCTCCATTCCCATTCCCTACGCTCTGGGAATGATGATTGGTCATATGGGGCAGCAGGGGCTCGATATTCAGTACATTCGTCTCTATGGCGTAATCGACTGGCACATTCCATTGTATGCCAGTGCGGCAATCAGTGCGGGAGTCGGATTGTTCATTTTATTCGGAACATTAATGGAAAAACCGGCTCGTGTTGCTTGCGGGGTTGCGATGCTGCTTCTTGCAGCCGGTGGCGTACATGAGGTGCGCCGTCAGTCCTTGCGAGACTGGAAAGTGCCGGAACTTCTTCTGGAAACGATCCTGAGCGGAGTGCCGGGCAATAGTGTTCTTCTGTTAAGCTCCGACAATCTCAGTCACGGGGTGGCGTATCGACAATATGCCGTTTCAGAGCCGCACCCGTGCTTCATGGCATACAACCTTTTGCCCCTCGGGCCCGATGAGGATCAGCAGACAGCCTGGAACAAAAAGGCTCTTGTCGACTATCTGACAGAGGACGTTCTCGCTCCCGCCAATCAGCCCCTCCGGCTTGTTCCGCCGGACAGGCAGGATTTGATGCAAATGCCTTTCTATTCTGAATTCAATCCGCGCACGTCGCTGGGAGAAGAGCGATATCTTCTGCCAAAAGGCTTTTTGGTGGAAGTGATGGAACGCGAAACCACGAACGAGGAGGTTCGCTCTGCGGAAGCGGATTTCAACGCACAACATCCCGGCTACTATCCGGTTTATGATCCGAATCGTCCCATTCATCGCCTCGAGCGCGAGGCATGGTGTTACCTCTACCTTAAGCGCGGCGGTTTTTTCCGCATGCGGGGTATGGTTGACGAAGCAATCACAGCGTATCGCGAGAGCCTCAAGTGGGCGCCGAATCATCCTGACACACTGGTCACACTGGGTTATTTACACGAAGAGAGAGGTGAACTCCCGGAGGCCGCCGCCGCCTATGAAGCGGCGATTGACAACTATCGGTATGTTGCCGATGCCCGTGTGAATCTTGCCATCCTGCACGCGCGGGCTGGACGGCTGGACGCGGCAATCGCGTTGCTGGAGCAAGAGCTGGAGATTCGCCCCGGCAATGAACTGGCTGCGGCGAACCTGGAAACGGTCCGCCGCAACCGAGAGGCCGCTCACAATCAGCAGTGACTGTCGCGAGTCTGAACGGAAGGTGCGGGTGTTAACAGACCCCGAGCCCCGGCAAGGGCCCCCGTGGCGAGATAGCACAAGAACGCGATTCCGATCACAAGTCCGCCACCGCGGTGCCAGCGCCAGGCCTTCTTGTCAGCATTGCGAACCCATGTGGTGAGCAGAGAGACGGGATTGGTGTTGGTTGGATTGGTCATGGCTCTTTGCCTCCTGGTGAAGCTGAGAGCACCCTGCCATAGCAT
>JANQSL010000132.1 GCA_028284075.1 Candidatus Sumerlaeia bacterium | reverse complement strand
TCAAAATCGAACCCCACGCGTGCAAGTTCATGAACGTACCACACGTTTCTTGAGAACGATGAGAAGTTCTCGGCAAGCACGATTGGCTCGCTCCATTCCGTTAACAACTCCACGGCTGTCTCATGCAGCAGAAGCCGTCCGGCAATTCGCTCTCTTGCGGCATACAGAAATCCGTGGAACGTATAAGTGAATTCGTCTCCTTCCGTCACTGCGGTGACATCGGCTCCCAGCGCCGGGGTCCAGGCTTCCGTAAGCGGTACGAATCCATCCGTTTGGGACAGAACACCAACATAATAGCCTGCGATTGCGAGAATTGTCGGATGATCCTCAACAAGAAGGCCATCGGCTTCCTGCAGGAAGTCATCGAGGGCTCCCAGCGAGGCTATGGAGCCATCAAGGTCGAGCTGAAACCGGTGGCGAAGTGCCGAAACAAGGGCTTTCGCCATGTTGTTGAGAGTTTGCATGGATGGCCAGGGCTGTTGCTTTGCAAAATCATCGGTGATTTCGGGAGCTCCTTCCGGATCGCATGCCTCCAGTGCCGCTGCCAGATCGGAGCAGACCGCTTTGACGCCGCGCTCAAAAGAGCGACGCGCGTCACCGGCTCCTGAGAGATCCTGAGCGAGAACCTCCTTCGTTTTGCATCGCAGGAGAGTGATTCCACCCTCCCGCATGACCAGCAGTGCGAGCCGGTTTCCATCAGGCGACACCGCGATTCCGCAGGTGGGCTCCCCGGTTATCTGCATCTCCGGTGAATCGTTGCTCAGGTCATTCATCCAGCCACGGGATGCGCGGCCCACCAACCCATCAACGAATCGAGGAGCGCGCAGGAAGAAGAGGCGCTCGTGCATGTCGGCAACCGGCCATGCATCGACTGACTCTCCGGCATCCGTGAGTTGACGGGAAAGGGTCATATCCCGATCCAGCTCCCACAGGGACGCGGTCTGGGGTACAATATGATACTGATCGATAGGCTGTGCCCAGGCGGAGCCCAGGGTCGGAAGCGTCCCGACTTTGGTCATTGGACGGAACTGCATCAGGGAAAGAGACTGAGCAGGGTCGCTTTTGAAGTAGTTGACATTCCAGAAGACACGAGTCGGCTGGGAAGCGTCGAAAATCAGATTGTCCGCGAGCGTCCAGTATCCGTCCTGCGCCGGAGCGAACTGGAGGAATCCTGTTATGGCTCCCCGTTCAAATTCCGTTTCGAGGGAATGCTCCGGCCAGGCATAGACGGCTTTCCGCTCCGGACCGGCCACGAGCACTCTGGTGCCGTCGGAATTCCACTGGAGAACTGTCGGTTCAAACCGGGCAAGAGTGGACGTGGTGTTGTCGCCGGCGACGATATCCACCGTGCGTCCACCGAGCAGAATCGTTCCCTCGTTGTCGACAAGCAGGAGGGCCGGCGCGTCGTCAGGCTTCCATGTTTGCACGACTTCACCCGGTGTCTCGACAAGGCTTGAGCGTTCCGTCAGCCACGACTGACGGTCGAACCGGTGTTGAACGGGAACGGTTTCACGTGCAGGCACACGGGCACCGTTGGGGAGTATCGCCGTCGTCTCCACCGTAGCCTCGTTGGACGCGGCCAGAATTCTTTCGACGCGAGCAGACAGTTCTTTTTCCAGAGCCGCCCCGGCGCCCCGCTCCTCAAGTTGGTCGGAGGCGGGCCGGGCTGAGGCTCCAGAATTATCACCACAGCCAGCCTGTAAAACCAAAGCGCTCAGGCTGAGGGCAGCGAGGGCACGGGTCGGCCAAAGTGACGCGGGTGCGTTCCGGGTCGAATGCATCGAGTTGGCTCCACCAGAGGACCTCATTGAAACCCAGTCTCCGGCTTGGGCTCCCGGCGCCGCAAGCCAAGGAGCCTCTGATTGGTGAAACTGGAGACGATCGAGCGGAACGGCCCGGAAATTGTTTCCACCCGAGTTGAAGTCCCATGACACTTATTCGGAGTCCCCCCATGAAAACGACAGAAAACCTGAAGAAGACCGGTCTGGCATTGGCGGCAGCCGGACTTCTGGTCGCTGCTCCCGGCGTCCTGAGCGCCCAGACGAGCAAGCCCGCCAGCAAACCCGCGTCGAAGGTTGTGAAAGCCGTGACGAAAGCACCGGAATGGAAAATCGATCCTGGTCATTCCTCGCTTGTTTTCAGCATTACACACTTTGGAGTCAGCAACTCCTGGGGCCGTTTCAATAACCTCTCGGGAACCGTTCATTTTGACCCCAATAACCTTGAAGGCAGTTCCATTCACGTGAAGGTCGATGTTTCCAGTATCGACACCAATCACAAAGACCGTGACGATCATCTTCGAAGCGATGAGTACTTCAATACGGAGAAGAACTCCGGAGCCGAGTTCAGGAGTTCAAAAATTGAACACGCAGGCGGCAAAAACTACAAGGTGACCGGTGATCTGACGCTGATGGGCAGGACTGAAACAATCTCGACGAACTTCATCTGGCATGGTACGGGGCAGGATAAATGGGGAGGGACCCGCACTGGTGCGGACGCGGAGTTCACGATCAACCGCATCGACTGGGGTGTCGGCGGAGAAGGATCTCTCGGAGTTGAAGTTCCCGTCAAGGTGGCGATCGAAGCCATCAAGGCATGAACTGACACCCGGAGTGCACAATGCTTGCGCCCGGCGGAAACGCCGGGCGTTTTGATTGCCATGGCCATTTCAAAGCATACTCCCACAAGACGTGTCGCTCGGAGCATTCTCCACGAGAATCCGCGGCTCCGGCTGTTGGAAGACAGGATTGTCACACACACGGGCAACGAACGGATTCACTGGAAGGTGGACTATAAACGTGAAGGCGTTGGCATCGTGCCGATTATGAGTGGTGGAAGAGTGCTGTTGGGATTGCATTACCGGTATTGTACCGAGTGCTGGGGCTGGGAGATTCCCGCCGGATCCATTGACCCGGGAGAGGATCGCATGATGGCGGCGCGCCGCGAGTTAATTGAGGAGACTTCCCATGATGCGGGAAGTCTCGAATATCGCTTTCGATACCATCCCGCGCCTGGTCTGGGAAACGAGACCTTTCATGTTTTCACGGCAACGGACCTGTTTGAAACGCCGGGAGCGCTGGACCGCGAAGAAATCTATGAGGTGCAGGCCTTCGGCTGGGAGGACATCGAAGGCCTGCGACAGGACGATTTGCTGACGGACGGCTTTTCCATAACGGCTCTCTATTATGCGAGGGCCGAAGGCCTTCTCTGACTACATGGGCCCGAAGCGGCTGATATCTCCGAGACTGACCGTGCCGTTTGTGGGGTCGTACTCCACATACGGGGTAACATCCCATACTCTGTTTGGGCCGCACGAGTGAATGATATAGTCGTAAGCCTTGAGTGTTGGCTCGTCCCACAGATCCTTGTAGGTCTCCGCGGGCATCCCGACGGACGTCGTCAGACGGTCTTTGTAATTATAGCCAAGCATTTGTATTGAGGGCGCAAAGTCAAAGGGTGCCAGACCAAAGGGATCACGCGGAAGTGACGTTACGTAGGCGACCGGTGTTGTCAGAGGGGTCAGTGGTTCGGTCAGTTGGAAGTCTCCTTTGGCAGCCGGAGGGAACGCACTGTGATCGACTCGATACGCGGCGAGTGCGGCACGCAGCGTTTTGACGTCTGCTTCAAACCGTGCGATCTTTGATCGTGCCTGAGCCTCGAGGAAGTTGATGGCGGCAATCCCCGCGAGAATGGCGATAACCGCAACGACGACCAGCAGCTCAACAAGTGTGAACGCTTCGCTCTTCACGGGCTGACTCCCTCTGTGGTTTACCACACGCGGCATCCTTACCACCATATCGTGTGGCTGCCGTCGATTCCGAGGCGGCCATTGTCCATTTCCAAAACGGCCATCTTGATTGTCTTGTTGGGAAAGCCCGGAAACGGAACCTTGACGGGCCAAACCTCGACGCCTGGCTCAACCGGGTGAGGCTGGGGGGGACCGATGGCTTTGGCCGGTTTCGGTGTCCATTTGTCATACATGATGAAATCCTCCTTCGAACCGCCGGGGCACAGGGCCACAACGCGATCCCAGTTTTTTTCAGACACAGCCTTCCAGAACTCATGGATAAGTTGCTGTTCGGTCGCGGGCCAGTCAGCCAGGGAGGCGGCTTTGTTCCGGGCCGCGAGATAAAGTTCCTTGCGCTCTTGTCGTGACAGATCAGCTCCCGCGATAGAAGTCGTTCCGCCTGAAGGGTTCCTGAAACCAAACTGCCACATCACCGCTGCAACGGCTATGATTACGGCTCCAACGAGGACTATCTTTCCTGATCCGATCCTTGTGTCTTCCGCAGGACTCGTCATGTCTCTGCTCCTTCCTGATACGGTGTTGCATTCAGGGGATGAAACCGCGAGCCTGCTGATGGATAAAGTGTTTCTCTGCCGGAAGGCCCTCGCATCTCACCGGACGGATCGAGCGGTCGTGCCCATGAGGCGAATGGATGGGGTTGCCGGAAGTACCTGCGGCGAGGCTGCAAATCGCCGTTCGGCACTTTTTCCGGACCGCTCAGTCTGCCTGGCCTTGTTACGCGGTCCGCGAGATGCTCGGTTTCGTGCCATGCGACGTGCGACGTCAAACTCGGGGAGCAAAGGCAATCATCTCGGCATTTACACCGGTCGTGGGCAGGTGCCTTTCCGCCATGCCGTCCGGATCTCGCTGGGATGGACTCTAAAGTCGCGAGAGATGCTTTACAACACTCTGATTTGGGGATTTGCCTCAGGCGTTTTCAATTCGTTCATTGTGCCTGCCCGGGCACGGCCGGCGGTTATTACGTCCGCCCTGTTGATGACACTCTTCATCAGCTACACGTCCATGATTCCGTGGCGATGGAGAATCGTCCACCGCGGAGCGTCGGTGAGGAAGATCGTTCTGTCGAATGGCCTGTTCGCCTTTGTTTTGGGTTACCTGTTCTTTTATTTCTCTCTTTGCGTAGGAATGGCGATCTGGTTTGGTCCGGACGTTCTACTCCAGGGGGAAGAACACAAAGTTTTTGCGGGAGTGTCATTCGGCGGAATCATTTACGCGGTCGTGGGATGGTACATTACTTCGGGATATGATGGAGAACGATTCGAACGGCGCGCTCTCCATCGTGAAAAACGTTTGCAACGGCTTGCCGATGAGGCACGCGTCGTTGCGTTGCGGGCACAGATCAATCCTCATTTTTTTTTCAATGCATTGAACACGATAGCCGCCCTGATTCCGGTTCGCCCCGGAGACGCGGAAAGAGCGGTGGAACTTCTGGCAGCAAGCCTCCGACCCGTCTTGATGCGAGACCAGCCGATGACGGCGCCACTTGAGTCGGAACTTCGTGTAGCGAAGGCTTATGCTGATATTGAGAAGCTTCGCCTCGGAGACCGTCTTGAGGTTCAGTTTGATGTTCCCACTGAACTTCATGAACTTCAGATACCGAGCCTGAGTCTTCAACCGCTTCTTGAGAATGCCGTGCGTCACGGTGCCTCAAAGACGGCACGCCGAACTCTTGTTATCCTGCGCGCGCAACGGGTTGCCGGAGGGCATCTGCTTTCCATCGAAAACAGGCCATTGAACTCTGCCGACTCCAATGGTCATCACCTCGATCCTGTATCGCGCAAACCAGGACACGCTGTCGACAATCTGCACCTTCGGGCAAAAGCGCTTTTTGGTTCAAATGCAAGTGTTGAAACACGCGTTTCCGGAAATGGCCTTCTGGCCGTTGCGGAAATCTTCCTGCCAGAAACAGAGACGGGTTGATGGCTATTCCCGGTATGCGTCTTGTCATCGTCGAGGACGAAGCGCCCGCTCGTGAGAGAATCCGGCGCTTGCTGAATACCGTTTCAGACGTGGAAATCATCGGGGAAGCGACCAACGGCCATGAGGGGCTCACGTTAATCGAACGTGAGCAGCCGGACATTGTCATACTCGACATTAATATGCCGGAAGTGGATGGCATGCGCATGCTCGAGGCACTTGACGATCCACCCTTCGTGATTTTTTCCACGGCATACGATCATCATGCGGTGCGTGCATTCGAGCTTGAGGCGGCTGACTATCTGCTCAAGCCGTACAGTGCGGAACGCCTCCGTCGTGCCCTGGATCGCGTTCGCCGCCAGTTTGCAATCGCACACACCGCTTCATCGGGAGATTCTCCGGATCGAATTCCGGCGGAAAACGGGAGAGATGTGGAACTTGTCGATCCCGCTTCGATTGTTGTCGCAAGAATTGAGGAGAGCGTTGTTTTCATCCTTCGCGACGATGGTGAGCAACTCCTTCACCCGGGTACTCTTCAACAACTGGAAGAAAAACTTCCGAGCGGTTTGTTTCTCCGTGCCAGCCGCAAGGCGGTTGTAAATGCTGATGCCATTATCAGCATGACTCCAACGGATGAGGGCGGTCTGCTGCTCAGGCTGAAAGGAGGGCTTGAAGAAAACGTCAGCCGTCGCCGGGCACGTTATTTTCGCGCACGCTTGAATGATTAAGCAGTATTCTCTCCAGAATTTTCTGCAGCGCCACCGCAAGTGCAAGAATCGGCACGAGTATGATCGTCGAAAACCACAGCAATGCGTAGGTGACTCCCTGTAGTCCACCCGCCAGAGGGGAACCATTCCCTGCGGGCATCGTTCCGGAAAGAATCGACGTGTTCTCGCGCCATCCGAGAAAGTGTGCGGCAAGGAACAAAAGGAAGAGGGTGAGAGCGATGCCGGACAAAACACGAGCCGGCTCAAGAAGCACCGCCGGTTTGGGGAGTAGAAATGTTCGGACCCGGTTATTCATTACTGATCCTCCCTCAGTCGTCTCCATAGAGGACCTTGTACCAGCGAATAAAGAATAACAGCATCACCAACCTGGTTGCTTGCGGCGAAACGGGTACCGTTTTCATCTTCAATCGGAAAAGCGGCGAAGTTCAGGGAGGTCACAAGTCGGCGCATCGTGTCTTTATCGCTGAATGCGGCTGCACCCAAAATTGCCATCCCGCTGGAGCCGGCACTTGCCTCCACGATTGGAACGATTGGTCCGGAGTCGATGTCCATTGGCCCAAGCCAGGATTTCGGCCATTCCCGTGCAAGGCCGAATCCGAAGACGGAAAAAAACAGTTCCCGCTTTGCGAGGTCGTACTGCATTCGCGCGAACTCTTCGTCGATGACCTCGAGACAGTGCGCAGACATGAAAATACTCGATCCTTCCGGGCCATCGAGGGGATGCCCGTTCCAGGTGAAGCTGGAAACGAGCATTCCCGATTCCTGGTGGACGAGACTCTGTTTTACGGCCGAAAGCCACTGATGGAAGAAGAGGCCATGGTCAGTTCCATCGAGCACATCGCTCATTCTCAGGGTGACGAGGGCGATGGAGTTACAGAACATCCATCCCTCGTTCGGATAGCTCTCGCCACAAAGCACCGGTGATGTGCTCATTTGTTTTTTCAAATGTGCAACGCGCTCGGCAAAGTCACCGGACCAGGCATCATCACGGACGAGGCGTCGCGCACCTTGCATTAGAGCGATCTCTCCATCAACAAAGAGAGAGCGCTGCGAATGATCGACGAACCGTGATGCGGCGGCGTAATCCATTAGAAAATGAAGATGACCCCGCTCGCGCTCGATGGCGACGGTATCGCCAATAATCGAGTCCATTATCGTAATGTAACGACTGGCCTGATCCGGGTTTCGAAGGCTCATGTTGGCCAGTGCCAGCACCAAATACGTGCGGGCCATAAAGTCCCACTCCGCATTACTCCGGCGCATGCGCTCTGTACTTTCCGCTCGATTCTCAGAATTCTCCCAAAGGGCAAGCTGGCGATGTGCGATACTCTCTGCCAGCGGTGAGAGCTCGCGGCCCTGCTTTGGCGGGAGACCGTCCGTTGGCTTGAAAAAGAGATGGAGTAACGGGAGCCAGATTGCTGTCGAAAGGATCAGCAAAGCTCCCGATATGCACCAGCGAATCAGTAGACTACAAAATCCCGAAAGCCTCATATGCCCTCCGGCAGAGCGGTGCTTCCAGGTTGAAGACGCCGCACCCGCCGGAGTTGTTGAGAGAAATCAACCGCCCGGTTCCGGTACGGGGCCGTATTCCTCTTCAAGCATAACGGCGGTGAGCCGCTTGCGGATAGTGGATGTCACCGGCGGGTCCTTTGAATAAACGGAGTTTGTCAGAAAAACGATCCAGTCCTTTGTTTCCCGGTTAATCCACAAAAAGGTGCCCGTATAGCCGGTATGGCCGATAACGGCGCCGGCGGGTGCGGCGGGATGAGTCCAGGGCCAGTCAGAATAGGCGTGCCACCCAAGAGCACGATTCCACGTGTCGCCCTTCTTGTCTTTACCAATGTATTTGGGGAGCGTCGCATGAACAGTTGTCATTTTCTCAACGGTTTGAGGCTTCATGATACGCGTACCATTTAATTCGCCTTCACCCACAATCATTTTGCAGTAGAGGCCCATGTCCGCTGCCGTGGAATACAAGCCTGCGTTTCCCGAGCAGTGATCTTCACCGACACTGTAGTAATTGGCGAGTGGATCGTGAATGCGTACGCTGCCATCGGGCCATTCTCTGAAGGGAGGCGCAAGACGTGAGTGCTGCTCTTCCGTCAAATGGTAGGTTGTGTCTTTCATGCCGAGTGGCTTCCAGACACGGCGCGTAAGAAACTCCTGTTGGCTTTCACCCGCGACGGCTTCGTTCAGACGGGCGAGTGACAGATAGTTCAAACAGGAATACAGAATGTGCTCGCCGGTGGGGTAGCGCTTTTCCAGCGAGGCGATTTGGTTGAACAATGCCTGGTCCTGAGTGTCTTCACCGCGTTTCTCCTCAGCTCTTTTCCAGTTTTCGTAAGGCTTGAGACCGGAGCTGTGAGTCAGAAGGTGCCGCACCATGACGTCGTCTTTGCCGTTGGCGGCGTAGCCGGGAAAAATCTCCGAGACACGTGTATCCAATGCCAGCTTTCCATCTTCGATCAACAGCATCGTCATCGTTGCCGTCCCCATGACTTTCGATACCGAAGCAAGATCGAAGATGGTGTTTTCAGCCATGGGCTCTGGAACGGGTTCCGTGCGTGACTGACCGGACGCGATGATTCTCGAAGCTTCGTCGCCATGTCCTGCCAGGAGAACCCCTCCAGGATAAACGCCCTCGTGGATGCCTTCGTCCACCTTGTCGTCGAGCTTCTTCATCGTGTACATGGATGGCGGTGCCGATACAGCCACTGCCGCGCTGAAGAGCAGGACAGCCGTCACGGGCACTATTCTTGAAAATCGGGGCATTGCAGGGTCCCTCCGCAAAAGATATGACCGGAAGCTTCGCCTGAATGTGTCGTTGTCTGCAACCGTGGTTTGCCGCCGTGCGCGGTTTGCCGTTGCCGCCCGGCCCGGCCCGGCCAAGACTGAAGCCATGGCGAATCTAAAGAATTACAGAGAGCAGATCGACGCTATCGACGAGGAGCTGGTGCATCTCATCGATCGGCGAATGGCTGTTTCCAGGGAGATTGGCGAGGCGAAGGCAGAGAGTGGAAGTCAGGTGTATCACGCAGGGCGTCACGAGACGGTGATTGCCGAAGCGCTTCGCCGCAGTGATGGTTCCTGTCCGCCGGATGACCTGCGACGGCTCTTTCGGGAGTTGCTCAGCGTCAGCCTCAACCTGCAGCGTTCCCTGACGGTCGCCTATCTGGGTCCTGTAGCGACCTTCTCGCACTTTGCCGCTCTTGAACGGTTCGGCTCCGCGGTCAAATACACACCGATGGAAACGATTCCCACGGTCTTCGAGGCGGTCGAAAAAGGAACGGTGGATTATGGGGTTGTGCCGGTCGAGAACAGCACCGGAGGCATGGTCCATGTTGCACTGGATGCCTTTACCGCTCACGAATCCATCAAGATTTGTGCGGAGTACTATGTTCCGGTCCGGCACTGTCTGTTGTCGAATGTGCCGGTTGAGAAGATTCGCGTGGTCTATTCTCATCCTCAACCTTTCGCCCAGTGCGGCAAGTGGCTTGATGAGAATCTGAATCATGCCGCGCGGCAGGAAGTTGCCAGCACGGTGACAGGAGTGCTTGAGGCCATTCGCACACCCGCTGCGGCTGCCATTGGCAGTGCACTGGCCGCGCAGCATTATGGTCTGCCCGCCGTTGTTGAAAGTATCGAGGATGACCGGGCGAACACAACGCGGTTCCTGATCATTTCAAAGGAGGATGCGACGCCCTACGTGGACAGCAAGACGTCCATCAGTTTCGCCATACGGAACGAACCGGGCGCCCTGTTCACTGCGTTGCAGGCGTTTGCACGCCGGGGCATCAACATGACGAA
>JANQSL010000098.1 GCA_028284075.1 Candidatus Sumerlaeia bacterium | reverse complement strand
ATCCGGACTGTGAGGCGAACGCTTCCGCTCTTGCCGGCATGGTTCAGCTTCTCAAACGCCATTCCCGTGTCGGTGTCACCGGCTGCCGCCTTCTGCATGAAGACGGCCTGCCACAACACAGCTGGCATGCAGAGCCTTCCGCTCTCTCCTACTGGGCAACGCATTCACTCATCAGCCCGTTTTGTCTCAGGCTGCAAAAACACCTGCACCGTTTCGAGCGCCGCCGCCGTCCGTTGCGGGCAGGGTGGTTGATGGGAGCCTGCCTGATGGTTCCCCGCCGGGTGTTTGAAGAGGTTGGCGGATTCGATCCTGACTATTTCATGTACAGCGAAGACATGGACTGGTGCCGCCGGATTCGAGACGCGAGCTACGACGTAGTACACGACCCTCGTGTGTCGCTCATTCATCGTCACGGAACATCCGCGTGGCGCCTGCCGGAATTTGCCTTCCGGCGTCTTTATCGCAGTCTGCTGATGTATACGAGGAAACATCACGGCGCACTTCAAAACGCTGCGTTGCGCGCCGCCGTTGTGCTCGATCTGTGCCTGAGATTACCGGTCTATATTCTCACGGGAAACGCCGCCCGCATTCAATCGGTCCGTGCCGTCATTGGTATTTTTCTGTCCAACAGGCCGGAGCACCTGCATATCGAGGCGCCCTCGGGTACGGGATGACTAAATCACAAACCCGCGCTTCTTCGCAAGCGTCCGTTTTCCCTCCGCCAGCATCTTCCCGTAGTCCGCACCAGTGCGGATAATCTCAGCCCTGTGGGGTGCCAGCATGCGCTCCGCTTCCTCCTCCAGCTCCTCTTCCATTTTCAGGTTTTCGATCATCCGCCGCCGAACAATGGAAACCGTCTTGTCCGCGTCCAGCAGTTTCACGTTCGGATGCTCTTTCAACCCCTTGTACACAAGGAACGCCATGTAGTCCAAATGGTTCTTTGACAGGCGCATGTTTTACGTCGCTTTCCCGCCGATTTGCGCCACCACTTCCGCCACCAGACCCGGTACCGCTGCCGAGAACGTCGAGTTTGCCATGACCGTGTCCGCTCCGGCACGGCGTGAATCGCGAATCAGATCCGTTTCCACATGACTGCAAAATCCCACGACACGCCCCTGCGTGAGCGGGCGAATTGCCGCCACCGTTTCCGCCCCTCCACAACCTGGTGCATCCAGGTCCATCAATACCAGCTCCATCGGCGAGCTTCTCAAAGCTTCAACCAATTCGTCCACCGATGATACGTATTGCGCATCGGCTCCATAGTGCCGCACCGCGACGTCGACTTTCGACCTTAGTAACAAATCCGGAATCAGACAGAGAATCATAAGACCGAGAGTTAACGCACAGCGCATACCCGTCAACGTGGAACACCGATGATTAAGCAGGATTTCCTGCACATGGGGCGTTATCCATTGTAATTTTGAATAAAAACTCATCCTGTGTCAGATGGAGGTTATCCATAATGGATGAATCGCCGGGTCTTCAATCCGGACTATCCGCAGATTCATCGCTTTCAATGATCTGAAATTCAGCGTAAACGGGATAGTGATCCGACGGATAGCGCCCCTCCTCATTATACGTGACTGTCTCGGCAAAAGTAACCTCCAACGGTCCACGAAACAAAACCCAGTCAATACGGCGATCGCTATTCATGTCAGGAGCTTGAAAACGGCTCCACGTCGTGGCAGGTCCCTTTTTCTCAGGAGACTCGACCCAGGAATCCCGAAAACCGGCTTTATCAAACACTCGCCAAGGATCGCTTTTTCCGCCAACGGCATTGAAATCGCCCAACACAATAACAGGCGATTCTTCGCCGGCAGTTTCATCAATTCGCTCGACAAGGAGCATCGCGCTCTTGAGGCGGGACTCCGCACCGGCATGATCAAAGTGAGTATTGAAAACGAAAAGATGCTCCCCACTGGGGCGATGGAAAAACTTTCCCCATGTTACAGTCCGTGAAATGGCGGCGTCCCAGGATTTGCTGGCCCACTCGTCCGGGTTTTCAGAGAGCCAAAACGTTCCCAGCTGAACGGGGTAAAATTCCTTCTTTTTGTAAAAGAGCGGAGTTGCTTCATCCATTCCACCCGTTGAAGGCAAACCGTCCGCACGAGGAATTCCGTATTGATCAAGCACGGGAAATTTGTATTCGACGAAATCCACTTGAAAAGGATAGAATTCCTGACCACCAATGAAATCCGGGTCGAATTGGCGCAAAGAGTTTTCAACAACATCTTTGCGGAGTTCCCATGAATTCCCGCCGTCCGGTGCAAGCCCGTAGCGGACATTGTAGGTCATCACTGAAAATTCCGTTTGTTGAGCCGACAAACAGACAGGAACAAAAGCAATTGTCGATAAGAGTGTTTTTTTCAAAATGAACCCTGAATGGTGAACTTGATATTTCCGGTTGAGAGCAAAATCGCAAACCAATGACAGGCACGGAAAAAACCGTGTATATTATTGATAGGCGTCCCAGTCTGAAACACCGGCCGTTGAACTGAAAGTCAGTCTCACGATATTATTCTGACCACTATTGGCAATGAACAATTCAACAGTGTCCGCATCAACCACATTCGCTGCCAAGTGATTCGAATCGAGATTGAAATCCGCCGTGTCGACGCTGCCAAGAGCTGTCAGAATCGTGCCTTCCCCAACACTTCCCAGCAAGATTCCCGCACTGTCAAAAACGTCCAGTTGGGGAACGGCATCGTTCCAGACATACAGGGTTCCGTTGCTGTCTGTCACTAAATCGGAAACGCTTCCGAAAGGTGCGCTCGAGTATTCAAGGAAAATGCCGGACGAAGCTGTGGCTGTGTTCGCTGACATGATGATATCGCCGACCTGGGAGGCGCCTTGAAAAGCAAACTCGCTGAAAACATAGGCAATTGCCGGAGTTGCACTCGTATCAAGAGCGAATGCCGTTGCACCTACTTCTGAAGCCCCTGGTGGGGCAAGCTGCGCGTTTGAAACGGCAATTGAAGGGGTTCCGCCGCTGACCGGTATTGAGTAAATCGCGTCCTCGGGAGCACCGAAAAAGTTCTCCGTCATGATAAATACATTTGTTCCGTCGGTGCGGATACCAAAAATCCCGTCGAACTCCGTCAGATTCGTCACTGTTGGAGTTGGGCCGGGAACGACTGAGAAAACATCGTCTGCGGAGCCGTTGAATTGAGAGAGCAGATAAGTCGGCGTGGCGCCCTCTATCACAACCAAACCATTAACATCGGGGTAAGAGTTGTCGACCGTTCCGGCTTCCAGTTCGGTCTGTGATGCAATCTCGGTAAAAGCAGGGGAAACACCGGAAAGATCCACTTGATTAAGGCTGGCTTCGCCGTCTGCCGCCCCTCGATTGAAAAACACAAGAGTTCCATCATCAACGGCAAGCGCCTGCACAACAGATGCTGTTCCGGCAGTGTTCGCGGTAATTTCAGATTCAGATACGGCAACATCAACAACAGGATTTGAATAATCAATTTGTGCCTGAGCAACGATACTGATGGCAGCTGCCGGGATGGCAAGAATGGACGTTTTTTTCATAATGGCTGAAATCTCCCAAAACAAGTTACAGCCAAATGGTACTTTGATCAAAGTTGTTGTTTGTCAATGCCAGGCGGCAGCCAAATATGAAAAAAGCAAAGCGTTCACACAAACAATACAAAACGATTTACGGACGTCGATTATCTGAAAAATACGGGTTTTATGACAATAATCGTCAGGGTCATTTATTAACTCCATCTTCATTCGACAGTTTCATGATGAAACAGGCAATGATTCCGCGTGTCTGGAGACGTCAGGCAGCTTGTTGAGATGAGAGAGAGGACATGTTTCCCATGCCAAAGTACAAAGCGTTTACGCTCATCGAACTTCTGATCGTGGTTGCGATCATCGCAATTCTCGCGGCAATCGCCGTCCCGAACTTTCTTGAAGCACAAACACGTTCAAAAGTCTCGCGCGTTTTGGCGGACATGCGCACGATTCAAACGGGGCTGGAATCCTATGCGGTGGATAATAATCGATATCCCCGGGAATATCGTTCCGGATTCTATGCCCAGGACACTCAAATCAACGGTGAAGATGCCTATGCGGTTCCCTTTACCGGATTATCGACACCCGTTTCATATATTTCAAACGCCTGGGTTGTTGATCCTTTCGTTCAACAAACCGAAGCCGCCCCGTTTGATGCCATGTACAAGTATATTCGCTATTATGACCTGGGTGTCCGAAACAATCCGCCCTTCCTGGATTTCTATGGCCAATATAGAATGCTCTCTTATGGCCCGGATGGAGAATTCAATTTGGGCGGTAACCAGCCTCAAATCCTTTATGATCCGACAAACGGAACCGTGAGTGCCGGCAATATCTGGCGCAGCCAGAAAAACGACCTTCGCCAGCCGATCGATGACGGCGTTCTTGTCGATCCACACTAACAAAGCCGGAAAAGAAACATCGTATCTTGTCCATACCGCGCCAGGGCCTCCGGTGAAGGCCGGTTCTCCATCGGGCCGGTCCTCGATTCCTCAAAGACCGGCGTCGCCAACCACTCTCAAGGCTCCAAACTCAAGGAACGTGAGAAGAGCAGACACGCGGTGGGATTGACGGTGCTCCGCAAGCAGCGTGTGAGGTTCGCATCTGTACTTGTGGCACCTGACGAGGTTGTGCCCCCGGAACGATCCATGACAGTGATCGTCTCTTACACCTGACTGCCGCCTTCCGGATCCTTCTTCTTCACGGTCACTTTGAGACCCAGTTCTTTCAACTGCTCCGGCGGAGCTTCTCCCGGCGCGTTTGTCAGGGGACAAAGCCCCGTCTGCGTCTTCGGAAAGGGAATCACGCCACGGATGCTGTCTTCGCCCGTCAGCAACATCACGATGCGGTCAAACCCGAAAGCCAGACCGCCGTGAGGCGGTGCACCGTATTGAAGCGCCTCCAGCAAAAAGCTGAACTTCTCTTCCGCTTCCTCCTCGCTGATGCCGATCGCGCTGAACACCTTCGACTGCACATCCTGGCGGTGAATACGAATCGAGCCTCCGCCAAGCTCTTCGCCGTTCAACGCAAGGTCGTAGGCAAGAGAGCGAACTTCGCTCATGCGGTCGGTGCCGAGAAGCGGAATGTCCTCGTCATGAATGTTTGTGAAGGGGTGGTGCAGGACGTCCCAGCGTTTTTCCTCCGGATTCCACTCGAACGCGGGGAAATCCACCACCCACGTGAACGCGAACGTATCCCTGTCGATCAACTCGAACGTGTGGCCGATCAGAAGACGGAAACGGCCCGTCATTTCCGCACAGGTCTTTGCATGTTCGTGCGCCACCATAAAGATGACGTCACCTGGCTGTGCTCCGGTTTCGTTCCTGAGGGACTCGAGCACGTCATCCTCGAAGAACTTTGCAATGTTGCTCTCGAGTTTGCCCTCTTCCGTGACCTTGAACCAGGCATAGGCGCGAATGCCCGTTTCCCGCGTCACGCGTTTGCTGAACTTCGACTCCGGGCGGAGGTCCGTGTTGCTCAACTTCTCTCCCCCGCCGGGGAATGCAAAACCGCGGACAACGCCACCCTTCTTGATCAGGTTGTTGAACACCTGGAAGTTGCAGCCCTTTGCAAAAAGCTTTGTGATGTCGTGAATCTCACAACCGAAACGCAGGTCCGGCTTGTCGCTGCCGTACTTCAGCATCGCGTCGGCGTATGTCATGCGTGGTACGGGAAGCGATAACTCATGACCGAGGCAGTCTTTCCAGATGTGCGCGATGAGCCGCTCCATCGCGTCAATCACTTCGTCCTGAGTGACAAAGGACATCTCGACGTCAATCTGGGTGAACTCCGGCTGACGGTTCGCACGCAAATCCTCATCGCGGAAACAACGCGCGATCTGGAAATAGCGGTCGTAGCCGCTGATCATCAGCAGCTGCTTGAACAATTGCGGCGACTGCGGCAGCGCATAGAACTTTCCCGGATCCAGGCGCGACGGTACAAGAAAGTCACGTGCACCTTCCGGCGTCGCCTTCGTGAGGATCGGCGTTTCGAACTCAAGAAACCCTTCGCCGCAGAGAAAATCCCGCGTCGCCTTGTACGCCTTGTGGCGCATCAGCATGTTACGTTGCATTTCCTCGCGCCGCAGATCAAGGAAACGATAACGCAGGCGAATGTCTTCGCCCGTGTGATCGTACTCGTCCACCTGAAAGGGCAGCGGCTTCGACTCGCTCAGGACTTCGAATTCGCGCACGACAACTTCGACCTGCCCCGTGTCGAGCTTGTCGTTTTCCGTGCCGTCGGGGCGCTTCTGCACATCGCCGCGAATCGCGAGGCAGTATTCGCTGCGCAGGTGATGCGCCGCCTGGTAGCGATCTTCCGGCAGATCGCCGCCGGGGTTGAAGCGCACTTGCACGAGACCGGTGCGGTCCCGCAGATCGATAAAGATAATGCCGCCGAGATCGCGCCGGCGGTGGAGCCATCCCTTCAGGACGACGGACTCGCCGATATTGGCTTCCCGCAGCTCGCCGCAATGACAGGAACGGCGTGCCGATGCAAGCGGCTCGGATGGGACTTCGGTGGCGGATGTCATGATGAGTGTCTCTTCTTCTGTCTGCTGGATTGATTGAATACTCCACGCCTGCGCGTTTCCGTGTTGAAGAGTTCTAACTCGTTTTCTCTTCCATTGTTGCAAACTCGCGGTCTTCCGCAAACGCCTCGTGAATGGTCTGCACAGCGCGGTCGAGTTCATTCTCCGCGATCACAACCGAGATTTTGATCTCGCTGGTGGAGATCATCTGGATGTTGATTCCCGCCTCCGCGAGCGCCTTGAACATCTTCGACGCCACGTTGCTGTGGCTGCGCATGCCGACGCCAACGGCGGACACCTTGCAGATGCTCTCGTCCGTCACGATTTTTCGCGCACCGAGATCCTCATTCATCTTCTGTGCGAGATCCACCGCCCGCTGGAAGTCCGATTTCCCGACGGTAAAGCTCACATCGTTGCTGCCGTCATAGGCGCTGCTCTGAACGATCATGTCCACAATGATGCCGGCGCTGCCGATCTCGTGAAAAATCTCCGCCGCAATGCCCGGCCGGTCCGGTACGCCCTGGAACGTGATCTTCGCCTCGTCGCGATTGAATGCGACGCCACTGACTACGATATCTTCCATGGCCGGTTCCTCCGGAATAACATACGTGCCTTCGCCGTCATGCAGGAAACTGCGGACATGCAGAGGAATGTTGTAGTTTTTTGCGAACTCGACGCTGCGGCTGTGTAACACACCCGCGCCAAGGCTTGCCAGTTCCAGCATCTCGTCATAGCTGATGCGATCAATCTTCCGTGCACCGCGGCAAACCCGCGGGTCCGTCGTGAAGATGCCGTCCACGTCCTTGTAGAACTCGCACATTTTTGCATCGAGCGCCGCCGCCAGAGCCACCGCTGTAATGTCACTGCCGCCGCGGCCGAGGGTCGTGATCTCCCCCTCTTCCGTCAGACCCTGAAAACCCGCCACGATGGGAATGAACCCGTCGTCGATGGCTTTCTTCAGTGCGTCGCAGGCAATCTCCTGAATACGGCTCTTGCCGAAAACCGAGTCCGTGCGAATGCCCACCTGGGGGCCGGTAAAACTCATCGAGCGGCCTCCGAGGGCTTCGATGGCAATGGCGAGAAGCGCAATTGACTGCTGCTCTCCCGTGGACATGAGCATGTCCAGTTCTCGCGCGGGAGGAGTCGGTGAAAGCGCGTTCGCCATTCTCAGCAGCCGGTTGGTTGTATCGCCCATGGCGCTCACGACAACGACAACCTGATGGCCTTTCTCCTGTGTGGCGCGGGCAATCTCCGCAACGTGGCGGAACTTTTCGACATGAAGAGACGCGCCGCTCAGATCGGCTTCATCCGACTGCCGGCCCTTGCCCTTGTCGCCGAGTGCGTCGCCGCCGAACTTCTGAATAATCAATGACATGGCTGGAAATCGGACCCCACGGAAAAAGAGCCGCAATTGCCAGCGCAGGACCGCCGCATGTCAAGGCGAGAGGCCTGCGGGATTGGGGTCTCCGCGAGCTATCCTCCAGCCCGCACAAAGCGCCATGGCAGACACAATGAGGACTGTTGCGGCGGCAAGCGACCGGACGGCCCGAAGAAGGGTCGGGGCGGATGAAGGGCCAATCGGGTGCCTGCCGGTGAACCACCCATGCAGCGACGGAGATACTCTGAGGGCCGCACCGGCGCGCGGCAGACGAACGAGTGTCAGAAAATCAGGGAGAAACGCCACGACAAGAAATTTGCCACGACTTCCTTCTGCGATTCATTGCGGGATCAGATTCATTCTCCTTTCAGGAAAGAGAGGTCCAGAGCCGTTTTCCTGGCCAACCTGTGCATACTGGAGGAGCGCAGTTCCCTGCCAAACCACAGGAACACAAAAAGAAACGTGCATGAACGTTGATTCGCGAGTATAACAACCGCACGCACCGGTTCAGCTTCCGATGGGCGTCACCGTCACTTGTTGCAGGGCGGAGGTCTGTTGTCTTCCGCCGACGGACTCGGTGACGGCATTCTCGTAAACAGGATTTCGTACCTTCTTCAACAGGGCTGTTGATCCCACAGCACACAACAAGGCCGCCTGAAACATGCTGTTGATCCACAGAATCGTCGATGATTGTGTCGCATTGATTCCAATAACAACAAAGAGTGAGGCCATCACGAACCGGATCGAAACGATCGGAACATTTGTGGTGATGCGACCCAGCCAGCTGAAGATGAAACCGTAAATCAGGGCCAGTCCGATAACTCCACCCCAGCCGAAGTTCGCCCAGGCCTCCGCCAGCATTCCCCACGCAATGTACGTTTCCTTTGTCTGCTCTTCCGTCTGCAGGCCGAAGTGTACATTCATGATCCGCTGGCCTTCGTGAGGCGACGGCTTGCCGGGCCAGATGAATCGCGGAACGAGACCGCCCGCGGAACGAGTATATGTCAAACCGTTCAGGTGTGAAACCACCTCCGGCGCCATGCTTTGACTCAACAACAGCATCTGAATCAGACTCATGCGTTCAATCAGATCGCCCTTGGTCGTTTCCTCTGCCTGCCGTTTTTCTCCCAGAGCCGCCAGGCCGTAGTTGAACCACTCGGCAAACAATTCCGGATAGCCGGTCGGGTAGACATTCAGCAGTTCATGGTCGTAGGTCTCCCAATGCACCCCGCGCATTTCATTCTTTCCAAGGTGTAACAGGTTCAGGATGAGAAACAGTCCCAGGAGAAAACGCCAGGCAAGCTTGCCGGACGCGATCGCGTAACCGCCAACAAGGGCAGCCACCACGGGAATCAGAGGACTGATGAAAAGAGACAGGACTGTTGCGGATGAGTATAATGCGGAAAGACTCACGAAAAAAATCGTTTGCCGCGTGTTCAGCAATCGTGCCCCGAGAGAAAAGCTCAGCAGGAACATGGATAAATACGTCAAGAGCTTGATGCCGGAGGTCATTGGACGCTGAAAACCGCCAGGAAGCTTGTTGGCAAACTTCCACCAGTCGCCTGCCATAAACAGAACTGCATAAATCGATCCTATCGCAATTCCCAGCAGTGCAAAGTGCACAAGGCCATTTAAACTGCGTTTTGTCTGCCCCATGAGGCGGACTTTCTTCGGCGGACGTTGCTTCACCCGGCCCATATAAAAGTAGACGATCGCCACAATTGTCAGAAAAAGCGTCTCTGTCATGGCGGCTGTAAAAAGGCGGTCCGGTGCATAGTGTCCAATCTCGCTGTGGCCCCGCAGCAGTGGTACACCGAACCAGACAACGTCGAAAGCAGCGATGGCGGGAATGATGGGAAGGCCGAACGTCTTCCGCCGGGTCCACATCCACGCAGGTGCAAGCCCTGCGACAAAAACGAACGCCGCTCCCAGCAGCACGATCGGCTCCTGACCTTCTCCGAGCAGAATAAATGCCGCGATGCATAAAAGGATCACCACATTGAAAGAACGCCGGATGATGTCTCTCCGGCCCTCGACCTGGTCGTCGAAGGACATCAGCAGATTCTGCAATGTCTGTACGCGTGCCGCCATGAACCGTTTCGCCCTCGGGGCCGCCATTGGGCAGAGACCTCCGACTCTCTGTCAACGCCGGAGGGGGTGACTCTCCCCACCTTTCCCTGACCCGGTCTTGACAGTCGTCAAACACCGCCACCTAGTAATTGGACCGCTGCGCAGCCGCGGAACGAACTTCCTCGCAAAGGCCTCCTTCCACTCATGGATACAATCCTGATCGCTGTCGGTGCCGGTGTTCTCTATCTTGTCGCCTACAACACTTACGGAAAGTGGCTGTCGCGAAAGATCTTCGGCATAGATCCGAACCGCGCCACGCCAGCCACGGTTCGAGAGGACGGCCGCGACTACGTCCCCAGCAAAAGGGAAATGGTGTTTGGACATCATTTCACAAGCATTGCGGGAACCGGCCCCATCGTGGGTCCCGCAATTGCCGTCGTCTGGGGATGGCTTCCCGCACTTCTGTGGGTTCTCTTCGGCAGCATCCTTATCGGAGCCGTTCACGATTTTTCCGCCCTTGTCATGAGCCTCCGCAATCAGGGCCGCACCATTGGCGACTACTGCGGTGATATCGTCAACAAGCGCGTCCGGATTCTGTTTCTCATCATCATTCTCTTCGCCCTCTGGATCGTCATCGCAATCTTCGGACTGGTCATTGCAACCGTCTTCAAAAGCTTTCCTCAGGCTGTTATCCCCGTCTGGTTCCAGATACCTCTCGCGCTGACGCTGGGATGGTGGGTGTACAAACGAAACGGCAACCCGCTTGCTGGATCCCTTGTTTCAGTTGCTGTCATGTATCTTTCCATCTGGCTTTGCAGTCACTTCTCCGTGCTGCAGATCCGGTCCGACATGCTGCCGCCCTTTATTTCCGCCATCGGATTCTGGACGGTGCTTCTCCTCATCTACTGCTTCATCGCGAGCACGCTCCCCGTTCAGGTTCTTCTCCAGCCCCGCGACTACATTAACTCACACCAGCTCCTGCTGGCCATGGGCCTGCTGATTCTCGGGATATTTGTCGCCCATCCAAAGCTCATTGGCGTTGCTCCCGCCTTTCAGCCGGAAGTCCCCGGTGCACCGCTGCTCTTTCCCTTCTTGTTTATCACCATCGCCTGTGGGGCTTGCAGCGGTTTCCACTGTCTTGTCAGCAGCGGCGTCAGCTCCAAGCAGCTCAAGAATGAAGGCGACGCGCAGTATGTCGGCTATGGAGCCATGCTGCTGGAGGGTATGCTGGCTGTCATTGTCATCCTCGCCTGTTGCGCGGGACTCGGCATCGGATTCAACGGTATGACAGGTGCCGAAGCCTGGCTGGCAAAATACAGCGCCTGGGGATCCGCCAGCGGTCTCAGCAATGTCATGATTGCTGTTGTCACCGGTGGTGGAAATCTCATCAACAGCCTCGGTATTCCCGCGGAATTCGCCCAGGGAATCATCGGCGTCTTTATCGCCAGCTTTGCCGCCACGACTCTTGACAGCTCAACACGTCTTCAGCGTTACGTCATCACCGAGCTGGCGGACACAGTGAAGATCCCCGCCCTCAAGAACATCTTTCTGGCAACCGGCATCGCCGTCGTCAGCGGACTGTTGCTGGCCATGTTCGATGTTCTGAACGCGGACACGATTGCCGAAGGCCTGAAGACCGGCGGTGCCGGTGCGATTACGCTCTGGCCTCTTTTCGGTGCCACGAATCAGCTGCTCGCCGGCCTTGCTCTTCTTGTTGCGACAGTCTGGCTTTACCGCAGAAACAAACCTGTCTGGATCACCGGCCTGCCCATGATCTTTATGCTGGCCATGACCGGCTGGGGACTTGTCAGCCAGTTGGCCGGTCTTTTCAATCCCCCCGAGGGACAACCTCGTGATCTCCTTCTGATCTTCATCGGCCTTGCGATCTTCATTCTTGAGATCTGGATGATTGTGGAGGCGCTGGTTTATCTGATGAAACTGCGTGCCAAACGTGCTGCCGGGAGCACGCTGCCGGAACTTGTCGAGTCGGCGTAGTGTCTGAGGAGTAATTTGTTCTGGAGGTGGAATCGTGAAACGTTTCTTCACATTGATTGTGGTCAGTGCGGTTCTGTTGGCCGCGGGCTGCGGCCGCAGACCCCCCGCGGCCCTTGTGATCGAGGGTCTCGACAAGCCCGAGGAAGTGCTGGCACGCTATATGGCGGTGGAACCCGAAGTGGTCGATGTCATTGGCTGCTTCGAAAGCTACTCACAGCAGAGTTCATCCCTTCTGTCCTCCAACGGAAGTCTTTTGATGCCCTGGTATACTCGGGACATGCGGAGCGGGACATTGCGTCTGGTTGGCTCCGATGGAGAAGTCGATGTCGATTACTCCATCGCCAGCAAAAGCGACCGGCGTTGGAAAGTCCATAAACTTAAACTGGCCTCCAACCAGCCCGACCCCATCGATCCATAGGAAGCGGGTTTTGGTCAGATTTCATAACTCCGTCGGCTGCGGCATCTCGCCGCAGGAACTGCGAATGGCCTCGACAGCTTCCTGCACCTCCGCCGGCGAGGCTTTGCCGGAACTTGTTGAGTCGGCGTAGTGTCAAACGGGAAAGAGCGATCCTGAAACCCGAACGCATTGTTATCGAGGGAGGTCCAACCCGTGAAACATCTGCCAATTCTGGCCACCGGAATTCTTTTCGTCTGCAGCTGTGGAAGCAAGCCACCCACATCTCTTGTCATCGAAAATCTTGACCAGCCCGAAGCCATCCTTGCGCGCTACATGGCAGCGGATCCCGAAGTGGTCGACATCATTGGCTGCTTCGAAAGCCACTCGCGTGTGAAATCCCAGACGATGGCTTCCTCGGGAGGTCTTCTGCGGCCATGGTATTCGCGAAACGCACGCGCCGGTACACTTCGGCTTGTCGGCTCCGATGGAGAGGCCGACATCAACTACTCCATCAGCAGCGGTGGCGATCAGCGCTGGAAGATCGACGTGCTTGAACTGGCGCCAAACCAGCCGAATCCCGTCGATCCGTAGGAAACGGGTTTCAGTCAGATCTCATACTCCGTCGGCTGCGGCATCTCGCCATAGGGGCTGCGAATAGCCTCGACCGCTTCCTGCACTTCCGCCGGCGGAGCCTTTGTCGCAAGACTGACCATTACCGTCGTCATAAAACAGATCACCATTCCAATCGTGCCGATGCCTTCCGGACTGATGCCAAACAGCCACTCCTCCGCCCCGGCCGATGCATTGATTGTCTTGAAGTAGATGATGTAGCCCGCCGTAAACAGAATGCCGGAAAGCATTCCCGCAATGGCTCCTTCGCGAGTGGCCCGCTTCCAGAACACACCGAGCACAATCACCGGAAAGAAACTGCTCGCCGCGAGACCGAAGGCAAAAGCAACGACCTGCGCAACAAATCCAAGGGGATAAATTCCCAGCAGCCCGGCGAAAAACACCGCCACCGCGGCGGCAATGCGTGCATAGAATAACTCCTGCTTATCGGACATGTCCGGCATCAGTGTCCGTTTCAGGAGATCATGCGAAATCGCGGAAGAAATCACCAGCAACAAACCCGCCGCCGTTGAGAGCGCAGCCGCCAGACCGCCCGCCGCCACCAAACCCACAACCCAGGCCGGCAGTTGTGCGATTTCAGGATTTGCCAGAACCATGATGTCGCGGTCCACATAAAGCTCATTGGGCGCGCTGGTTGGCTCGTTATCAAGAACCGGCTGGCCCAACGCGCCGAGCGTGCGCTCGCCATCAGTGTTTTGAGCAAACACCGGCTTGCCGGCAAACGCCGCTCCCGGCGCATACTGAATGACTCCATCGTCATTCTTGTCCATCCATGCGATAAGACCCGTGTTTTCCCAGCTTTGAAACCACTCCGGCCGTTCGGCGTAGGATTTTCCGTTCAGCGTCTGAATCATGTTCACACGGGCGAACGCCGCCACTGCCGGAGCGGATGTGTAAAGAATCGCGATGAACAGCAGCGCCCAGAACGCGCTGTATCGCGCAGCACGCACGTTCTTCGTGGTGTAGAAACGGATAATCACATGCGGCAGTCCCGCAGTTCCCACCATCAGTGCCAGCGTGATGCACAGCACATCGATCATCGACTTTTTCCCGCCACCAAAGGTTGCGGTGTACTCCGGAAAACCCAGCTCGCGATGAATCTGATCGATCGCCTCCAGCAGGAACATACCGGCGTTTTGCCCCTCGACCACTTTCGATCCGAAGCCAATCTGTGGAATCGGATTTCCCGTGATCTTTGCCGAGATCGCCACCGCCGGAATCAGGAAGGCCACAATCAGGACACAGTACTGCGCCACCTGCGTCCATGTAATGCCCTTCATGCCGCCAAGAACCGCGTAGATAAACACGAGAATCATTCCCGCGATGACACCGCTGTTCACGTCGATTTCAAGGAAACGCGAAAACACCACTCCCACGCCGCGCATCTGCCCTGCAACGTATGTGAAAGAAACGAAGATCGCGCAAAAGACCGCGACCAGACGAGCTGTCGAGGAGTAGTACCGATCACCGACAAAATCCGGAACGGTGAATTTTCCGAATTTTCGGAGGTATGGTGCCAGCAGCAATGCCAGCAGCACGTAACCTCCCGTCCAGCCCATCAAATACATCGAACCCGTGTAGCCCATGAAGCTGATCAGGCCCGCCATGGAGATGAACGACGCCGCGCTCATCCAGTCCGCCCCCGTCGCCATGCCGTTTGCAATTGCGGGAACGCCGTGTCCCGCCACGTAAAAGCCTTCCGTGCTTTTCACTCGCGTAACGATAGCGATCCCGATGTAAACCGAGAACGTCAGCGCAACCATCACATAAGTCCAGAACCGGATATCCTCAGCCATCAGGAGGCATCCTCCTTCGGCAGCTCGCGGTCATCGAACTTCCGGTCGAGACGGTCCATAACCAGCGCATAGGTCAGAATCAGCGCGACGAAAACGAGAATGGCACCCTGCTGGGCAAACCAGAAGCCCAGTGGAAATCCGCCGAGCTTGATACCGTTCAATGCGTCCACGAACAGAATGCCGCAGCCAAGTGATGGAACGGCCCAGATAACGAGCAACACGGCTACCAGCGTCGTGTTGGATTTCCAGTACTGTTGGTGCCGGGTCTGGCGATCCATGGCAGAGGGTCCTCCGGGAGTCTGAACGGATTCTCTCAGTTCGTCAGGTCCGGCAAACCGCGGCAACGGGAAAGTGGAGCGGTGGAATGTCCGTTCGGCTTTGGATTGTTGTTCCGCTCACAACAACCTGTTCGGGGTTGACAGCGCCGGGCTGTTCTTCCGAAGTCGTATTATACGATTTCGTAATATCTGAAAGGTTCTTCACATTCCTCGCTACGAACCCCTTCGCTTTCTCTCACCGCTTCACAAGGCATCACGCCAGGTGGCCGTCGCCCTTGGTGATCGTCTGGCACATCTGCCGATCGCCTGTGGCGAGGCCCACGTTGTCGCCTACCTGGGAAGTTACGCTCCCTGTCCCGTTGGCGATCTCAACCGCGTCTTCGGCCACAAGGCCTCCACCGTAACCAGCATGCTGGACCGTCTCGAGGAGGCCGGTCTTCTCGAACGTCATCCCAATCCGGACGACCGGCGGTCCTATGTGGTAACCCTGACGGCCCAGGGCGAACGTCTTGCGCGAGATATTCGCAAGGTCACGGAAGACCTCGAGCGCGAGATCGCCCGTCACGCAACCGCCGCCGATCGCAAAGGATTCGAAAATGTCATGAAGGCCATCGAAACCGTCACCTTAACCCCCCCGAAGGAGAGAACCAAATGAACGCATCAACCGCAACGAACCGAATCGACGGAATCAGACTTGTCTTTCAGGCAAACGGATTTCTTTTCCTGAACGCTCTTCGGGACGTTCCGGAATCCGTGTTTGTCACACGAGCAAACGACCACGTTAACCACATGTCCTTCATCGCGGCACATGTCACCAATGCAAGGGCACGCGCCGCGGCACTGCTTGGCGCGAAGACCACCTTTCCGTGGGATGAAATAGCCGGCGGCTCGTCAACGTCCATTGCGGAGGGTGTTCAGTATCCAAAACGCGGTGAGGTCGAATCTGAATGGCAACGCACAACCCGGCTGCTCATGGAAGCACTCAACGGAGCCACGGACGAGGCGCTCGATGCACCGGTGGAGACGGGACTCCCCCTGCCAAAGAAGACTGTGGAAATGCTGATATCATTTCTCGCCATGCACGAATCCTATCACGTTGGACAGCTGGGGCTGTTACGCAAGCAGTCCGGTCTCGGCGCCATGAACCTTCGGCCCTGAGGAAAGTTTGACATCATGAAAATCACACCCCTTACACGCAGCAGCATGCAAACGTTCATCGACGCGGTCGATCGCGTTACTCCCGAGTCACAACGGCAGTGGGGAACCCTCGACCCTCATCGCATGATCGCGCATCTGATCTTCACGCTGGACATGTCCCTCGGAAAGCATCAGGTCGATGATCATGGAAATATCCTGACCCACACATCGCTTTTTCGCTGGCTGATTTTCGAGATCATGCCCTGGCCAAAAGGAAAAATCAAGGCACCGCCGGAACTCACCCCCGCTCCCTCAAACGATTTTGAAACGGACCGGCGTCTGCTCAAGGAACGAATCGCGGAATTCGCCGAGGTTCTTGAGAAAGAACCCGCGCGCAAGACCCGCAATCCCATATTTGGTCCGCTTCCTCTTTCCATCTGGAGCCGCATTCACGGACGGCACACGGCCTGGCACATGCAACAGTTCAGCACGATGTAGACGGCATTGCCAGTCTTCGAAACTCGCCAATTGTATATACCGTCCCGCAGACGACAACCGGCCTGCGGGATTCTTTTGTAGCCAGTTTCCAGGCCTCTGCCGGCGACTCGGCAACAGTTGCCTGGAACCCTTTTTCTCCCGCAATTGCCGCCAGATCCTCAGCCTCTGCACCTCGTGCGCCCGGTACCTTGTAGCAAACGATGCTTCCGAAGGAACCGTCCGGCGCGTGGGAAATCAGCGCATTGAAAAAGCCCGACCGGTCTTTGTCCCGCTGCATCCCCCAGACCAGGGTTGCGGGAAGCATTTCAGAGAAATCGTGAAGGCTCTCTCCCAGTGCTTTTGCACTGAGAGGACAGTGTGCGGCATCGAGAAGCAGTGGCGGACTTGAATGAATCAGTTCCATCCTCCCAGGCCAGCGAATCAGAGGCATTGCATTACGAATACGGTCGATTTCCGAAGCTCTTTTTCGTGCTTCGTTTTCTTTGACGCCTGCATGTCCGGAAGACTTCAGAAACACTTCAACAGCTCGAAGTGCCAAACCGAGATTAAGCCCCTGGAATTTTCCTGCCAGAGGAAACTGAAGTGAAAACTCGCGACCCAGCCATTCTGAGGTGACTGCCTGTACACCGCGCTTTCCTGCTTCACATTCAACGCGTACCGGTCCGTAAACGGGTGCACCCGTCTGTTCCGCATAATTCACGATGACGTTTCGGGCGTGTTCCGAGTCTTCATCGATCGCATCGAACACAACGACCGGTGATCCTTGTTTGATGATACCGGCCTTTTCCCGGGCAATGCTCTCGATTGTGTTACCGAGGATCCGTGTGTGATCGAGTCCGATGGACGTGATGACACAGACCTCCGGATTTGTAATCACATTCGTACAATCAAGTCGTCCTCCCAGGCCCGTTTCCAGAATGCCGGCATCCACCTCCGCATCCGTGAATTCCAGAAACGCAACCGCCGTCAAAACCTCAAAGACCGTCCGGTTCGAATCAATCTGCGGATGAAGGCGTCGAACAGCCGCTCGAAACCGGTCGAGCGTCCACGTTTCACCGTCGATGCGGTAGCGTTCACCAAAGTGATCCATATGAGGTGACGTATAAAGTCCCGTGCAACATCCAAAGGAGCGAAGCAGCGCCTCGATCATTGACGCCGTCGAACCCTTTCCCTTTGTGCCTGCAATATGAATCCATCCGGTACCGTTTACTGGAACCCGCGCTTGCTTCAACCAGTCACGATAACCCTCCAGGTTATATTCGTGAGAGGTGTACTTGCGTGCACCGGGATTTTTCTCGAGATCGGTTAGAAGCGCGAGCGGATCAGTCATTCGCGTTCAAGCATAACGCGCGATCCGTCCGGCAGCTTTTGCCGGTACTGGCCGGCAAGCTGACCACACGCACCACTGACATCCAGCGCTTTCGACCAGCGAATGCTTGTCGTTAAGTGTGCGTCGCGCAGTATTTGCGCAAACTGTTCAACACGCTTGTCTGGTGGCCGGTCATAAGGGAGACCGGGATCCGGATTGAACGGAATGACATTTACCTTCGAAGGAATGCCGTGCAATAATTTCACAATACGCCTGGCATGCGTCGGTGAATCGTTCACATCATCCAGCAGAACATACTCGAATGTAACACGCGCACCACCCTTGAGTGGAAATCGCCGACAGGCTTCGAGTAGATCATCCAGTGGATAGCGCTTTGTAATGGGCATGATCTCCTCGCGCTCCGCCTGCGTCGTCCCGTTCAGACTGATGGCCAGTCCAACGGGAACGCCACAAGTTGCAAGCTCCGCAAGACCGGGAAGGATCCCGCTCGTTGAAACCGTAATGCGTCGCGGTGACAGGTCCATGCCGTTGGAATCCGTCATCAGTCGCAGGGCTGGAATAACGTTTTCAGTGTTCAGAAGCGGTTCTCCCATTCCCATGAACACAATATTGCGCAACGAACGGCCATCGTCCCGGTCCGTCAGCCAGCGGCGGGCGTGGATTGCCTGATCGACAATCTCGTCCACCGTCATGTGTCGAAAAAAACCGTTTTTTCCCGTTACACAAAACTTGCAGTCGACCGCACAACCCACTTGAGAGCTGACACAAAGCGTCATCTTCAATGGATCCGATGTGCTTCCCGGCATGAGAACACTTTCGACTTTGCGGCCATCACAAAACTCAAAAAGGAACTTTGCACTTCCATCAGTCGATGTTTTTTCGCTGACAACTCCGGCGATACCACCAAATTCGAACTGATCTGCGAGTTTTGCCCTGAGCGACTTCGAGAGTGTGGTCATTTCATCAAAGGACCGCGCTCCCCGCTTTTGAATCCAGTGGAACAACTGGCGACCACGAAAGGCGGGTTCACCCAGGTCCTCGACCAAAGAAACGATTTCAGTTTCCAAAAGTGCCCGAAGGCGAAGTGCGGAGGTCAGATTTGGATTTTGCATTGTCATCGCGGTTGTTTTGTCGCGACCGAAGTCGCCCTCGCAAGAGAAGTCGAGACGAGAGGGAGTTTATTGAACCATAGTCTTTTTTAACAAGTCATCTTGATAGAAGAGCCTGTGAAGTCTGTGGACAAATCACGCTCACCAAGCAATGACAAGTGTTTGCCGAGCTCCTCATCTGTGAACTCTGACCAGCAAAAGGCCGTGCAAAACCCTGTGGATATCCGGTTCACAAACCATTTTCGGCCCCGTTCGGAATCCTCCCTGATCAAAGGCTGTGAATTTCCAATCGTATTGTTAGTAAAGCGTTAAGCACTGGCAAGACTCGAATTAGGGCCTTTGGATCATCAGTTTGACCAATTCTCCTTTTCACACGGTTATTCACAGGGAAACGAAGAGCACAATGAGGTCTCCGTGGCAGAATTCATAGTATTGATAATAATAAACTTATGATTCTTCACTCTTGTGAAAGCTCTGGCGGAGCGAAAATTTATTCACAAGCCCTGTGAATAACTCTCAAGCACAGATCGAAGTGAGATTTTTGGCAAGGCAGCCCGGTGCAGCTTACAGAGTGTTCACTCCCCGGGCTCACGGAACGGCAGTCGAATTCACCTTGCCGCTCCACACTCAAACGCTTCTGCTGGATCAACATTAAACCGGATTTCTTAAGGGGAGGAGTGTTGATGTTCTCGACCCTTTTTCGTATATCTTTCAGGGTATTTGTGGTATTTACAATATTAGTACCCGGTTTCTCATCCGCGCAAAGCAACGAGTTTATCTTTCCCTCTCAGTCTCTCCCCCAGCCTCGCGGCTTCCACGGGACCGCCGCCATGGGCGAATATCTTTACGTTTTTGGCGGGACTTCAAACACCGGTACCGAGGCGCCAACCAATACAACCCTAAAGGCTCGGATCCAGCCCAACGGCCAGGTCGGTGACTGGCAGCCAACGACACCGCTTCCTCAGCCCCGTCACTATATCAGTAACAGCACCCTGGTTCTCAATGACGTAGTGTATATTGTGGGCGGTTCGTCAGGACCGATTTCCAACACACACTACAACACCGCCATTTTCTCCAGGCCTCTTCCCAACGGTACGTTGCTGCCCTGGACCGAGTCGCAGCCGTTTCCGGGTGAGGGGCTTACGACCGTCACTGCGGTCTCCACACCCGGCCACATTCACATCATTGGTGGTTTGAAAACGGATTCCAGTTCGAAAAGCTATCCGGTGGTGGATGTCTGGACAAACACCATTTATTCCGACGGCTCCATGGGATCCTGGACACCGGGCCCGTCTCTTCCGTTCCCGCTCTGGTTTCACAGTGCCGGTGTCTCTTCGGGCCGCGTCTTCGTTTGGGGCGGGCTTCCCACGTACAAGAGCGACGTTGTTTCTCCCTATATGCTCTCCGCCGCAATCCTGGGCTCCGGACGTCTCGGAACATGGCGCCGCGAAAACGTCAGCCTGCCGCGGGGATTCTACAGTTCATCAGCATCGGTTGCCGGCCCCTATCTGATTTCCTTTTCGCCACGATACGTTAACGGCACTCACAGCAACGACCTCTGGTTCTGTCAGATTACACCGACAGGGCCGTCACAGTGGATTCGCCGGTCCACGCAGATTCGCAATCAGGTTTACATGGCCAGCGCGCCGGACTATCGTTACGGATTTATCTTTCTTAACGGTGGGCGCAACAAACGGGGGGGAACGATGCTTGATTCATCGGTCTTCTTTCGTCTGACACCCCAGGCCCAACGTATCGCTGAAGAACGGTGGCTCCAGGCCCAACTTGCTCATGCCAATACCGCCGCGGCATTGCCTGCACCGCAGCAGGGTCAGCAGCAGGTGACCCTGAGTTACCTGGCGGACAAAGAGGTCAGTGCCTCCGCTATCCCGGGATTCCAGAGTTACTCGGCCGCGCGCGAGGAAGCTGGCAGGCAAAAGAAGCCACTCGTTCTTTTCTTCTCCGTTGATGGCACCGCGCCCTGCGAAGAGCAGAAGAATTTTCTGATGACACCGGAATTTCAGAAGCTTCTCCCTGTCGCATCCTTTGCATGGGTCGAAACACGGGAGTACCCGCAGCTTGTCCAGCAACTCGGTGTTTACCGCGTGCCAACGTGGATTTTCTACGACAGCAACGGCACGGAGATCACAAACGCCCGCCGCGTCGGTGTTCAACAGGCCACTGACCTTGCGAAGACCATTCTGACATTGCGGTAGCACCGAGGTTTCGCAAACCTCGCGACATGATATCACGCATCGCTTTCCTCCTCACGGCCGCACTTTTTGCCGGTGCCTGTGCCTCAACACAAATGTCCTCTCCCGTGCCGGGTCAGCAACATCCCGGCTTCTTTGAGACGGATGTTCGAACCACCGTTATCCTCGACTACCTGATTTACTATCCGGAAGGTTTTGATTCCGAAGATCGTGAGTGGCCACTGATGGTGTTTCTTCACGGTTTGGGAGAACGCGGACCCGACCTGGACAAGGTGAAGATCCACGGACCGCCAAAGCTCATCGATGAAGGACAACAGTTTCCGTTCGTTGTCCTGTCTCCCCAATGTCCGGCTCGTGACTGGTGGGCCAACGAAGCGCCAACCATTGCGTTGGAGAAACTCATTGATCATGTCCTGTCAGATCCACGCATCGACGAAAATCGCGTTTATCTCACCGGTCTGAGCATGGGTGGCTTCGGCACCTGGAACCTTGCGCTTCGCAACCCGGACGTTTTTGCCGCGATTGCTCCCGTTTGCGGCGGTGGCGACCCCTCACGTGCTTATCTGATTGCAGGACTACCGGTTTGGGCTTTTCACGGTGCAAAAGACACCGTTGTTCTTCCGGAGCGCAGTGAGGAAATGATCCAATCCATCGAAATCGCCGGTGGCAGCCCTCGCTACACTGTTTATCCGGAAGCGGCCCATAACTCCTGGACAAGAACCTACGATAACCCCGAGTTGTACGAATGGTTCCTCTCACACGAGAAAGGCGACTGACAGCCAGACCGGCATCCCCGCTCATTCATACGATTTCCCTGCTCCGTTGAGGCGACCGGCACACAGGCTCTTCCCATTGCCGTCCGGGCGTCGATCTGGCTAAGTCACTCATGTCTTCGCGCCGAAATCGGCGAAGTGTTTATGGATGACTCTCATGTCCGGCGACCTCTGCATCGCAATACTTCCCCTGGCCATGCCCGGCGTCAGCGAGCGTGCTGAAACCGGCGATCTGGCCCGCGGCCTTGCGGCTACGCTGGAGAGCCGTCTGCGCCTCGTCCGCAGCGCCACAGTGTACGTTCAGCATCTCATTTTCGCTCCGGAAGGTGAAACCGGCAAGAAGGGCTTTCTTGTCCGGACATCCATGTGGTCTCTCGACGAAGCTCTCGGCCTTCCCAATCCTGACGGGGTCACTCCGACACACCTCCTGCATGGTAGTGTGACGTGGGAAGACGAAATCAGACTCACACTTGAGTTGATCGATACGTCCGCAGCCTTTGTATGCTTCCGCGAGGAAATCACCGTCGCGCCCGCGGAGTTCATCGTGCGTTTCCATGAACTCATCGGCCATATCGCTGAAGCCTCCGGCGCGCCGCTGACCCCGCAATTGCGCCAGGCCATCGAGCGCAAACCGACGACCTCCTTCGACGCTTTTCTCCAATATATGACCGGCGTTTCCCGCACGATCGCGCTTCAGGTTCCCGTTCCTGCAAAGGAAGCCCGTCGCACTCCGTTTCACTACTTTCTTGAGGCCATGCGGACGGATCCGATGTACACCGAGCCGCTTCTTGCCTTGAACCTTCTTGCGCGGCGCTGGCTTCAGGACTCCTCCATGGACGGCGCCATGGCCGTATGGGCACTGAGGGAGGCCTGTAACCTGACCCCGGGTTTCACCCCGCTGAAGGGTACTCTCGGCCGCCGTCTCTTTCAGGAGGGACACTTCGATGAAGCGCGCGTCCTTCTGGAAGAATACATTCGGCTTCATCCTGAAACCGAAGAAGAAACAGCTGCTGCAATCGTGTGCCTGGCGGCCATTTACCGCACATTAAATTCTCCTGACGCCGCCCTCAGCTTTCTTCAATCCGCCTCACGGCGATTTCCCTCCAACGCGGATATCCTTGAGTGTTACGGTGTTTCACTACTTGAAGCAGGCGATGAGGAAGAAGCCGAAGCCTGTTGGCGCCAGGTGCTGGAAGATGAGCCGAGGCGTCCGATTTCCCTCTCGAATCTCGGAGCTCTGCTTCTTGGCCGTGGCGATTCCGATCGTGCCCGGATCCTTCTCGAGCGTGCCGTGGAGTCACCCGAAGCCACTGAGTTTGAATGGCGAAGATTAATCGAATTTTTGCTCTCTGCCGACGATATTGATGCTGCGGATGAACACGCGACTCACTGGGCTGAAACAAAGCCTGACAGCTGGCGAGCCTGGCTGAAGCTCGCAATAGTTCGCCATCAAAGAGGCGATGATTCCGCCGCCCGGTACGCTCTTGACAAGGCGGATAACTTGAAAGGTCGCAAAGACCTGGATTCAGAAGTTGCCCGTGCCCGCCTCCGGATTATTTCCCCCGATGACTATCGCGCATATGAGGAGGCTTTGGCCACGACTCCCCCGCAGCCGATTGATGCGGAGGATTCTCATCCGGAGCACCTTCGAGTTCTTGGGAGCCTTGCGCAGCGATATCGCACGGCACCTTTTCTTTGGTCTGCCCTTTCTGAGAAGTATCGTGAAGCCGGTCTTTTAGACTCTGCCATTGCCGCTCAGACCCAGGCAACCCGCCTGGTACCCCGTTCAGCGGACGCTCAAAACGCCCTCGGGGTTCTGTTGCTCTCCGACGGGCAGACCCAGAAGGCGATTTTGCGGTTTCGTGAGGCCACCCGCCTTGCTCCCGGCTCTGCCGAGTACCGTTTGAACCTGGTTTCCGGACTGGTGGGAGCGGATCGATTACTGGAAGCGGAGCGCCATATCGACTGGCTGCGCACCAACAGTC
>JANQSL010000095.1 GCA_028284075.1 Candidatus Sumerlaeia bacterium | reverse complement strand
GTCAGCACAGCCGGCGTCTCGGTGGGGGAGCACGACGTGGTGGGTTCAGTTCTCGCCTCTCTTGACGCCGATATCCATTTTTGGAAGGTCAAGGTTCGTCCCGGCAAGCCGATGCTTCTCGCAACGATCAAGGGAAAACACTATTTTGGCCTTCCCGGTAATCCCGTTTCCGTCTGTTGCAACACGGAGCTGTTCCTGAAGCCGTTTTTGAGAAAAGTGCTTGGCCAGACGCCGGTGGTGTCGTCCGCACAGAAAATGGCCCTTGTCAGTGACTGCCCGCGCGATCCGTCGCGGCTGTTTTTCGTCTTCGGGCGGCACGAAGTCGAATCCGGGGAGGCGGTTGTTTTGCCCTTTGAGGGGCAGTCTTCGGGAAATCTTCATAACCCCGCCAGAGCCAATGCTCTCATCCGGGTGCCGCCCGGAGTGGGATCTGTTCCCGCGGGCTCGCTTGTGGACGTGATCCGGCTTGTGCCCGGTATGTGAAAGTTCAACTGTTCGCTGTTGACGGAGCTGCCCTTCTGCACGGAATTTACTCTCGATTGTGCATTAAATCGAACTCGGCGGGTTGACGCTTGCCACCCCGCGCGGCCAAATTAGGAATCTCGTAGGGAAATGGGGACTCGTCCTCCAGGGACCATCCGAATCGATGCCGATTATTAATTACCGAACGCGGGAAGTGAACTGCAAAATTGTCTACGTCGGGCCCAGCCTCGGCGGCAAGACCACCAACATTCAGGCCATTCACCGCATGATTCCGGGCGGCAACAAGACGGGGCTCCAGTCCATCGATACCGAGGGCGACCGAACGCTCTTCTTCGATTACTTCGCCATGGACCTTGCCGAAATAGCGGGCTTCAAGGTGAAGTTCCTGATCTACGGTGTTCCCGGGCAGCCTTATTACCGCTCCACCCGCAAAATGGTTCTCAATGGCGTGGACGGCCTGGTCTTCGTCGCCGACAGCGACAAATCGCGCCTTCATGACAATGCCGAGTCGCTTGACGATCTGAAGGCCATGCTCAACGAGTATGGCTATGACTACGACTCCATCCCTCTCGTTTTTCAATACAACAAACGAGATCTCTTTTTCATTACGGCAGTGGACGAGCTGGAGGAGGCACTCAACCAGCGTGGTTGCCGGTCATTCGAGGCCATTGCCATCAAGTACAAGGGCGTTGCCGAGACCTTCCGTGCAGTCTGCCGCGAGGTTGTCATCAAGCTTCAGGAAACTCTGACCCAGCAGTACGGATCTTACAAGAGCTGACGGGTTCGGCGGGAGCGTAACAGGCGCTATGGCTTCGTCTCGAAGAAAAAAAGACTCTTCATCCGGATCGCATGGGGCTGGCGATACGAGCCGCATCTACGCGCTCTCCAGGGTCGCATTGGACAAAATGGCGGAAGCCCTGGCGGAACTCGTGGACCAGGGAGGTGCACGGTGTGCCGTGGTCGTCGATAGAACCGGCTGTATCATGGGTTCCGAGGGCCGCTTCGATCAGGTCGACCCGGCCACGATGGGAGCGACCGCTGCGGCGACCATTGCGGCCCTCAACAAAATGGTTTCACGTGAGAGCAGCCGGGAGGTCTCCGTCCGGGTCCACGATGCGGAAATTGACAAGATTCATTTCGTGGTAATCGATCAGCGACTGACGCTTTGTCTCCTCTACAGCCACGACGAGACCGGTGCGGGTATTCGTGCCGCTGCCCGCTCCGTTGCCCGTCGCATTGCGGCCGATGTCGACGAAGACCGCAGCAACGGGGTGGGGAAAGATCAGGAGGACCTGATTGAATCCGTCAGTTACATCGAAAACAAACTCGATGAACTCTTCAAGGATCTTCAGTCCTGAGCCGTCCGACCCACAGGTCCCCGCTGCTGTAGAGCCCGTTCGTTGGATCGTAGGTCATAATCGTCCAGGGCGGTTTTTCGCTGAAGCTCTTCGTGACGTCGAAGTCCCCATCCGGCCCGCGGGAGACAAGCACCCAGGCGTCGCCGCTGGCAGCATAAAACAGTGAATCAACGAAGGGCCCCGAGGGACCGAACATGTCCAGGCGGGCCACTCGTGCCTCCTCCCGAAAGTACGGTTGGCCTCCCCTGCGTTCCGCAAACCAATCAATGAACGGACCTGAAGGCAGCGCCTCCCTTTCCGGTTTCATTGGTGTCCCTTTTTCATTCTGCCAGGCTGCCAGGGCGCCCTCCGCCATCAGCAGATACTTCATCCCACGGTCGATGCGCTGCTGGAGCTTGTGCTGAGCGAGGTCCTGGGTCAGGAGCGGATACAGCACAAGGCCCGCAGCCACCACGACGGCGACAACCTGTAGTCCCGTTGTAATCATTGTTCGCCGGCTGACCTGCTCACCGGGATAGGGCTGCCTGTTCATTCGTCACTACCGGAAACCGCCTCGTCTCCGCTTTCCTCTTCTCCCGGACTGATACCAAGCTGAGCCTCAAGGTCATCGATTCGCTCGCGCGCTCCGCGTTCCCGCTCACGAACAATTTTCAACTGGCTTTCAAACGATTCACGGGATCTTTTCTGGTATCCGAACAAGAGCACGATATCCGCCACGATAAGCAGCAGGAGCACCGCAATCAGCGTCTTGAAGATTCTTCGCTGACGGTGAATCGATTTTGCTCTGCGGCGATTGTGCTCCACTGTTTTGCGGATTCTTCTTCGCGGCTCGGGACTGGAAAGTGAGTCCGCCATCAACTCCGCAAGCATCAGGTCGCCGTTTTCGATCGCGAGTTCGGCGAATTGTTCAAGCACGCGCTGTTGAAGCACTTTCGCGTTCGAGTTGCGGGGCCAGAGATTGAGAGCGCGCAACAGCAGGTTATTGCACTCCGTATACTCTCTGTAGTTCAAGGACGCCCCCCTCGAGAGAACCTTCCCGGCCTCCTCTGTCAGGCGCATCGATTCACGGCGCTCTCCCGCTCCCGTCATGTATTCCTCAACGGCCTCGATGAGTTCCGTCACCGATCCGTACCGGTCCTCGAACTTCGTGGACATCGCTTTCATGCAAATCGCCGAGAGTTCCGGCGGGACCAGTCTGTCCGGCAGCCTCTTCTCCGGAGGCTCCACCACACCCGCGGATGCCTGCACGAAGCTCTCCATCGCCGTCTTGGCTCCATGCGGTGCTCGTCGCGTGAGCATGTAGTAAAGTGTTCCTCCAAGCAGGTACACATCCGTCCAGGGACCAACGTCTCTCGCTGAGTCCGCGGTTTGCTCGACCGCCATAAACGCCGCCGTGCCGGTGGGACTGAAAGCGGTGTCCGGCGTCGGAACGAGAAGCTCCAGAGTGTCCTGGAACTTCTCTTTCGCCAGCGATGCATCATACAAAACGGCAAGGCCCCAGTCCATAAGGAGCACTTCACCAAACTCGCCAACCATCACCTGAGACGGCTTCAGGTCACGATGCACTATTCCTCGGGAGTGGGCGAACGCCACCGCCTGGCACATGTCCAGAAAAACGGGAATATGCTTCGCCACATAGTCATTGGCGTCCAATGACTCGAAGTCTTCCTTGAGCATCAAATCCCACCGCTGGCCATTTACCAGTTTCATTGCCAGGAGCGGTTTGCCCTCGGGATCCAGACCAAGGTCATGAACCGGAACGATATTGGGGTGTTCCAACAGCGCTGTTGTCAGGGCCTCGCGGCGGAAATCCGCCTCCATCCGGGTGCCCTCATGGGGAATATCCTGAGCCTGCTCGACATGATCCTCCCGCAGGCGTTTGACTGCAACGAGACGGCCAAGAGAAGCCTGAACCGCCTCCCAGACCTCGCCGAATCCGCCTCTCCCCACCTTGCAACGGAATCCGTATGCGGCGGCGCCCTCCTCTTCATCTTCCTCGTCTCTGGAAACCGCCCATTTGGCCAGGCGGATCTGATTGGCGGATAGATCCGCCGTTGGCTGATCCGACTGCCAGGTCCACCGCTCCGGCCGGTAAGAGACGTGCGGATCCTCCGGCAGATCGTCCGGGATCGCCCGATTGATGATTTCCGAGAGTTCCTGATCGTCCAGAGGCATGGCGGCTCGTTCGTTCCAGGCTTCCTGGGATCTCCGTGAACGTCAACTGAATCGCCTGGCGCGCCACACCCTGTTTTGGGTGGGCCGGGAGGGCAAAAAAAACATCGGCCCGCACGAATTCCTCGTGCGGGCCGTGAATTCCGGGAGGGTTGGGTTAATCAGATCAGGCGGAGGCGCCCGCCTTCTGCGCGGTTCGCTCGCCGACCACCTTCTCGGTAATGTTCGGCGGTACGGGCTCGTAATGGCTGAACTTCATGGAGAAGTTGGCGCGGCCCGAGGAAAGGTTGCGCAGATCGGTCGCGTAACCAAAAAGCTCGGCGAGAGGGCAGAGCGCCGTAATGATACTGGCGTTTGAGCGAGAGCTGATCTCTTCAATTTTTGCACGACGCTGGTTCAGGTTGCCAATCACATCACCCTGATAGTCCGGAGGCGTCGTCACCTCGAGTGCCATCATGGGTTCGAGCAGAATCTGGCCGCCTTTTCTGCAGGCGTCCTTGAAGCCAATGGAACCGGCGATCTTGAAAGCCATTTCCGATGAATCGACGTCGTGGTAACTGCCGTCGTAAAGAGTCGCTTTCACATCCACAACAGGGTAACCGGCAAGAACGCCGCTCTGCATCGCTTCAATGATGCCCTGTTCCACCGCGGGAATGTATTCCTTCGGAATAACACCACCGACGATCTCGTTCTTGAACGTGAAACCATGCCCCGGATCGTTTGGTTCGACCTTGAGGTAAACGTCGGCGTACTGACCGCGCCCACCGGACTGACGAACGAACTTGGACTGCACCTTCGCCTCTCGCGTACAGGTTTCACGGTAAGCAACCTGCGGACGCCCAATGTTGGCTTCGACTTTGAACTCGCGCTTCAGGCGGTCGATAAGGACTTCGAGGTGAAGCTCGCCCATGCCGTGAAGAATGGTCTGATTTGTTTCCTCGTCCTGGTTGATCCGGAAAGTCGGATCCTCTTCCGCCAGCTTTTGAAGCCCGGTGCTCATCTTCTCCATGTCGACCTTGGTCTTCGGCTCAACGGCGATGGAGATGACCGGCTCCGGAAAGGTCATGGACTCGAGAGAGATGGGATCGTCGGGATCGCACAGCGTATCGCCCGTGCGGACCTGCTTGAGGCCCACAATGGCGACGATATCGCCCGCTCTCGCTTCATCCTTCTGTTCGCGATCAATGGCCTTCATTTGGTAGATGCGGCCAATGCGCTCATTCCGGTCGCTGTGGGTGTTCAGCACATAGGAGCCGGATTTCAGAATACCGGAGTAAACGCGAACATAGCAGAGCTTGTCGACGCCCTTCGGATCCCGCATAATCTTGAAGGCCAGCCCCGAAAAGGGAGCATCATCCTGAGAGGGACGCTCCAGCGGTTCGCCTGATTCGGGATGGGCTCCGTGGACCGGCGGAACATCCGTCGGTGACGGCAGGTAATCAAGAACCGCATCCAGCAGAAGCTGCACGCCCTTGTTCTTGAAGGCGGAGCCGAGCATCACGGGAGTAATCTTGATGCGCAGTGTTGCGCTTCGGATGGCAGCCTTCATTTCGTCCGGTGTGAACTCGGCTCCATCAAGGTATTTTTCGGCAAACTCATCGTCGTAGTCCGAAAGAGACTCCAGCATGTGCTGATGCCATTCTTCGGCCTGCTCCCTGTACTCCTCGGGGATGGGGCCATGTTCGAACTTTGCACCAAGGTCGGTCTTGGTGCTGTCCGGCCAGATACGCGCTTCCATGGTGATCAGGTCGATCACGCCCTTGAAGTTGTCCTCCGCGCCGATCGGGATCTGAAGGGGAACAGGGTGACAGCCAAGGCGCTCCTTCATCATTTCAATGCATGAGAAGAAGTCCGCACCGATACGGTCCATCTTGTTGACGAAGGCCATGCGCGGGACCTTGTACTTGTCCGCCTGGCGCCAGACCGTTTCGGACTGAGGCTCGACACCGCCGACTGAGCAGAAAAGAGCCACCGCGCCATCGAGAACGCGAACGGAGCGCTCGACCTCGACCGTGAAGTCGACGTGGCCGGGGGTATCGATCAGGTTGATTTCGTAGTCTTTCCAGTAACACTGGACCGCGGCTGAGGTAATGGTAATGCCTCGCTCGCGCTCCTGCTCCATCCAGTCCATGGTGGCGGCGCCCTCATGGACTTCGCCGATCTTGTGGGTCAGACCCGCATAGAAAAGGATGCGCTCTGTCGTTGTGGTCTTTCCGGCATCGATATGGGCCATAATGCCGATGTTGCGTACTTTTTCCAGCGGGGTCTTGCGTGACATGGTTGTCTGCCTTTGTGGTAGTCTTTCAATCCGGGCCGAAGCCCCAGAGCCGTCTGGTCGGGGATGACCGCTCGCGGCGTGGGGCGTTTCCCGGGCGGGGAGTTCGGCCGGGCGCTCCGCGGGCGGACCGGAAGCGGCGAGTTTGGTATGGGGAGGGCATGGGTCGGTCAAGGCGGAATGTCCCGGTTTCCACAGGTTTAGCCGAACTCTGACGGAAAAAGCCGTGGCCCTCCTTTGCCGCTCAGACCCATCCTGCCATGTCCAACTTCCGGGCGAGACGCCCGTTTCCGAGGAGTTCTTTATGGATATGAGGCGGGCATCACTGGTCGTGCTGCTTGTTTTAATCGGCGTTTTTGCCGTGAGTTTCCTGATTTCCCTGCAGCGGTACAAGTCGGTGACCTACTGGCTGGTTCGTCCCCTGGGTCAGTTTCATACCGTTCAGGCCCTGGATACCCCCCGTCCGACGATTTCCGAGCCTGTCGATGGAGGTCTGAAGGGGAGGTATGCCCTGGCAAGGGTACGTGACCACCTGGTCATGATCCATGAGGTTGCAGTTCCGGTCCCTCGCGAAGAAGAAGGGGAGGCCCGGAAGTTATCCAGCCGGTATCATATGGTTCTTCGCGAAAATGAACAGGGTGGATACGACCTGGTCCACTCGGTCACAACACTTGAGCCGCTCGACGGCCATCCGAACGTCAAGGAGCTGATAAAAGAGAAAAACCCGGAAAACTGGAGCGTGATCGTCAGAGACTACCTGATGCCTGTCTCTGATTTGTACGTTTTGGAGGCGGTCAAATCCCGTCTGTCAGACGGAACCCATGCGGACAGGTTAATGCAGGCGGAGTTCGAGCGGAACGCGGATGAAATCGTTCTTTATCTCGCGGAGATGGACAGCGCACTGAGGAGCGACGATCTCGACAGGTTGCGTGGCCGCATGGACAAGTTCGAAGAGCGCTTTTCAGAATCGCGGCCGGAGTTCGTTGCTGAAATCGCCGGCGGGTATCGCGAGTGGATCGAGTTAAAAGAGAAGTCCGGTTTTGTGAACGTCGCCGATACACTTGCCTTGATCGGAACGGATCGGCAGAGCGGTGCCTGGTTGTCCGTCAGCGACATGCATGATGCTTTCCTGTCAGTTTCAGCGGATTCGGTTTACATACCTCGCGACAGATTCTCCTCGATCGGAAACAGCGGAGGCACGTCGTCTCTTCTTAACTGGCAGGTGGCGTCGAAGGTCATGCGTGTTCGTGCGGACATGGCCGCAATTTCGGGTGATTTCGAGGCGGCCGTGGACTGGATTTTTCCAGTCCATCGGGCATCCATGGTTTTAGTGCGAGAGTCACCGAACAGTATTGAAACGTTGATCGGAATCGCCTGTGGCGACATCGCAATCGGAGGGATGGAGAATCTTTTCCTCAATCTGCCCACAGCCACCGATGTGGAAGAACTCTGGCCGCGACTCAATGCGGCGGCGGCTTTGCACCTGGCGATCACTGCGCCGAAATCCTTCTCGATGGAGGCGAAGGCTTCCGGTGTGGTGAGGAACATGGAGGAAATGTCTGTTCGTCACGATGTGGCGCGCGCGAAAATGGCCGCGTTACGGAGCGGTGCCGCCTCGTGGCATCACTATCTGGTGTCCGGCAGGTTTCCGACAGCCGGAGAGAATCCTGGCGAGTTGATGCCTGGTGGAATTGATGCGGACCCGTTCGGCAAGAGACTGCAGATGGCGGAAATCGAAGGCGGCCTGGCGATCTACAGTGTCGGCCCTGACAGGAAGGATAATCGCGCATCAGTCGAGTATGATCCGACGAATGGAACCGTTAGCGGAGGAGACATTCGTGTTCGGTTGTTCCGCGACCGCAAGTATCCTCTGAAACGCGAACCGGATTTGTCGACGGCGGATGCAATCCATATGCAGTTCCCCAACGGTTTGCCTCCGGACCCGTTTGCCGACTCACGCGGTCGGGGATATTCTCTCAGTGATGAATCGCCCGCGAACATCTGGAGCTTCGGTCCGGATACGGACGAACGTGACGGCGGAACCGTTCCCGAAGTGGACTACGACCCAACGAACGGAATCATCAGCAGTGGAGATATTGTCTCCAGGTGATGATGTCATCCGTGGACAGACTCAGTGGATAATCGAACCGAAAAGCTTTACGAGAAGGACTACGCTCTGTGGCTTGCCCGAATCGAATCACGGGCGATGCTGCCAATGAAGATCGGCATGCTGGCGGTTTCACTGGTCTACTGGCTTTGGAACCGGAACTGGGAGGCGCCGCCGACCCAGGTGTTCGGCCTGTTCTTTCTCTACGGATCGACAACACTGGCACTTGCATGGTTTTTCTGGCGCGACCGCATTGCGACGGGCCAGGTTCGGCCGATGGCTTATACCTCCTACATTGCGGATCTGGCTTTTATTACCGGTCTGATCTGGTTCGACAGCCGCATGCCCCCGACACTGACACTCTTTATGCCGGTGGGCGGTGACTATCATTTGCTTTATCTGCTCCTTGTGTTTCGAGGGTTTGCGTTATTCCGGACGACTCTGGAGAACCTTGTCGTTGCATTGCTGATAACCCTTCTCTTTGTCGTGTCGCTTTTCTGGCGGCAGGCGCCGGATGTGGATTTGACCAGCGCGGTGTTCATTGCGCGAGTCGGGTTTGTGTGGGGATTGATGTTGCTGGCGGTCGTCATCGTAAACCTTGTCGGGAAACAACAGCAGGAAGTTCTGCGCGTGCGCGAGCGGCTGGTGAAAGCGGAGGGACTGGCTGCCCTGGGGGAACTTGCGGCCGGCGTGGCGCACGAAATCAACAATCCCATCGGAATTATCAAGACCTACGCTGAGTATCTGAAACGAAAAGTGCCGGAGTCGGACGAACACTACGACGACTTCGCAACAATCGAGAAAGAGGCAACGCGGTGCGAAGGTATTGTGCGGCGGATGTTGGATTTTGCACGTCCGAACATTCAGGATATGCAGCCGGTACAGGTGGCGGATGTCGCGAAAGAGGTCGTGGAATTCGTCACACATGGGAAAAAGCAGAAGGATGGCGTGCGGATCGAGTTGCAGATTGACGGTGCGCCGCCACCGGTGTTGGCGGACGAGGGTCAGATCAAACAGGCCATTTTGAACGTCGTCATGAACGCCAGACAGGTCGTTGGTGAAAACGAAGGAACCGGGGAAGTCAGCATCGGCGTGCGCCAGTTGGCGGGACCCCGCGCGCCGGTACAGATTACCGTGCATGATGACGGGTCGGGAATCACTCCCGAGGATGCAGAGCGCGCCTTCGAGCCCTTCTTTACGAAACGAAAGGGAGGGACGGGCCTCGGGCTCGCGATTACGCGGCGAATTGTCGAGGCGCATGGAGGCTCGATCGAAATCTGGCCCGCGGCAAACGGCGGGACCACTTGCGCTATTTCACTTCCGATCGCGGAAGAGGACTAGTTGCTTCCGGCAGTGCTTTCCGTACTGATTCCCTCCGAGCTTGCCTGGGTTCGAATAATGTCACCCAGAGATACGGTGCCGTTGGTGGGATCGTAGACACGTCTTCCGATGGATCCGAAGAATTCATTGTCGGGCCCGATACTGGTGAGGCGCCAGAGTCCGTATTCCACCAGATCCTGCTCGTTGAAGTTCGTTGGTCCCGGCAGGATCACTGTAAGTTCCTGAGTGGAGTAAGAGGCGGAACTGACCAGAGAAATTCGGCTCGAGTTTCCTGCAAGCATGAATTTAAATCCGCTTTGGATAAGTGTTTTTGAGGGTATGGTTGGATCTGATCGACTGGTGCAGCTTGACGGATCAAAGAGTCTGGCCCTAAACAAACTTGAGGAGCGGGTGTTCCCGAAAAAACCGATGTCCCGGGTTATTCAAAGCCGAAGCCTCCAACCCCTCTTCCCAGGGCTGACTGTGGCGTTACTGGCTTTCTCGAGTACAAGTGGCGCCGGGTCTTTCGAGGCGTCCGCAGAGCTTCTCTCCGATGAGATCAAATTTTCGACGGACCCGTCGCTTTCAGTCTCGGCAGGTGGAACCGCTGGTGTGGCCTGGTGCGGCATTGTCGACGGCAGCAGCGTGGTTGCTTTGGCTCGAAACGAAGGGGATGGCTGGGAGACTCCAACCATCATCGACGCGTCGGAGAGGGGAGTCTGCGAAGAGCCCGTAGTCCGATTTGCCGGAGAAAACACCGCCGTAACGTGGGTGAGGTCAGAGAGTGGAGTATCCACTCTTTCCTTCGCGGAAGCCAACGGGACGGAAACGATCAGCACATCCCGTGTACGTATCGAAACCCCTTCCCTGCTTGTCACGGAGTCAGGCTCGACATTTGTCGCATGGTCGGAAGGTGGTGGCGGGCGCTTTGCCGTCATGACCGCGCAACGCAAGGAAGCGGGAAAGTGGATGATTGCTCCCGTATCAACCGTGCTGGATGCCTATGATATCCTTCCTCGTCTCAGCGGGGGCGAGTCGCCCGAACTCTGCTGGTACGGCCTGGGGGCGAACGGTTTTGAACTGCATGGTGTCACCCGTGTTGGATCTGACTGGATCGCCGCACCGAGCCCTTTGCCGTCCCGCATTCCAGCAGAGCGCCTTCCGCTTCTGTTTAA
>JANQSL010000091.1 GCA_028284075.1 Candidatus Sumerlaeia bacterium | reverse complement strand
AAGCGATCATCTTGCTGTTGCATCCCGTTTGCATCCTCCCGCATTCAGAGCGCGTTCCACAATCGTCAGCCCCTGATCCACACTCGCCGCGGCCAGATGACTTCGGCCCCGATACAGCAACAGATCGGCAATTCGCGTATGCGAGCCCGCCACCTGATTCAACACGCGCTCATCTTCCGGAGCACGGCGTAACGCCGGCTGCATCGCCCGCAGAGCCTTCCGCTCGAACTCAAGCGCCTCGGGAGTGTTTCCCCGCGCATACTCAAGCCCCGAGAAGAGCGAATTGATTCTTGAAACCGGAAACGCCCAGCGCAACTCATCCGGCTGACCGGCGGCAACATCGTTGAAAATCGCCAGAGACTCCTCGAGGAGATTCTCGCCCTCAGCCATCTCATTCGAAATCAGAAGAGTCCTTCCGAAATTCAAAAGCTGGTCAGCGACAAGAATCTTGATCTCCGGATTCTCCGGTTCCCGTTCCAACAGGTCCCGGCTCATGCGAACCGCCTCGGCAAACCCGGCACGAGCCTCCTCGAGGCGTCCCTGCCCGAGGCGAATCTCACCGATGTTGCCGAGCAGACGGGCACGGTTCTGTGCATCAACAGTCGTCAGTGACGTGCGCTCCGAATCCAGCTGATCGTAATACTCCTGTGCCCGTGCCGCCAAACGATCCAGGAGATCCAGCCGGTTAAGCGGAGCCAGCTGTTCGTACAAGTCCTCCGCCATGAAACCCACAAGCTCTTCAGCGTCAGCTCGCGTGCGCGCAGCCTTGAGAGCTTCCTCCGCCGCCGCGTCCTCCGCCTCCAGAGCGAGATCCGCCGTACGATTCAAACGTGCCGCCAAAGCGGAGACGACCACCAGAATCAAAATAATAAAAACAAACGAACCCCGGATGAGAACCGTTTGAAACCGAACGCGTGCCTCCGCCGCCTCGATGTCCCTCAACAACTCACGTTTACCCGACGACTCGTCCAGCGACTCCGCCTGGATCCGTGCAAGCTCGAGGTCACCGTGCCCAAGGGCGGATCGTCCATAGCGAGTCAGCAGTTCCTGCCGTAATGGTCCGGCATCGGGATTCGTGCTCCACAAACCCGCGGCACGTTCGACAAGACTCAAAGCCTCCGCCATACGCGTATAGTCTTCTCCGTCCCTCTCGGCAGCCTGACGCGCCTGACCTGTAAGACGCACCGACTCCAGCCGCTTGCCGGCACCCGTCATGTACTCTCGCACGCCCTCGATAAAGTCACGGACACTCTGAACACGCTGCTTCGGCTCTTCACGAAGCGCCCGCATCGCAAGCTCCGCCAGCTCCGTGGGAACAAGCCTGTCCCGGGCACGCTCCCGCGGATCCTGGACCTCCCCCAGTCGTGCCTGATTGAATGCATCTTCCGGATCGAGCGACGGATGCGGAGGCGTTCGTGTCAGAAGGTAGTACAGTGTCCCCCCCAGAAGATAGATATCCGTCGCCGGACCAATCCGGCGGCATGTCTCCTCCGTTTGTTCCGGCGCCATAAAAGCAACCGTTCCCGCCGGATTCGCTCCCGTTGCGACAGTCGGAACCGAGGGTCCCTCAAACAAGGCGGGATTCTCCCGCAGCGCCGCTTCACGATCGAAAAAGAGCGCAAGCCCCCAGTCCATCAACAGCGTCTCCCCATAGTCCCCCACCATGACCTGCGAAGGCTTGATGTCCCGATGAACAATTCCCCGCGAATGCGCAAAGGCGACCGCCTGCGCAACATCGATCAGAATGTCCAGATGCTTCGGAAGAAACTCCGCTTCGTCCAGGTCCGCATCTTCCCAAATGAGTTTGTCCCACGGAGTTCCGCGAACAAACTTCATCGCCATCGACGGACGCCCCTCGTCATCCGTTCCAAAATCATAAACAGGAACAATGTTCGGATGCTCAAGACTTGCCGTTGTAAAGGCTTCCTGACGAAACGACGTCACATAGTATTCCAAAGCGCTTGTGCTTGATGTCGGATCGTCCAGCAGCTCTCTCCGGAGTCGCTTGAGCGCAACATGGCGGCTCAACGCCGGCTGCACCCCGCGCCACACCTCGCCAAAACCACCCTTTCCCGCAAGATCCCGCCGCTCGTAGCTTGTTGCACCAAGAGGGTTCTCATCCACTCTCACACCGGGAGTTTGCACCCGCCCTTCGACAACGGTATTCGCCGTCGGATGACGACCCTCCTCCACTTCCTCAAACTGATCTCCTGTGAGAGACGCGAACCTCATGGGATCGAACGTCTGCGTCGGATCCTTCGGCAAATGCGGCGGAACGACCGACTCGTCTTTGCGGGGCGGAGAATCCGTCATGGTTCTGTCTGACCCGCGCGCATCAATTGGGAAGAGCTGTTTCAGAAATGACCTGATTGAAGTCCGGCATTTTCCCCATCAGGTCCCGAGCCTTCCAGCTGCGCCCGTCCTTTACCATGCTGAACTCGTGCAACTGTCCCCCGGCACGGACCGTCAACTCGGCACCCTCTCCGCCATCATCCATATAAAGTTTCTCCACAGCTCCTCCGCGCAACGGGTTCTGAGTCAGAACGTATGCCATTGCCTCGGAACGGCGCTCATCCCTCGACAAAGCCTTCCACGCCGCGGGGTCGCGCTGAAAACGAACAAAGGAAAGCGTGTCGACATGATCTTCAAACCAGTCAACCGAGCGGGAATCGAAGTAATCCAGCCACTGGTCGATGGTCAGACTGCTCGGCTTCGTCTGCGAAGGCGGAATGTACGCGCGCACGTGAGAAATGTAGGCCGTATAGACCCCTCGTGGCGAACGATCCTCCGTCGCCGGACCTTCCTTCCGGAACAGAAAGTACCCTGCCACGACCAGGACTCCGATGCCAATCGCCCAAACCGATAACGACATCAGACCCGAAGCCGCCCTGCCGGCTGTTTCCGCCGCTTTTTGACCTTTGGTTTTTTCCCTCTGCTTTGCCATGTCCCTGAAGCCTTCCAACACTCTGTGGAGTTTGACTTCCGCGCCATACAGTCTTCCGCCGGATCACCTGCCGCAATCGGATGTTTCCCGCGCGACAGTCATCCTTGCCTTCCTCAACGGTGCTTTTCACCATCCACTCACTCAATGACGATTCCTGATGCTTCATAACTTCTCATTTCTCATTGAAAACGAAATCGCGGGGTCCGCACGTCCGGGTCTGGACAGTCCCCTTGAGGACGACATCGCCTTCCTCCGCCAACAGGGAATCGATGCCATTGTCTCCCTGACTGAGAGCGCTCCCTGGTTCGACCGGAACA
>JANQSL010000069.1 GCA_028284075.1 Candidatus Sumerlaeia bacterium | reverse complement strand
GAGCCTTTTCAGACATCGGGGCGTCATCCCCGGATCAGCCCAGCCGAGCGCCATGCCATGACTCCAAAGGGTTACCTCGCCCTCGTCCTCCATGCCCATCTTCCCTTCGTGCGCCACCCGGAGCACGAGCATTTCATGGAGGAGGACTGGCTCTACGAAGCCATCACCGAGACTTACCTCCCCCTTCTGGAAGTCATGGACGGCTGGAATCGCGATGGCGTGCCATGGCGGCTGACAATGTCCCTGACGCCGACCCTGTGCTCCATGCTGCAGGACCGGCTTCTTCAGGAAAGATACCTCCGCCACCTCGACGACCTGATCGAGCTGGCGCGGCTCGAGCTTGATCGTACCGCCACAATGCGGGACTTTCATCAGTCCGCCATCATGTATCATGAACGGTTCCTGAGCCGCCGCGAGCAATGGCAGGCGGTCGCCGGAGATCTTTGCCAGGCATTCCGGCGTCACATGGAAAATGGAAATCTTGAGATTATCACCTGCGGTGCGACGCACGGTTTCTTTCCGCTCCTGAGAACCCATCCTGAAGCCGTTGAGGCTCAGATTGCCGTCGCCGTCGACCACCACCGGCGCACCTTTGGCCGCAGTCCCGCCGGTATTTGGAACGCCGAGTGCGGTTTCTACCCCGGAGTCGAGGAAGCTCTCGGGCGGCATGGCCTGAAGTTCTGCTTTGTCGACAGTCACGGTCTGTTGTTTGCGGACCGGAGGCCGCGGTGGGGAGTGTTCGCTCCCGTTATGACGCCCTCGGGAGTCGCCGCCTTCGGCCGTGATCAGGAATCCTCCCGTTCCGTCTGGTCCACCGAGGAAGGTTATCCCGGCGATCCCCGCTATCGTGAATTCTATCGTGACATCGGGTTCGATCTGGACCTTGAGTATCTTGCTCCCTTCATGCACGGTAACACGGCGCGGACCGCCACCGGCATCAAGTACCACCGCATCACCGGAAAAACGGATCTTCAGGACAAGGAACCATACGTCGAGACGGAAGCCCGTGAAGCGGCCGCGCAGCATGCGTCACATTTTCTGTTTTGCCGCCAGCAGCAGGTTCTTCACCTCTCCGGCCTGATGGAGAACCGGCCACCGATCATTGTATCGCCCTACGACGCCGAATTGTTCGGCCACTGGTGGTACGAAGGCCCCGCCTTCCTCGACCTGCTCGTTCGCAAAGCCTCTCAGGAGCAGGACGACGTGGCGCTTACCACGCCTCGTGAATACCTTGAAAACCACGGTGACGGCATTCAATCCGCCACGCCTTCCATGAGTTCGTGGGGTTACGGCGGCTTCAACGAAGTCTGGCTTGAGGGAAGCAACGACTGGATCTATCGCCACCTTGATGAAGCGGCCATCCGGATGATCGAACTGGCAAAGGACAATCCGTCCCCGGACGATTTGACGCGCCGGGCTCTCAACCAGGCGGCACGCGAACTGCTCCTGGCTCAGGCCAGCGACTGGGCGTTCATCATGAAGATGAACACCGTTGTCGACTATGCGGTCAAACGCACCAAGACTCACCTGATCGAATTCAACGCCCTTTGTGAGATGATTCGCTCCGGATCCATCGAGACCGAGCGCCTCGAATTCCTCGAATGGAAAGACAACATCTTCCCGGACATCGACTACTCGGTTTACGCCATGCGCGAGGCCGAGCTGACCGCCTGATCGTCTGCCTGATCCTGCTGGCGGGGTTGTATTCCGCCGCCCGCGCAACAGAGCCCGTTCCCTTGCGGGGCGTGGTCCTTCCTTTGTACGCCGCCGACCCGACGTTCGATTACGGGTTTGCGATGAAGGAAATCGCGGATCTGAACGCAAACGCCGTGAATTTGCTGCTCGTGTTAATGCAGGACAATGCGGAGTCGCTCGAAATGGGTGCCGTTGAGGGACGCACCACACCGGACGATCGAGTGCGCACGACGATTCGCCAGGCTCGCGAAGCCGGTCTCGAAGTCATGATCCTGCCCATTGTGCTGCTGCAGAACCCCGAAGGCGATGACTGGCGCGGAAATCTGCGCCCCGATCCCGCAGAGGACTGGTTTCGAACATACAAACAGCGGATTCTTCATTACGCGAGAATGGCGGAAGAGGAGGGAGTGGCCTGGCTCAGTGTTGGCAGTGAATTTTCGTCTCTCGAAAGTGAAACGGCCTCATGGAGGGACCTCATTGCCTCCGTTCGCGGAGAGTTCAGTGGTTCACTGATCTACTCCTGCAACTGGGATCATTACGACGGACCGGACGCCTGGTGGGGAGATCTCGACGCCGTCGGCCTCTCGTCTTACTACGAGCTGACAAACACACCGGACGCCACACAGAACGCGCTCGATACAGCCTGGATCCGATGGCGTGAACAGATCCTTGCCTGGCATCGAAACAATGTCCCCGAACTGCCGATTATCTTCACGGAGATCGGCTATCCGTCCATGGACGGCGCGGCGATGTACCCCTGGGACTACACTCTGGAGGGTTCTCAGGACGTGACGGAGCAGGCCATGGCTTATCGCGCGTTTATTTCCGCATGGCACGATCGCCCCGAAGCCGGCGGTTTCTTTTTTTTCAAGTGGCTCAGCTTCGATGCTGACGACGCTCTCAGCTATTCGCCCCGTGGCAAACCCGCAGCCGAACTGGTTCGTGCGTGGTACGGCGTTCTCTCCCGCAGGGAGCAACAGACCGGCGCATCTTCCACGTCTTCTCTTCTGAGGGAAGACGATGAGGCCGGGGTTTCAGACTGATGAAAAAAGTTCTTTTGCCAGCGGTTGTTTTGGCGGTTGCGGTTGGGACGTTTTTGTTTCTGCGCGGAGGCGATGCAACAACATGGCCCGTCACCAACGATCCGCCTTCCGGAACCGGTATTGTCGCCTTTGGTGACAGTCTCACCGATGGCAGCGGCCTTGACCGTTCAGAAAGCTATCCGACCCAGCTTGAAAAGCTGATCGGAAAGAGCATCGTGAATCTTGGCGTACCCGGAGAGACGACCGACGGCGGACTGCGCCGTCTCGAGAACGACGTGATCGCCCGGAAGCCCCGCATCGTCCTGCTTGGTCTTGGTGGCAACGACATGTTGCAGCGCAAATCCATCGACCGGCAGTTCGACAATCTCGAGAAAATGGTCGATCGTATCCAGAGTACCGGCGCACTCGTGGTGTTGCTGGCGGTCGACGGCGGTCTGCTTTATTCCGGCAATCACGGCGAGCGGTATCGCGATCTTGCCGAGGAGACGGGTTGCGTCTATGTTCCGAACATTCTCGATGGCATCGTGGGCAACGGTCTGCTGACACTGCCGGACAAGATTCATCCAAACGGTGAAGGCTACCGCCGCATTGCCGAAAAAATCGAGGAACACGCCGGCGAATGGCTGAGGAAATAGAACAATACAATCGTGTCGTCATTCCCAACGACGACGACGCACTTCTTGCCCAGTGCGATGTGGAGACCATGCGCTCCGGCGGCCCCGGTGGTCAGCATGCCAACAAGACCGAAAGCGCCGTTCGTCTGCGTCATCGTCCGACGGGCATTGTTGTTCGATGTCAGAGCGAACGCAGCCAGATTACAAACCGACGGGAAGCACTGCGGATACTGCGCGAACGTCTTGTTCGCCGGAATCACCGCAGAAAAAAACGCGTTCCCACTCGCATTCCGAAGGCGGCTCATGAAAAACGCATCCAGAGGAAAAAACACCGCAAGCAGGTGAAACAGTCCCGCTCAAGGCCGGAGATGGACTGAGCAGTCACTTTTTCAACGCCACCACCCGATCCATGCGCGCCGTATCCCACAGCCATGCGCCCCAGATGGTGACGCGATCCCGCAGTCTTTCCCGGGATCGGACATGAAACGAATGGTAGTGTTTGAACAACGGTTTTTGATCTGACGACAGAATCCACGGAACAAGCTTCCGTGCGGAATTCAGGGCAACTGAATCCCTTCTCACGGCTTTGCTCACCGGTTCCGGAAGTTCCGAACCGCACAGCTGCTGTGCCAGAGTCGATGCGATCAGCAGGTTTCTTCGGCACCCGCGCTCTGTGCTCTCTCTTAACATTAAACGCCAAAGCGCGTCGCCGGACATTGCAAGCAAACTCGCAATGTCCTGAATCCATGAAAGGCGCTGCCACATATGCCGCGAGCCGTGGTGGCAAAGGTAGAAAAATGTTTCAGCATGTGAAAACGTTCTGACTGTGCCTCCCGCGATGTTCACATGTTCAGTCTTCGACGTGTCAAAGGACCAGGGCATATGAAATTCACCGGCCCGCCATTTGAGTTCCACATGAATCTCCGCATGTCCCCACTTGCGCATGAAGTTCAACTCGCGGCGCCCCCGCATGTGAGAACGGCTGAAGTGAACATGATGGAGAGGTGGGTCAGACGTATAGCCCTCGTCCAGCAGCAGCTTCGCGGCCTGCCACGCTTCATCCGGCGCGACAAAAAAATCAAGATCCCCCGACTGTCGCATTGTGAGATCGTCGAATGCCTGAACGGCCAGTACGGGTCCCTTGAACGGGAAAACTGTCAGCTCCTTTTCAACAAACAACTTTGTGAGCCGAAGAAGCTCCGTTGCCAGAATGAGATTTTGCTGTGCGTTCGTGCGGAATCGTGCGTCGAGTGCGCGCATCGGTTCAGCCGGAATCAGGTTGGCCGCGTGTTTCCGAAGGGCTTCACGGAACGCGGGAACAACACGGTGTGAATCCGCGAAGTCGAGCACCGCGTTCCAGTCACGGCAGCCTGTGCATGACCTCCGAAACGCGTCCGGGTGTTTTCCATGCAATGCACGAAGCCCCGATACAACGACCTTTGCTTCCGGCGGGACAGCTTTCGCCGAAGGGAACTCCTCGAAAGGTGTGTCTTTTGAAAAATTCACGAAGGCTCGTCAGGAGTTGTAAATGGCTTCCTCGACCACACCGGGAATGCGTTGTCTTTCGGTGCCGAGATTCAATCGGAACACCGGCGCACAATGGGCGATGCGGACCAACAGAGGAATCGAGGACGCCCCGCAGCCCGGAGTCGATCGCAGCGTGACCGGCAGCAGCGCATCCCGGCAGTCTCGAGGCGTTGCCGGTTCGACAGTGGTTTCCGGCCGATTCACCACACGTGGCAGAAGGATGCAGCGCACCGGTGCCGAGAGACGCATTCGTTCGGGACGCCACCGATGCAGATAGACAGTGGCTTTTTCATCCTCGAGACGATCGCGATTGTGAATGCGCGGTTGGAACTCGTTGAAATGCTCAACGCAGTCGGGGCGCAGTTTGGCGGAATTGAACAGACTGTGAACAGTTGGTTCGGCACCGGGCTGAACGGCGCACCAGTCGTCCCCGAGATAGTCCATCCCGGCGCGCAGACATTCAAGTGCGGTGCTTGACTTGCCGGCTCCGCCTTCTCCGATGAGGAGAGCCGCGCCGTCTTCCGTTGCAACAGCCGCCGAGTGAGCGATGTGAGAACCGTCCCGTATCAGAATGGCGTTCAGAATGTCCCGCAGGGGCGCCGCCCGTTCATACCATGGGATTGTCTCCGCATCGAAGAACGCGAACCAGCCCCTGGACTTCTCCAGTCGAAATGCCGTGCCGGGTTCTTCGCGGTAACCGAGTACCGCACCGCTGTCTGCGTGGGTTTCAATGCAGCCGTTTCGGAACTGATCGCCTGTTTCAAGATCCGGGGCCGGAAACGGAACACTCGCCTCTTTCTGATCCCAGACGAAGAGTTCCGGCCCGGGAGTGCCGGAAGGCTGGACGCACAAGTGCTCAAGAGCCGGAAGAACCGCGTCTTCCGCTGCCTGTCCCGCGATGTTCAGAAGGGTTGTTTGGCCCGCAATACGGAGAACAAACCGCCTGCTTGATGAAGTCGAACGGGCCGCCCGCTCGAAAGCGGACAGGCAGGCACTTGCAGGGATCTCAGTTTTTGTGGTCATCGGCCGAGGCAAGACTTGGCCAGCCCCGCTCATCCACATCGTGAATGGGATCCGCGAGAAGCAGGTCCTGCATGTCGTCGAAGGACTCCATCACCGGTTCTTCCCATGCGACCCTGTTATTCATGGAAGTGGCCGCGGTGATATCCGCGGGCTCGACGAGATCCTGCTCCACCAGTTGTTCAATTAACGCCTGAAGGCGCTGAAGAGAGTCCTTCGGCGCGGCGTCGAATGCATCATTCAGTGTTTCAACGGATTGAGGCTCTGACACGAGCTCTCCCCAGACAACTGCAGCGGCGCCCGTCAGACTGTGGTATGTTCCACGAGCCATGTGAATGGCAATGACCTCACCTTCAATATTCTGATGAGTCACGCCCTCGGAGCGTACCTTCCAGGTCTTGATGTCCGGCATGCGGAATTCCCGTCATATGTGGCGTTGACCATGCACGCTTTTTCGTGCGTCGTTTCGGGATGTCAAGCGTTCAGGCCGGCCATGCCCATCCACCCTGAAATATCCGTCATCATGCCCGCCCACAACGCGGCGGAAACGATCGGCGAATCGCTTCAATCGATTCGCGATCAGCAATATGATCCGTTGGAACTGATCGTCGTCGATGACGGTTCGTCGGACGGAACAAGCGATGTCGTTCGCCGCGCGTTTCCGGAGGCACGCGTTTTCCGGCAGGAGAACGCCGGTCCTGCAATCGCGCGCAACAAGGGCCTTCGCGAAGCGAAAGGCGAATTGATCGCGTTCCTCGACGCCGACGATCTCTGGCCTGCGGAGAAACTCGCACTGCAGCTTCCTTTTCTGGCCTCCGGCTCCGGATTCGATTTCGCTGTTGGGCACATGAAGGAATTTTGCAAGTCAGCGGACGGAGACCGGATTTTCAGTGAGCCCCGGTTTCTCTTTGTTCTCGGCTGCGGACTCTATCGCCGCGAGGTATTCGAACGCCTCGGGACGTTTGACGAATCCATGCCTGGTGGTTTCAGCGAGGACACGGACTGGTTTATGCGCGCCTGGGAGGCGGAGTGCTCCATCAGGTTTCAGCCGCAAGTGACCATCCACTACCGTCGGCATGAAGGCGGCATGACTCACGGGCTTGACGCCTCCAACAACGGGTTCCTGCTGGCCGTTCGCAACTCCCTCCGCCGCCGTCGCCAAAGCGGAGGAAGAGTCCGCCCCATGCCTCGCCTCTACGACGAAGCCGGAGAGGACGCATGACAACCGTCAGCGTGGTCATTCCCACCTTCAATCGCCGCGAGTACCTGCGCGAAGCCCTCGAGAGTGTTTTCGCGCAGACAATCCCGGTCCACGAGGTCATCGTCGTGAACGACGGATCAACGGATGGCACCGAGACCCTTGATGAAGAGTTTCCAGCTGGTGGCATCCGCTGGATTCACCAGTGCAACAGCGGCCCTGCGGCGGCTCGCAACGCCGGGGTCACTGAGTCTTCCGGCGACTTCGTGGGGTTTCTCGACAGCGATGATCTTTGGATGCAGCGGAAGCTCGAAACTCAGATTCGGGCGTTTGCCTCAAATCCCGGCGTCGGCATTGTGCTGGGGAGGCAGCAGTATCTCCACCACCGTGGCGGCGGGAGACGGGAAACGGGGCTGGTCCTGCCGGGGCAGGTCGCAAGCACCGCCCTGGTTCGCCGCGAGGTTTTCGATCAGACGGGACTGTTCGATGAGCAACTGCGCGGAGGCGAATTCATCGACTGGATGAGTCGCGGCAGGGCCTGCGGAGTTCGTGATATGATGTCTGACGAGGTTCTGATCCGCCGCCGCGTGCATGGAGCCAATCTTGTTCTGTCAGAAGAACCGGGAGCCTCTTCCCTCGCCGCGATCCGAAAACACCTCCAGCGGCGGCGCCAGAGGGCCTCATGAACCGCCCCGCTCCTCGATATACCTGGGACCACCCGGGTCCGAATTCAGCCCCTGGAGATTCCACTCCATCAAGGTGTTGGCTTGTGACCCTGAGAAACAGGACTGGAAGCCGGCCCGGGGGGGTCGCCGTAACGCGATCCCCGGAGAGCCCCTGACGTATCCGGCCTCTCTTGAGAAGTGGACAAGGTCCTTGGAAGCCAGGAGCATCGGGGGAACTCTCCAGCCTCGCTCAGTCTGATCAGATCCTTCAGTCTCCGTTTCTCACCCCCGGTTCTCTGTGCCAGGCTGCACTGATCGCCTGTTTCTGCATTCAGGAACATCGCCGATACAGATATGGATAATTGATATAACTTGATTTATTTGTCCAAAAGCGGTATCGTAGGGACGCCTCAGGCTTTTCCCCAGCAACCATACTCTCGGGACAGACGCGGCGGCGGCGGCTGGCTGGCTCAGCGATTTGGTACCGGCCGATCACCTGAAGCGGACCGCGTCCCTGGAGGGATACGGCGGGACCTGTCCGTTTGCCGGATTTGCTTCTTAAAAGTTTAGCAAGTTTGTAACCGCGATTTCACGGACAAAGGGCAAAAATTGGTTGTCCTGAGCATCTCCTTCGCGACCTTATTACGAGTGTTTGGTTAGACATGATCCGTGGGGAGGGTCGTGAACCATAGCAGTGTCAAACGTCAAAGTTACAGTGCGACCACCGTTGACACCGTTGTGAAGCGGCCCTACGTATATGGTCATGAGCCGAACGGAAACGAAGGAATGATGCGGAGTTCCGGCCCGATTGGAGGCGGGGACTTTGAGGTCACCATAGAGGCCGCGAATTTCTTTCGACAGATTCCAAAGACCGGGAAAGGCATGAAAACAATGCGGAATTCCTCAAGAACATGGATGGCGCTGACGTTCGCCGGCGTCATAGCGGCCGGTTCTGTTCAAGCACAACTTTTCGAGACCAGTTTCGAGACAGGCGACGGCTATTCCGTGGGTGACCTGAACACTCAGGACTCATGGTCTGTGAACGCTGGCACGGCGTCCGTTACGAATGCCGGCACTCCCGGTCCGCCGGCTGATGGTGGTTCTCAATATGTAACGCAGGACGCATCCAGCGAGATTGAGCGCGCCGTGGACGGCAGTGGCTCTGACCGCGTTCTTTTCTGCGGATGGTATTACGGCACGGGATCCCAGGCGCTCGCCGCCCCCGGCGACACCGATGTCGCCGTGCTCCTCGGCTTTGAAGCGGTGGATGCGGGCAACTTTACTGTCAAATACTACGACGGCTCCGTCTTCCAGGGAACCACGCCGGTCAAATCCTTTTCAAATACGGCATGGCACAAAGTCATTGTGAACATCCGCTATGACACGGCCACCAACTCGAAGACATACGATGTCAAAGTTAACGGTGAGCCCTGCTTCCAGGTGGTCGATTTTGTCGACGACACGGTCGCGCAGCTCAACGGTTTCAAGTCTTTCAGTTCCAGCTCCGCCAGTATCGACCTGCTGCGCTTCGAGAGTTCAGACGGCGACTTCGACGGTGACGGAACCCCTGACGACGAGGAAATGACACTCTCCGGACGTGATCCGTTCGTCGCTGACAACGTCTGCCAGAACCGTGACGTTGGCGACTTCGACTGCAGCGACTGCACCGATGTGAACGACTTCCTGATCCTTCTGGACAACTGGCAGGGTATTTACGACGAGCTTGGCCCGCCCGCCATCAGTGCCAACGACTTCCTGAACCTGCTGGATAACTGGCAGACGGGCAGCAATTGCTGATTTCGGCTTGAGACTGTAAACCGGGAGCGGTGACTAACCGCTCCCTCAACCTTTTGGACCTGTTAGCACCATGAAGATAAATACCGCGGAGGATTTCGAATGAAATCGCGTAACCTCAGAAAAAGCGCCGTCCTGCCCGTCATCACAGGGAGCCTGGCGTTCAGCGCTTTCGTGGCAACAGCCGGAGCTCAAAGTATTGGAATTTCACCGGCCGCCAACAGCATTGAGGTGGGGCAGACTGTTGAAATTACCGTCAATGCGGATACGGGCGACAGCGTTGCCCGGGGCGGTGCCTTGACGATCACGTTTGATGACTCGATCTTTTCTCTGGTGGGCGGCACCGGCGGGGTCACGAAGCCTGATGCTTCTCCCTACAACCTTTCACCGCCTCCAACACTCGATGATGGCACACTTGGCATTCAGCTTCTTGAGCCGGGCTTCGGGACCGTCAGTCACGATGGCCCGGTTGCCGTCTTCACACTGGAAGCTCTTGGCGAGAGCGCGGGATCTGACCTCGCGTTCACGGATCCGAGCCGCTTTTCGCCGGAGATCGCCAACACCACAACAACCGGAGCCACGATTGAAGTCACCGGTGCTCCGGTTCCCATGCCGAGCATCAGTATCAGCCCCGCCACCGGCACGTTCGACGTCGGTCAGACAATTGACGTGACCATCAACGCGGACACCGAGGGAGGTCTGGCTCGCGGTGGCGCGCTGACCGTCATGTTCGATGACAGCATCCTCGAACTCGTTGGCGGAACCGGCGGTGTGTCGAAGCCGGGCGCCTCGCCTTTCAATCTGTCTCCTCCGCCGACTCTCAACAACGGCGAGCTTGGTATCCAGTTACTGGAGCCCAGCTTCGCGACCGTTGCCTACGAAGGCCCCGTTGCAACCTTCCAGTTTGAGGCCATTGGCGATTCGCTCGACACCACTGTGGCGTTTGTGGACCCCACCCGTTTCTCGCCTGAACTCGATAATACGGTTTTGACTGGCGCGAGCTACACAATCGAGGAAGTTCCGAACGTCCCGCCCACCGTAACAGTCACTGTTCCGGCACAGGATGAGACGGTCAGTCTCGACACAACCACCTTTGCCTTTTCGGGGTCCGCCGCGGATACTGACGGCACCATTGATCGCGTCGAATACATTGTGAATGACGGTCCTGTTCAGACAGCGACCGGCACGACTTCCTGGAGCTTCAACGCGAGCCTTGACGTCGGTGAGAATGACGTTCTTGTACGGTCCGTCGATGATGATGGAGCCCAGTCCACGGCAGTGACCCGGGTCATCACACGCCTGAGCACACCTTCGCTCGGCGGTGAGGACATCCTTGTTCTCACGGAATTCACGGATGTGTGGTTCAGCAACAACACCGACCCGACATTCGACACTCCGCAGCGCATGCGCTTCACCGGCTTCAATCACGACATCGCCAACGACGACGTCTCGATCTTCGGTGACCTGAATGACGACGGCCTGACGGACATCCTGACAATTGAGCAGTTCGGCAGCGTCTGGACCGCCATCAACCAGGGCGATGGCAACCTTGGCGCATCGACCTTCAATTCCGATGGCTGGTCGATGGACAAGGACCGTTCTCAGGTTCAGTTTGTCGGTCTCGACTTCAACGGCGACGGGATGATGGATCTGCTTCAGCTCAGCACGAACACGGTCAATGCCGGTGTCAATGTACTGGGCTCTATTTCCGCTCCTCAGCAAACGAATATCGTGGGCCTGACAATCAACGCGAACATCTTCACGGCGGCCGGCGATTTCAACGGTGACGGCTTTGACGATGTCTTCATCCTGGATAACACAACGGGAAGCATGGCGGCGATCTTCGGAGCTGCCATCCCCCGCAAAGGTATCAACGTCTCAGCGCCGGCCATTCTGGCGGCCAGCAGCCCCTTCCGCTACGATCCCGACAATCAGCAGGGCATTGCCATCGGTGACTTCAACGGCGACGGCAATGACGACGTTGCCTTCATCGCTGACACTCCCGGAACCAACATCCATGTGGCGCTTACGAATGGTGCGGGAACGGCTCTTGGCGCACCCACGGTCTGGGCTGCCGAGAACGGCTTCCACGACGACCCGACACGCGGTCTTGGCTGGTGGGTCTTTGCAGGAGATATGGACGACAACGGTGTCGACGACCTGATGCAGAATACGCAGCACCGCGACAACTGGGTCTCCTTCTCCAACGGTAACGATGGTTTTGACACACCCTTCAAGGTGACCGGCCTCGGCTTCGAGCATAAGCCCGAGGGTCGCTGGCAGATCGGTATAGGCGAAGCCATCCAAGAAAGCAACTAGGCGACACAGGCCTGCTGCTGTATCTACCCTGAGGGGGAGCCGTTCGGCTCCCCCCTTTTTGTTTTGGTGATGACTGAACTCCAAAATATCGGGCAGCTCTATCGACGTTCCGCCGAACGCTTTCCAGACCGGATTGCTTTTGGTACACGAACGGGGCCCGGGCAATATTCGACCGTTACATTCGCTGAACTGTTCGAGCGCGGGCTGAACCTTGCCACCGCACTGATCGATCTCGGTGTGGAAGCGGGCGACCGCGTTGGTTTGTTGGCGGATAATCGTCTTGAGTGGATTTTGTCGGACTATGCCATACAGATTGCCGGAGCGGCGGATGTGCCCCGTGCGTCCGATGTGACCCCAGCCGAGATTGAATACATTCTCGGTCACGCGGAGGTGCGCACGGTCATTGTCGAGAACGAACATGTTCTCAACAACCTCATTCAATGCCGGGAAAGGCTTCCGCTACTCAGACATGTCATACTCATTGAGGGCGATTCCCATGGAGAGGCTGTTCCACTTGCGGAGCTGGAATCGAAAGGTGCAGAGCTGCGCCGGGACGGTAACCATCGTGCAGGGGAACGTCTGAATACGACGGGTGTGAACGATCTCTTTACGTTGATTTACACATCAGGAACGACCGGCCAGCCCAAGGGTGTGCAGCTCACTCATGGGAACATGCTGTCGCAGATTCGCAATCTTCCCATCAATCTGGGATCAGAAGACCGCATGCTCTCCATTCTGCCTATTTGGCACAGTTATGAGCGGATTTTCACCACGGCCGGTATCGCCAACGGCGCGGGGATCTGGTATACATCGCCACGAACGCTCGCCGACGATCTGGCATCCGTGCGGCCCACGATCATGGCTTCGGCGCCACGGCTTTGGGAAAGCCTGCATGCAAAGATCACCTCTGCGATGGCGAAGGAGAAGGCCGTTAAGCGGACTCTGTTTACGGCAGCCGTTTTCTGCGCAATTCACGTTCTGAGGGCGCGGCAGTTTTTTCGCGGTCTGGAACTGGACACGATGGGACGGCAGCCCGGGGAGAAGGTTGTCCGCGCGTTGCTTCACGGACTGGTGCTCCTGGTTTTCATCCTGCCGTACTTGTTACTGGACGCG
>JANQSL010000044.1 GCA_028284075.1 Candidatus Sumerlaeia bacterium | reverse complement strand
CCTCGCGGGGGTTGTCGAACAGACGGGACAAAGTCACTCCCACGAAGCAGGCGTGCCCTCCGTTGCGCTGAGAACGTACACTCATCTCGATTCCGATCCCGCATCGACGGTGCTGGAACTGGGTGTGACCAGCGCCGGCCCCACCGGTCAAACGTTTATCAGCTTCGAGGAAAACGGAAGTCCCATTGGATCCATCGCAAACACCGGCGGCGGTATTTGTATCTCCGGTACAACGTGCGACTTTGCGGAGTATCTTCCCAAACGCAACGCCGATGAGAACATTCCCGCGGGAAGCGTTGTGGGTTTGCATGGAGGCCGGGCATCGCTCGTAACGGAGGACGCCGAACAACTCATGGTGGTGAGCCGCAACGCGATCCTGCGGGGAAACGACCCGGGAGGAAGCCGTTAGGGGTTTGTTCTCGCCGCATTCATCGGTCAGGTGGACGTCATGGTGAGCGGAGATGCGCGAGAAGGTGATTTCATTCTGGCCTCGGAAAAAAACGACGGCCGTGCCATTGCCGTCCGGGCGGAAGAATTGAAACTGCAGAATCTGGAAAACCTGATCGGCCGCGCATGGTCGCGTTCCCGTGACGGCACGGTGCGTGTGTCAGTGGGGCTTGGAATCGACCGCCGCGAAGCCATCGGCCTGTTGGCGGAACAAAACAAGCGGCTCGAATCAAGGCTGGCGAAACTTGAACAACGAATCGAGACGATGGTAAAGGAATCGCGGAAATGAACGTGCTCAATCACAAGCGACCAGTGCGGTTCGTTGCATTGGGAACGGCGACGATTGCCACGTCGCTGTTGCTCGCAGGACAGTCATCGTCGGAGGAAGGCTCGCACATTGTTTTGCTGCGCCCGGGAACAAGTGAGACGGTCGTGCAAAGTGAACAGAGTAGCAGTGCCGTTATTGTGGTCGGACACGGCGGAGGCGTGGCCACTGGTCAAAACGGTTCGACACTGGCCCTCGGCGGAGCCGTCGACGGATCGGTCAACCAGGGCACGGAACTCGACGCGGACGTGTGGGTGCTGAGGTAAAATGAAGGTTTTGTATTGGCTCTTTTGCGCTCAGCTAGAGCTCCGCTATCCGGCAAAATCACATGCCATCATCCATTTCGGCCCTGGTCGTCTCTGTGGTTTCTTCAGCTTCCTCTTCTTCCTCGTCCTCTTTAACCTCCACCTCAATCATCGACTCGCTCTGTTCGTCGGGGCGGATGGGAGCGTCGACGTCGATGGGGTTGATGGGGGTTGAATCCTGCAGAACTTCGAAGCCGCGGATAATGACCTGCTGACCTTCCTGAACGCCGAAGGTGATTTCGATGTCGTCGCGGGTTTCCAGACCCGTTTCGACAGGCACCATGCGGGCGACCTTGTATTTGGTGTCGACGGGTTCCTCGACAACAAATGCCACGTCCTGGCCGTTGCGAACGGTGACGGCATTGCGCGGAACGGCAAGCGCATCGCGACGGCGGTCGGTGACAATCTCCGCCTTGCCGAACATGCCGGGCTTCAGTGTGCTGTCCGCGTTGGCGAGAAGCACGTCGACTTCAAACGCGCGGGTGTCGGGATTCACACTGTTGGAGACACGAGCCACTTCGCCGGTGGCCATCATGTTGTCCCGCGCATAAACGGAGACGTCGGTCTGCTGACCGGTTCGCACGAGAGAAATGTCGCGAGCGGTCACATCACATCGCATGAAAACCTGTGACGTGTCCGCCACACCGCAAACGACGTGTCCGGAAGAAACCTGAAGTCCGTCGAAATCGGCGATGGCTTCGCGGCCGAAACCGGTAGTGAACTTGCCCGAACCTTCAAACGTGGCCCGGGACACGATCAGACCGGAAGCGGTCGCGCGAATCTCCAGAGATTCAACGCGCTCCCTGATTTCCCGCACGCGGCTTTCCGCCTTCTCCAGGTTGATCAGGTCCTGGCGCTGACTGTTGCGGGCGCGTTCCAGTTCCAGCCGCGCGGCGTCCACTTCTTTCTCTGCGGAGATACCCTGTGCATAAAGATCCGCCAGCGTGCGGTATTCATTGAGACGCGACTCAAGAGTGCGTTCCGCCAGATCGAGAGCCTCTTTCTGGATCTGCACATCGGCCTTGTTGATTTCAAGCTCCCGCATAAGCGATGGGCTTTCGAGATGCGCGACAAGATCGCCTTTCTCGATGCGGTCGCCTTCGATCCACTCCCTGGCGAAGCGGAGCCGCCCCGCTTCCTCGGTCCGAACCGCCAGTGTGCGGAGCGGCACAACGGAGCCGGTGACGGCAATGGTGGCCAGAAGTTCGCCACGCTCCGCCTTCTGAACAAGCACCGGAGAGAGAAAGATTGTCTCTTTCCTGACTTCGGTTTCCGCGGATTCGGAGCTCTCGGACTTGTCGCCGTTGTCGCCTTCGCGCTCGGGGCGCTTGCAGCCACCAAGGAGAGTCACCACCGCGAAGATGGAGACCAGCGACACAATCCGTCTGTGAAAGCGTGACATTTGAACAGTCCCTGCCTCTGCGTAAAGGCAGTGAAGGAGGGGCGCAGGGACTGCCGCCGCAGGGCAACGGAAATACCCTCCGGCGGCGGCTCAACTCGCCGAGCGACAAGGGTTTGAGACCGGCGGGGCCAGCGCAGAACTTCGGCTTGCCACGTCTTCGACGGGCTCCTGATGCTCCCCGGCCTGCTCTTTGCGCATTTCGGCGCACCAGGGATCTCTCAAAACGTGATTTCAAACCAGCAACAGAAGCAGCCTCAACCACCGGGCATGGCCTGGCGATGGGCCGCGTTCTTTCTCATCTTCGTCGGCGTAAATATCTTCTTCGTGTGGAAGGCCGCTCAGCGACAGGCGGAGCTGGAGGCAAAGCAGGCGGAAGCGGTGGAAGTCGCCGATGTGCCTGACCCTGCAGACGCCCCCCCGGATGTCAAAGTCGACCCGACGCCAGTGGACGAACCGGAAGAGCTCCTTCCCGAGGACGACCCCGCCGATACGGACTCACGAGAACCGGCCGATATCCCGGAGGCCGTTTCACTGGCGGACGCGCCATCCACAACGGTACGAACCAGTCTTGTCCAGGTGACGTTCACCCATCTCGGAGCCGTACCGCTTAGCTGGGAAATCCTCCCTTCCGAATACGTGGCTCCCGTCGAGGACCAGTACTCCGTGGACGGCGGTTCCGTGGAATTGATCCCGCAGGTGGAAGACCGTGATGGCCGCTCGCTGCCGTTACAGCTCACGGGACGCACGCTGGCGGATTTCAACCGCGTGGTCTACGATATCGAGCGGGAAACCCTGGAGGGAAAGGATGTCCTGACATTCCTCTCCCCTGCCATCGATGGTGTGCAGGTCGTCAAGACCTTCAGCTTCGACCCCGAATCCTACGTTGTCGATTACACTGTAACGATACGAAACGGCGATGTCCGCACGCGCCTTGGCGACGGCCGTCGTGGCTGGGGCACAGGCTGGCAGGGCGGCTTCTTGCAGCCCATGCCGCAGGATCGCATGAGCGGGCGCATCAAGGCGGCCGCTTCGGTGGATGGTGAGTTAAGGACGAAGATCCTCGACGAGGAAGATGATCCCGTCAGCTACGAGAACGAACTGGCATGGGCGGGACAGCTCAAGAAGTACTTCACGGCGCTGCTTATTCCGGACCCGTCAACCCCTGCCGAAACGGTCGAGCTCTATGTTCGCAAGCGGGACATCTCTGACGAGTACAGGATCAAGGGCGTGCCCGCCCCCATGAGCGTGGAGCTTCTGCATCCCATGCAGGAACTGCAGCCGCGGGAAACGGCGACTTTGTCATACCACCTTCTGGTGGGACCAAAAGACTACACGCTTATGAAGTCGCTGAATGTGCCCATGCTGGCAGGCGGGCTCGCTCCGAACCAGGTGGTTTTCGATGAAATCTTCTACGGCAAAAGCTGGATTCGGCCGATCTCGATTTTCCTGCTGGCGATTCTCCGCTGGTGCGAGGGTCACGTTCACAATTGGGGCTGGTCGATCATCCTGTTGGTGCTGATGGTCAAAACCGTTCTTTATCCACTCTCCCACTGGGCCATCAAAAACCAGGCGAAATCCATGGCCGAGATGAAGCGCATCCGGCCGGAACTGGAAAAGCTTAACGAGAAGTACAAGAGCGATCCACAAAAGCGCGGCCAGGAGATGATCAAGCTCTACCGCGAGCACAACATCAGCATGCTGGGGCCGATGCGAGGCTGTTTTCCGATGCTCCTGCAGATGCCGATCTTCATCGCGCTGTACGTTCTGCTGGGTCAGTCAGTGGAGTTGAGGGGCCAGCCCTTCCTGTGGATCGAGAACCTCGCGGCACCCGACCGCCTCTTCATGCTGCCTTTTACGGTTCCGCTGGTTAACTGGTCTTCCTTCAACCTTCTGCCCCTGCTCATGGTGGTGACTCAGTACTTCACGTCAAAGCTCATGATGAGCCAGGTTGCGGATCCCCAGCAGCGCCAGATGCAGCAGCAAATGATGATCATGATGCCGCTGTTCTTCCTGCTCTTTTTGTACAACATGCCCGCCGGACTGATGCTCTACTGGACAGTGCAAAATGTCTGGCAGATTGGACACACGGTATTGACGAAGCGATACGTGGAACTGCATGATCGAGACAACGCTCAGGGCAAGGGCTCCGTCAGCCCTTCCACAGCCTGATCGGACGTTTTTCCGGCTCGCCCCCTCCCTCCCGCTGTTGAATTCGTCCAAGCTCCCGAAGGCGGCCGACACACGATATCATACGAGATGGAACCTGTCCGGCTGCACAGCCGGACGGTCAGCGACAATCATGGCGAGGATGAATTGATATGAACCAGATCGAAGTGGTGGCCCGCTCTCAAGAGCAGGCGATCCGCAAGGCGGCTGAGAAACTTGGGGCAGGCGAGGAAGACCTTCACGTCATCGAGGAATATGAACCGGACGACAAGGATCTGGAGCAACTGGCGGAAGAGGAGGGGGACAATCCCGGCGAGGGGGATGCCGGACTCTACGTCATTCGTGTCAGCATGGGGAAGATTATTGAGGCCGCTCAGGAGTGGATGGATGGCTTCCTCGAGCGCTTCAAACCCGGTTGCAGCTGCGAGGTGCTGGTCGAACACGGAGGACTGACCGTCATCATCGAAGCGGACGACGCGTCCATCTTCATTGGCCGTCAGGGACAGACACTGCACGCACTTCAACACGTCCTGTCCCGCGCACTGACACAGGCCGTTCCAAATTGTCCGCCCGTCATGGTGGACGTCGGTCAGTACCGGGAAAAACGCCTCGAACAACTGACAAAGATCGCCAAGAACGCGGCCGACAAGGCCAGGCGCACGAAACGGAATGTCGAGTTAAGGCCCATGCCTTCGGAGGATCGCAAGTTTGTCCATAACTTCCTCAAGAACTATGAAGGCCTGACCACCAGCAGTCACGGTCGCGATCCGGAGCGCTTCGTCGTTATCGAGGTGCCCGGAGGAGAGGGACGAAAGCCGAGCCGCTCGAACGGATCCGGCTCCGGAGGCGGCCGGCGCGGAAAGCGGAGAGGAGGCCGGGAACGAGGCGGAGGCCGCCGTGGAAACGAACAACCCCGCAAGCAACCCAAGCCGTTCAAGCCGGATCCGGAAAACGACGCCCCACCGGAAGAATATCACTGGGAGGGTTCTCAGCCAAAAGGACCCGCTCGCAAAAAGTCTCTGGAAGAGGTTATTAGCGGCCCGCTTGGGGGCGTCGGCTCACTGGAAAATGAGAAACACATCGTGTCCGGTGGCGAGGCTCACAATGAAACCGGCGATGAGGAATCGCGGTTTGACCCAAACCAAAGGCTCGCTGACGAATTGGAATGATTTAAGGTTACTTATCCACACCCCATCGGGCAGCCATTCTGAATGAGGGCTGCCCTCTCGAAGAGAGGCCAGGCATGCACAATCGAATCTATGAAAACGTCACGGAGACGATCGGCAACACTCCGTTGATTCGTCTAAACCGCGTCACGGACGGATGCGCGGCAACGGTGGCATTGAAGTGTGAGTTCTTCAATCCGCTCTCCTCGGTGAAGGATCGTATCGGTCTTGCAATGATCGAGGGAGGTGAGAAAGCGGGAAAACTGAAGCCGGGAATGACCGTGATCGAACCGACTTCCGGCAATACAGGCATTGCACTGGCCTTTGTCTGTGCGGCGAAGGGCTACAAGCTGATCCTGACAATGCCGGAAACAATGAGCCTCGAACGGCGAATGCTGCTCCGCATGCTGGGTGCGGAAGTGGTCCTGACACCGGGAAGTGAAGGGATGCCCGGTGCCATCAAAAAGGCTCAGGCCCTGGTGGAAGACCACGGTGCAGACAAAAGCTTTGTTCCCCAGCAGTTCGAAAATCCCGCAAACCCTGAAATTCATCGCCGCACAACGGCCGAAGAAATCTGGCGCGACACAAACGGCGGAGTCGATATTGTGATCGCGGGCGTTGGGACCGGGGGGACGATCACGGGCTGCGGCGAAGTCTTGAAGCCCCGCAAGCCTGGCTTGCAGGCTATCGCCGTTGAGCCTGTTCATTCGCCGGTGATCTCCGGTGGGCAACCCGGCCCACACAAGATTCAAGGCATTGGCGCGGGCTTTATTCCCAAAAACCTGAACACCTCCATTCTGGATGAAGTGGTGCAGGTTTCGAATGACGAAGCTTTCGAAATGGCGCGCCGTATTTGCACCGAAGAGGGTATTCCGGCGGGCATCTCAACCGGTGCGAACGTAACCGCCGCAATCAAGGTGGCTCAGCGCGAGGAAAACAAAGGCAAGGTGATCGTTACTATCGGTTGCTCGGCTTCGGAGCGCTATCTTTCCACCGCACTGACGGAGCCTCTTCGCGAGCAGGAATAAAATCCGCAGTGTAACTGTTTGGTTTCATCAGCATTCCCGTATGGAGGCCGCCGACTAACCCGGCGGCCTCCATCATTCTGGCATGATGCGGAACGCAGTGCCTGTTTGACATGCCCGTTGACCCGTCTGAGGCGTGTTGGTCGTTTCCCTTCCGCCCCCGCAACCAGTTCCACGGAACCCGGATTGAGCAATATCTCAGATTGCCGCTCAAGAGAACGGGTCCTGCGATTTCAGAGAAGGGATTCTTCCTGTGAAAGGAATCATTTTCCCGTGCGCGATGATGGCGGGCACACTAACATCGGTCTGCATCGTCACGACACCTGACGCGTCTCTTACAACCAGCTTCGGTCAGACCTTTTCCTGGATCGCCACGATCGAGGATACAAACAGCGATTCCCAGCGAGACGTCATTGTTGGTGATACCAGCCAGAACACGGTTCGTTTTTATTCAGGCCTTTCCACGACAAGTTTCACCACTTCTTCCCCGGCCCCGCATTGACGGACTCCGCCGGTTCCTTCGGTTCTTACGCCCCCGTTACGGCGGCCACCGACTCGGGAGACGGCCCGGGCTCATCCAGCGTGCCGGATTGGCAACTTTTCCACTGAGGCGGGAGAGGGAGAGTTTTCCTCGATCCCTTCATTCACCACTGACACAAACGGCCCGGGTCCTGCACCCGGGCCTTTCCTTTGGGAACCTTGTATGGCGCTGGCGAATCTGACCATCACAAACCTGCGGCGAATTGCATCGGCGGATGTGGAATTGTCTCCGGGGGTTAACCTGTTCCAAGGGGCGAACGCTCAGGGAAAGACAACGGTGCTTGAGGCGGTTGCACTGATCAGCCGGGGAAGGAGCTTTCGAGCATCGCGGGACCGCGAATGCATTCGCACCATGACAAAGCCGGAAGAATTTGCAGCTGTCGACGGTGAGTTCGAACGCCACGGAAGCTCACATCGTATCCGGCTCGCTCTTGAAAAGAACCGAAAATCCGTGTGGCTCGACGGAAAACCTCTCGGCGCTTTGAGCGAACTGTGGGGGCGGCTGCCCACAGTCGTGTTTGTCCCTTCCGATTTGCAGATCCTCCAGGGGCCGCCACAAAACCGACGGGACTTTCTCGATACCCTGGTCTGCCAGTCGGATCCTGGAATCCTCCCACACCTGAACGGACTCAACCGTGCCCTTCAGCAGCGCAACCGGCTGCTCCGCGAGCGGGTTTCAACCCGTAACGCGCAGTACGACGGCTTCGAGGAGGCGCTCGCAAATCACTCACATGCCGTCATGAAAGCTCGTGTTGCCGTGGCCCTCGAAATTGCCGAAATGGCAAATCAACCACTCAGTCAGCTGACCGGTGATCAGGAGGATTTACGAGTGGAGCTGGATCAGGGCTTTCGCGAGAAAACACCAACAGCGTCGGACTCTCTTCGAGAATTTTGGGCCGCGGCACGCCAGGGAGACATGGAGCGGGGAACAACCCGCCAGGGGCCACACCGCGCCGATCTGACAGTCCGAATTAATGGAACCGATATCCGGACCTACGGCAGTCAGGGCCAAACGCGATCCGCGGTTCTTGCTTTGCGTCTGGCGGAAGCCGAACTCCTGGAAAAGCGTACGGGTGAACGCCCTCTTCTGCTTCTGGATGACATTTTGGGAGAACTCGACACATCCCGGGCGGAGGGGTTTCTGGCACTCCTTTGCGAACACCCCCTTCAGTCCCTGATTACTGCTACCGATGCCGCTTTGGTGCGGAATCAACTGAGTCCGGAGGCTTGTTTCAACGTAAGAGATGGAGAAGTTGTGAGAAAGCCGACCCCTTAACCATAGTAAATTCATGGACATGGCCGAAGCGGCATTCCGTCTCGCGAGAGGCAACGGACAATTTACTTGCCAACCGAAGCTCGAGACCGCCAAATCCTTCGCGGCTGGGGGCCACGGCAGGATATGGCCTCTCAAGTCCATTTTAAGGTCTTGTTGTGGCACCACGTACGGCGAAAAAAAAGGCTGCTCAACCCACACCGGTCCCGATCAAGGGGACGCCGCGTCCCGCCGCGACAGCGGTACTGGGGCAGGAAAAGGGAGCGAACCGGCTCCACCCGACACAGGTGGAGTACAGCTATCCGCTCGGCTCCCGCGTCAACATGGACACAGTGTTGCCGACGGATCTTACCGAAGCTGACCCTGAAGAGCTCCTGGATCTGTTCTCGTCACCACGGGAATACGAGGAGCGAATCGCTCCGATTTCCTGCCAGTTCAACCAGGAAACCATGTCGGGCAAAAACCCCACGGAGCTCCAGGTTAAGTTCATCCGCACCCTGGCAAAGCGACTGGGCCGCGTTTCAAATATCCTGACACAGGCAAACAAGGAGATCTTTGGCGAAGCGGGCCAGATTTCCTTCATGGGACTGGGCCTCGATCCCGCCTCCATTGTTCGCATTATTGATCTGGACTACGAAACCGCCGACAACGTTTACAGCCGCATTGCGAAGCTCTGGGACGAGGGTCACGCCACGCCGGTCATCACGATGCCGTTCCATGTACTGATGCCAACGTTCAAGCACGACTTCGAAATTCGCTGGATGGTGCGAACGGCATTCGAATTCTACTGGCCGGTTCTGATCAAATACAACCGCACCGTGGCCAAGCTTCATGGCGAGCGGTACTTCATGTGTCCGGTGTTTCTTCCGGAAGGCGCGTTCTCGGCAAAGGTGCTCCAGATTCTTCATGAAGAGTTTGTGAAGCTCTGCGAAACGAACAAGATTGAACCAAGCCATCTGATTCTGGTCCTGGACATCGAGCAGTCGAAGGAGCGCGAGACGGACGTGCTGATGAAGCGTTGGAACACGCTGCGTCCGGCGCCGACAACGCGAGACATCGTCTCCATTGTCTTCAAGGAGCGTCAGTTCACTGACTGGGTGATCCAGGGGCATCCGTCCACGAAAAAGCAACTCGACCGCACCATTGCGAAAGTCGATGCCGTGCTTCGAGATCGCAACATCGACCACTTGTGGTCGCACTTCGAACCCCTCATCACATTACTCTCCACATTCAAGACCTGTCTGAACTTCGAGCAGAAACTGGTTAAACTGACGGAACTGGGTTATCAGCCCTGCGGGCCGGATGTGTTTGTTCGGCGCAAGCTGTTGAAACTGTATGGTATGATGGACGAGGAGCCGCGGCGCACCACACTCAAGGAGATGTCCTGCTGGGATGCATGGGCCGATACCCCGGGATCGATGTCCCGCTTCCTGGGCTACGAGGAGACAGGCGGTTTCACGCCGAGACGTTTTCTTGATCGCGATCGCCACTACCGCCGGCGCATGCCCGACGGCGAGATGCGCAAGGCTCGTGGAAATCCGTGCTGGAAGCCGGCGCTCATGGCGTCACTGCAAAACGTCCACCGGGCAATCGTCGGCGAGCCAAAGACTTTTATGGGCGGCATGCTGGGCCTGTTGCGGGAAATCACACCGATTCGCCGTGTCCCCGTCATGATACGAAACGTGGAGGATTTTTTGATCCGCTACGCCCGCATCCACTGGAAAGAGCACTTCATCCATCACGTTTACAGCGAGGCGGACATCCGGCTTGAGGAGTTCGCGCGGGAATGCCTTCTGGCAAACCTTCCGGAGGATGCCGAGCGGGACGACCTCACGGACGACGAGATTGTCATTTCCGGAGCGGCGGCCTCGGCGGTCTACCATGCGTATGAGGGACTGGATTCAAGCACCTTTGCCTGGGAACACATGGATCATCGGGCAACCTATCACAACATCGCCATGTTGTGTCTCGGGGCCGTGCACGCAATCCATGCTCTCAAGTGGCACGGCAGGGATGAAGAAGCGGATAAAATCTTCGATGCCTACAAGACGGAACTCCTGGACTTCCGGAGCGCCTATTCGAGACACGGCGTTGATAAACTCGGCGTCGAGGAGAAGATCTGGCGGGCCACCATCAAGTCCCAGGTTCAGGATACGGATCTTAACGTCGTGGAGCGGGTGGCTCGTCGAATCGGCGCAATGCACCTGCGGCAGATCGGCTATCGCTCGGAATTCGAACGCAGAGACATTCACATTCCAACGTCCTGCGGCCATATCTGGTCGTGGGAGATCGATCATCTGAACTTCAAGTTCGAGAACGAATACTTCTGCGGTCTGACGGAAGAGTAGGAACGATGTCGACGACCGAGGCGGAAACGGTCGGCAATGCCCGGCAGGACCCCGAGGCCGTCGCGCGAGAGGTGGTGGGCTCTCTTGCGCCCTATTTGCAGTCGGATGGTGTGGCTTGCCGGGTGGATCGCCTTGAGGCGGGAATTCTGTACATTGAAATCAGTACACAGGGACCGCCGGATGCGTCTCTGATCATGCTGATCCGGCTCGGAATTGAACGCAAGATAACAGACCGGCTTCCCGAAATCGACCGCGTCGAACTCCTGTGACAGTTCCAGGAGAGCAGGAAAGCGTGGTTCCCGCCGCAAAAGCGAGCCTGGCTCTTCCACGGATCGTTCTTCTCATTGGCACCGCTTTCGGTGCCTTTTATCTTATCGCAGCTGTGTTCCTCTTCTCTGTTCAACGCAAAATGCTCTTTTTCCCCAGCGGGTACGAACCCACCTGGAAACACGGGGTACCACCGGAAACCGTCGAGCTGGCGTCCACAACCTCGCAGGGCGAACGTCTCATTGCATTCTACATCCCACCGGTTGGCGCTGGCAAAGACCCACCTCAACGGATCTGGGTGATGTTTCACGGAAACGCTTCGCGGGCGCTCGGATGGGTGGATGAAGTCGATCGGTGGCGTGATGAACAGACCGGTTTTCTGCTCGTGGACTACCCAGGATACGGACTCTGCGAGGGCAAGCCCACACGGGGCGGTGTCATCTCATCCGCCGAGCTGGCGTGGAATGCCTTCGCAGCCCATGTTGGTGCGCATCCCGACGAGGTTGAGTCAGAACTGAACGTGTTGGGTTTTTCGCTGGGAGCGGCGGCGGCCCTCGAATTTGCCTCACGTCATGAAGCGCGCAGTCTGGTGCTGATGGCGCCCTTCACAAGCGTCCGGGACATGGCAAGCCGGATGGTGACACCACTGTTTTCGTGGTTGGCGGTCGACCGGTTTGATAACGCGGAGCGCCTCGCCGAGCTCTCACGCTCCGCAAGCCCACCGGATGTCCATCTCTTCCACGCCACGGAAGATGAAGTCATTCCCCACGAAATGTCGGAGACACTCGCTGAGCGGTTTCCGGAGATGATTACCCTGCACAGCATTGAAGGCGGCAGCCACAACTGGTTGCTTCAACTTGCGCGGGACCAGTTGGATTCTATTGTAAAAGGCCAAACCGATATGGGTTTTCAATAGCCCGACCTGAGTTCGAGTTTTATTCTCACGAATACTTTAAGCATGATCCGGAGCGTTCAATGACGACACCCAGCGACGAGCAGAAACTCGCCATAACCGCGTCGCGGCATTTCAACGCGTGGATGGCGAGCGAAAATCTGAGTATCGCTTTCACAACCTACCAGACCGGCAAGCTGTTCATGATCGGCCTGCAGGCCGATGGACGACTCTCCATTTTCGAGCGTACGTTCCCCCGTGCAATGGGCATGTGGGCGTCGGCGGACGAGTTTTACATGAGCACGGACTACCTGCTCTGGCGATTTCGAAATCTTGTTCCGCCGGGTGAAAATTTCCAGGGATACGACCGCTACTACGCGCCACGCATGTCATGGGTCACCGGTGATATCGACATCCATGACATGGCAATGGGTGCTGACGGAAAGCTTTACTTCATCAACACACTGTTCGGGTGTTTGTCGACAATGGATGGAGACTACAGTTTTCGTCCTCTCTGGAAGCCCCCGTTTCTTTCGAAGCTGGCGGCGGAGGATCGCTGTCATCTGAACGGTCTCGCAATGAAGGATGGGAAACCGAAGTATGTCACCGCCGTCAGCCGCAGCGATGTCGCGGACGGGTGGCGCGACCGTCGCAGCGATGGCGGTATCGTCATGGATATCGACAGTAATGAGGTCGTGGCAGAGGGATTCTCAATGCCTCATTCGCCAAGGGTTTACGACGGCAAACTCTGGCTTTTGAATTCCGGTGCGGGACACTTTGGCCATGTCGACACGGACACCGGCCAGTTTACACCCACGACGTTCTGTCCCGGGTATGCGCGCGGCCTGAGTTTTCATGGCGGATACGCGGTGATCGGCCTTTCAACGGCCCGTGAAAACAAGACCTTCCAGGGTCTGCCTCTGGATGAGGAGATGAAGTCCAGGGATGCGGAACCGCGATGCGGCCTCATGGTTGTGGACATGACAACGGGCGACTCAGTGCACTGGTTGCGAATCGAGGGCGTCGTAAAGGAACTTTACGATGTGTGCGCATTGCCCGGTGTTCGCCGTCCCATGCTCATGGGCTTCAAAACGGACGATGTCAAACGCACCCTGAGCCAGCCTCCGGATGCAGTCGTGTAAGAGAGGGTTATGTTGTCTTCCACTGGCGCAGGTGTTTAATGTATCCAATGCCAAGGCGGATGGGATTGAAGGTCACCGGCAGCAGATCCGCCTTCAACCAGCTCTCGGGGCACATTTCATCGAGCGTTGCACCGGCAAGTTCGATCTTTTCAAGCTCGGTGGTGCCCGCTTTCATGTCTCGGGCGGCCTTCAGGTGAGGCACTTCGTCGAAGCTGTAGCCGAGAGCCTCAGCGATAACACGATCAACCGCGCAAAAGTCCGATCCCGCCACGATCCAGCCCCAGCGGTTGGGTGTTCCGTTCGTCGGGCCCATGCCTTCCATGGCAACAATGCCATCCACAAGATGAAGCTGTGCCCCCAGCGTCCGTGCGTTGTCGATTAACATGCGCCCGAACAAGTAACGGCTGTTCTTGACGAGGCAGTGCATGAGCGCCTTCTTCCGGCCGGGAATGCAGCCGTACAGATTCTTCGTCGCGCAGGTCACAACCATCTGGCAGTGTGCCTTCGCCTTCGCGAGATTGATGAGAACGTCGGCGTCCACAGCCTCTCCGCTTTGCGACAGCGCGGAAAAACGACCGTTTTCAAGTCCGCCCCGTACGTGGCGAATATCGCGGAACTCAACGACACGCCCATCGGAATCCCGCAGAAGATCCAACAACCCCATCTTTTTCGCAACGTTCCCGGCACTGCCAAAAGCCGGCGAATCTCCCACCATCACGTCTTTCGCACCCGCCTCTCGCGCCAGGCGCGCGGTTTCCGCAATGAACACGGGGTGGGTGACTCCACCACGTTCCGGATCCATGGCGCGCACGAAGTTGGGCTTCAACAGGACGCGCTGACCGTCTTTGACAAACGCACTCATCCCCCCGTGAGGTTCAAGCGCACGCTCGATGGCCATACGCACATCAGTGGCGTTGTCGTAATTGAGCTGTCGAGCGGCGGAAACGAGGGTCATGAGGGGCTCCTCAAAGGCCTGTAGGCAGGGCAGCGAAGATCAGGCCGCTTCGTCAATGAAAACGCGGCTACCCGGGCATGGCCGCGACAACGGCTCCCTTGACATCATCCTGGAGATTGAAAACCGGTGCGGTGACTTCGACGGCAGGGGCGCGAAGCGTCAGGAGAATGACTTCCGGCGGACAGAGAATCCGTCCGTTCCAGCCGAAAATCCCGGGACTGGACCCGATGCCGCGGGAAACAACGAGCACGGCCTCCGGGCCGGCATCGATAACTCCTTCCAGATAGCGATGACCATGGCGGCTCGGAACAATAACGGCACCGACAAGGGGCAGACAAGCCTGGCCACCATGGTTATGTCCGCTCAGGATCAGATTCGCCCCATGCTTTGTGGCGCAGGGGGTATTGTCCGGCGTATGGCTGAGGAGAACAAGAGACTCGCCAGGATCCTTGCGAAGCAATCGCGGCCAGTTACTTCGACGCTTCCCCCAGGGGGAATCCGTTCCTGCAAAGGTTAATCTCCGACCATGGCGTTCAATTGTCCACCGCCGGTTGTGCATCAGGCGAAGACCATGGCGACGGCATTCCGTTCGGATGAGCCTCGGGTTCGTCCAGTCGTCATGATTGCCGAGAGCAACCAACGTCGCAAGCCGCCCCTTCATTCGGGCATGGAATGCGACGGATTCCTGTACGTCTCCCCGGCGATTCACAAAGTCGCCGGTGAATGCCACAACGTCCGCGTCGAAACCGTTCACGATTTCAGCAAGATCGTCAAACCATGAAACCTGGTTGTGTCGCGGATCGTAGTGTACGTCTGACACCATGGCGATGGTGAGTCCGTCAAACTCCGCCGCGAGGGACGGCACCTCAATCTCAAGCCGCCGAACATGAAGATCGTGGGTTGTTTCCAGAGATCGCAGAACGCGGGGAAGTGCGCTCTCGGGAGATGCAAGACGTGGTACCCTGGTCTGCTCCGAAACCAGGCGGTCCGAGCGAACAGGAACAACTTTACCGGCAAACCACGACCCGAATCGGTAGAGTGCAAAGACCCAGAGAAATCCAAAGAACAGAAAAACAACTCTGGATTCCGCAGTGTCGGGACTCCACGAGAGTGCCGCCGCGAAGGGTTCCCGATCCGAAACCCAAGCCAGCAGAGTCAGCGGCAGGAAAACCAGCAGCCACACCGAGAGGTGATGAATCGTCGGCTTTCGCGGCGTGTCCCGAAGCAGAAGCAGCCGTCGATTGTAAAGCTGCAGCCACACATGAACCAGGCCAAGACCGACGAGTATGAGCGTGACGATGGCAATCAATGGCACATCTCCGAAGCAGCAGGAACTCAATCTTCGCGCCGTGAACGGGTCGAGCCCTGTCTTGAACAAGTGGGGGTTGATGACCGCCTGTGGCTCAGGTTCTGCTGCGGCCATGAAACTGTGGCCGGTGGTTCGTCTTGGCATACCCTCGAACGTCTCGGGAGAGACGTGGGAAATCCTTTGGACCCTGGCAATGGACGGTGGCTGCGAGGGAGTTGTGGAAGGTACGGCCGTCAACGATGTGCCCGAGGAGGCGATTCTCTACTTTCCACCGGTCGAGCGCGAAGATGACGAAGCTCTTGAGGCAGCACTCGGTCTTGTTCGCGAACTGGCAAAGCAGTGGTTTGGCATTGAAGAGGTCCCCATTGAAGGATCGTTGCTGGGCGAGCAGGACTGGGGAGCCGCCTGGAGAGCCTTTTATCACGCCACCGAGTCCGCTCCGGGGCTCTGGGTCGGTCCGCCGGAAGAAAAGGAACCGACTCTGAAGGAGCGGCCGAATAACGTCTATATCGCGATCGAATACGCACCGGCTTTCGGTACCGGTGGGCATCCGACAACACGCGGGTGCCTGCGAATGTTGCAGGCGAAAGCGGGTGAATACGATTCCATCCTGGATGTCGGAACGGGAACCGGAGTTCTCTGTATCGCAGCGATCCTGCTGGGGGCGGAAGAGGCTGTCGGCATGGACTGCGAGGAGGCGTCAGCACGGAGCTTCGCGAGCAGCGCCACAATTAACGGTGTTGGAAACCGACTGGTATTTGTACAGGGCTCCACTATCGATGAAGCCGTGATGGGATGTTTGTTAAATGGTGTTCCGATTCCGGACCTCGTCGTGTGCAACATGCTAAGCGCAAGCTTCGACTCCATGCTGGAGCCTCTGGCTCGGTTGAGAAAGCCCATGATTGTTTCGGGTTTTCTTGTCGCGGAGGAGGAAACCTTGAAAACACGACTTGCAAACACCGGGTGGGATGTCGCCGAAGTCTCGGCCCTTGAGGAATGGGGAACATGGTACTGCCTTCCCCGAGTGAACGGATAGCGGATTAGCGGATCAATGTCAGCTCAATCGAGTGGTATCGCGGGGGCGCCTGTGACTCGGGCGCGATTGTGGGTGCGTCCCCACTGGGGGGGCGATGGAGGGGTGCGTGAACTGACGATCGTCGCGCTGCCCATGATCTTCAGTCAGCTGTCGGTGGTCGTGAACATGTTCTTCGACCGCTGGTTTCTTTCCATCTACGATCTCGAATACCACATGGCCGCTTCACAAACCGGTGGAGTTGTCTGGTGGCTGATCCAGCAGCTCCCCATGGGTGTGGTTGCATACCTTGGAACATTCGTCGCACAATATCACGGTGCCGAACGGGATGATCGCATCGGAGCATGCCTGTGGCAGGGAATCTATCTGTCGCTTGCCGGAGGTCTGTTCAATATCCTGCTTCTGGCTCTCATCGGGCCGTTCTTTGGTTTCGTTCATCCCGATGAGCTTCTTGCCGGTCTTGAGGCGACATATGTTCGAATTCTCGCTATCGGTTCCTTCTTTTTGCTGCTCAACACGGCGTTCAGCTTCTATTTTGCAGGGCGCGGCAACACATGGCTCCCGATGTTGGTGAACTTCCTCAACGCGGGGGCCAATATTGCGCTCAACAAATGGTTCATTTTCTCACCTCCGGAGTGGCTGCCGTTTGTTTCGCCTGGTCTGCCGGGCGCCGCATGGGCCACATCTCTGAGCATGGCCCTTGGAACGCTCGTCTTCGTGGCGGCCACTTGCACACCATCGCAGGAACGGAAGTACCGTGTGATTTCCGCGTGGCGCGTCGACCCGCCACTGTTGACAAGAATGATCCGGTACGGTTTCCCGCAGAGTGTGCACTTCTTTGTGGACGTGGCGGCATTCACAATCTTCATGCTGATCGTCGGGCGGGTGAGTCCCGTGGCACTTGCCGCAACAACCGTTGCCTTCACCATCAGTCATTTCAACTTCGTGCCAATGATCGGAATGGCCCATGCGGTCACAATGCTGGTCGGAAAGCACATCGGTGCCGGAAAATCGAAGGTCGCGGAATCAACCACATGTGCCGCGGAGGTGATTACGATGACGGTTTGTGTTGTGTTCGCGGCCTGCTACCTGGCGTTTCCGAGTTTCTTCATCGGGCTCTTTTTGCGAGGCGATCACGATCCGGCCGTCATGAGGCAGGTTCACGATCTCGCGCGGGTATTCATGTACTTCGTCGCTTACTATGCCATTTTCGACGCACTGAGCCTGATCTACTCCAGTGCTCTCAAGGGCGCGGGTGACACGAAATTCGTGATGTTGCTCTCCGTTTTCGCTTCGCTGTTCGGCTTCATCGGCCCCTGCCTGCTCGTCATGTGGACCGGAGGGAACCCCGCCATGCTGTGGGCCACCGCGGGAAGCTTTGTGACGATTTTCGGACTCGGCTCCCTCTTCCGATATCGGGCGGGACACTGGAAGAATATGAAAGTCATCGAACACGATCTGGTGAGAGAGGTCGAAGCCGAGGAACCAACATCGATCGGCCGGTTCCACATCGGATAGCCGTGTTGATCCCCTAAGCCTTGCCCCTCGCAGCGGAACCTGATTGAAGCCCCTGCTCTCAGGAGGACTTCATGACTTCATCCATCGACCCCCGCGACCGCACTCTGGCCGATCTTCTGGTGAACTACTCGGTCGCCGCAAAACCCGGTGATCTCGTTTTCATTGAATGCGTCGGCGAAGAGACTCTCGGCCTTGGTTCGGCTCTGGTGTCCGCCGTGGCAAAAGCGGGGGCGGCACCTCATCTGCAATTCACCGACCCCGCACTCCAACGCGAGTATCTGATCGAGGCAAACGAGGAAAGCATGAAACGCCTCGGCGAATTTGAGCTTGGCATGATGCAGGGAACGCAGTGCTACATCGGAGTTCGCGGTGCCGGAAACATCTTTGAGAAGTCCGATGTTCCGTCAGAAAAGTCGAAACTCTTCAATCGGCACGTCTACAAACCGGTCCATCTGGATGTTCGTGTTAACCAAACACGATGGTGCGTGTTGCGCTACCCAACGCCCTCCATGGCACAGCTGGCACAGACATCGACAAGTGCCTTCGCGGATTTCTATTACAAGGTTTGCTGTGTCGATTATGCGAAAATGGCAGAAGCCGTCAAACCGCTGGAAACGCTTATGGCCCGGACGGACAAGCTGCACTTCAAGGGACCGGGAACGGACCTGACCATGTCCATCAGAGACATCCCTGTGGTACCTTGTTGCGGAACACATAACATTCCCGACGGCGAGTGCTTCACGGCACCTGTTCGGGAGAGCGTGAACGGCACTGTTCAATTCAACACACCGACAATCTACGAAGGAAAACCTTTCGAGAACATTTTTCTCCGCTTCGAAAACGGCAAAGCCGTGGAAGCTCGCGGGGCCGACGAGGCACAGACCCAGGCCCTTCAGGGTATTCTCAACCGCGACGAAGGTGCCCGCTATCTGGGTGAAATCTCCATCGGTTTCAACCCCGGGGTAATGGAGCCCATGCGCGACATCCTCTTCGACGAAAAGATCGCCGGCAGCTTCCACATGGCCCTCGGGAATGCCTACGACGAGGCACCCAACGGCAATAAATCCAGCATCCACTGGGACCTCGTCTGCATCCAGCGGCAGGAAAAGGGTGGTGGAGAAATCGCCTTCGACGGCCAAACGATCCGCAGGGACGGCCTGTTCGTCATCGACGAGCTGAAGGAACTGAACCCCGATGCGTTCGCGTAGTGGCCTGATGCACCTCCTCCCCTGCCGAATTTCTCCGGACCTCGTGGTTTTTCGCGCTTGACGGCGGAGGGGCTTCTCACCACCCTCCGGCTCCCCCACGGGGCACGGCCCGGTGGTGGAGGCGGGCGGCTAGCTCAGTTGGTTAGAGCGCCAGCCTTACAAGCTGGATGTCACAGGTTCGAATCCTGTGCCGCCCACCATCGATTCGAAGCGGGGCTCCAGTGGGTTGTTGACATAATTTTGCGGGGGCGCAGCTCAGTTGGTTAGAGCGCCGGCCTGTCACGCCGGAGGCCGCGAGTTCAAGTCTCGTCGCTCCCGCCATTTCACTTTCAGGAAAATCAGGACTCGAAATCCCCGGCCCGTGGCAGCCGGGGATTCTGCTATAGTTGACCTGAACGGCTCCGTATTCTGCTTTGACAGGTCCAGGCTTGCTCTGTTGTGAGAGCGAAGATGAAGTACGCCTGACAACCAGATAAAGCGGGCGCACTTTCGGCGCCACTGACCCTCAGCCGTTCGGCGGACGTAAGCATGAGTGCAATCACAAGAGCCGGACGTGACGAGATGATCCGTCAACGCCGCAGGACCGACCTTGGAGCAACCGGTATCAAAAGACTTGTGAATGAGCACCCAACCTGGCTGACATGTGCGATGCTTCACAAACTCCACCCGTCCAGGAAGCTTGGACGAATCATGGGAGGGTTGAGTTCTGCCATTCGGGTGGGCTCAGAGATAACTCATAAAGACTGGGGCGATGACTGGATTGAGCTCTCTGTTGGCTGTCTGAACAATATGGAGCCGTTAAGAACGCTTTCGAATAAAGGAGAATACAAGAAGCTCGACATCTGGCTCGAGGAGAATGAAGCAGGGATTGTCGAAACGATTCTCCAGACGGTCCGAGACGAAACCGAACAGGCCTTATGCCGCCAGTGTTCCGGCTTGTCTTGCAAATCAGCACCGCCAGCCATTTGTTAATACTTTAGGGAGGCCTCCGCCATTTCAAAACCTCAAATACGCGGACTGATTATTATGGCTGCATTGTTTTCATGTATCGGTCGCCTCTTCGGGGGCGATGACAAGCCATCCTACGATTTGACGGAGGAATACATTGGCCTGCGAGAGTTGATGTTAAGTCTCAACGACAAACATGTTCCCGAATTGAGTGGGAAGTATGTTCGGACCGTGCTGATGGAGGCGGGCGGTGATAGAGTGGTAACAGTAGTCGCGACTGCCGATGGAACAGCCAGCATCTATTTCTCGGATGGCGGCGGGAAACTTGGATTTGGCAGGGAAGCAAAGGTTCGCTCGGCATTGCTATCGTTTATTGAAACGGCTGAAGCACAGCTCAAGCACATGAAGAAGACCGATAAATTCCCGGTACCGAAGCCCGGCGAGACGATTTTCTACGTCTCAACATCGGAGGGTGTATTTACGTACTCGGCGAGAATAGATGATCTTGTATACAAGCGGGACAAATTATTCCCTCTCTTCTATAGAGGAAACGATGTAGCGGCCCGGATTCGCATCATTGATGAAAAACAGCAGCAACAAGATGAGAGTGAATCACCAGTGAACATGGAAAATAGTGAGAGTGGTGAATAGTGTCCCTCCTTTATACGGCTGCAACGCTTGAGAAACCAGCCTCGTCAGCCATGGAGGCTGGGCAATGAAGAATTCAGTCGCAAAACAACAGATATAAAAAGTGATTTTCCGGAAAGAAATGGTAATGTTTGAATCAGAGGCAGATGTCCTGAAGGTCATCGACGAACACGACACTCTGGTTAGAGAGTGTGTGAGTGGAGAGATCGACTTTCAGGAATTCATTGAGAAATACGGCAATTTTTATTGGCGTTATGCTCTCGATGGCCACGAATCCGACGAAGAGGAACTGGCGCTATTGCAAAAACACGATACCCGAATCGAGCCTCATCGTGTCATAGCGTTCGAGATACTCGGACAAATCTGCTTTGATGAAGACGCCCTGCGCATGGACTACAAAGAAGCCGGAAGGTTTGGTTCCAAGCAAGCTGTAGAACGTTTGAGGCAGGTCCGATTCAAGATCTCGCGATAAGATGTGCCGGACTCCTTTCCGCCTTTCTCCGTTGGGAGGCTCTTTTTCTTTGTGCTCCACGAGGGCATGTGAAACCGATCAGGGTCACAAACAGGAGGCTTTCCATGCAGTCTTTGATTCGTGCGTTTTCCGCGCTCGCTGCCGGAGCGTTTCTTTACGGCTCCGTGTTCGCTCAGGGCACGGAAACCATCGTCATTCAGGGTGGAATGCTGATCGACGGCACCGGCGCTCCACGCCAGCGGATGGATGTCATCGTGAGGGACGGGCAGATTGAGAACATTCTCAATCTCAACCAGGCTCGAATCACGTTCGATCCTGAAACAGTCTTCATCGATGCAACAGACAAAGTCGTCACTCCCGGCTTTATTGACACACACGGTCATGGCAGTCCGTTGCAGTCGCCGGAGTTCGAGAACTTCCTCGCCATGGGCGTCACGTCTGTATGCCTCGGAATGGACGGCAGCAGTCCCACCGCCGATCCATGGGATCAGTGGACCGCGGAGGTCGAAGCCGAGTCGCCGGGACCGAACATCGTTCCGTTTGTCGGACACGGCACGGTTCGCAAGGAGAGCGGAACGGCGTTCGAGGAAAACCCGTCGGAAGAGCAGATCGCCTCGATGGTGGCTCTGGTCCGTGAGGCAATGGAGGCGGGTTGCTGGGGAATGACAACGGGCATCGAGTATATCCCCGGGACGTTCGCAACACAGGAAGAGCTGATCGAAACGGCAAAGCCTGTTGCCGAGTTCGGCGGCCTTGTCATGAGTCATATGCGCAGCGAGGACAACGATCAGCTCGATGCGGCCATCGAAGAGTTGCTGACGCAGGGCGAAGGCGCCGGATGCCCCGTTCATATCTCTCACTTCAAGGTCGTCTACGGAAAGGGAACGGAGCGCGCGGAGGAGTTGCTTGCCAAACTTGATGATGCGCGTTCCAGGGGAATCACAGTCACCGCTGACGTGTATCCTTACACGGCGAGTTACACCGGTATCGGAATCGTGTTTCCGGAATGGGCGAAACCGCCCAATGACTGGGCCGAGGTGAAGGCGAATCGACGCGAGGACCTGCAGGAGTACCTCCGCAATCGCGTGAATCTCCGCAACGGCCCGGGCGCGACGCTGTTCGGCACGGATCCCTGGACGGGCATGACTCTGGAGCATGTTGCGACCGAACTGGAAATGCCTTTCGAAGACGTTCTGATCGATCGCATTGGCCCCTTTGGCGGCGGTGCGGCGTACTTCGTTATGAACGAAACGCTGCAGGGACGCCTGCTGCAGAATTCACACGTCATGGTCTGCAGCGACGGCAGCCCTGGTATGCATCATCCGCGCGGATACGGTTCCTTTGCAAAGATTGTTCGTTACTATGTGAACGAAACAGGCATGATGTCGCTGGAAGAAGCCGTGCGCAAGATGTCCGGTTTGCCGGCGGCAACCGTTGGACTGTCAAGAGACGGACATGACCGCGGTCTTCTCAAAGCCGGATACGCGGCGGACATTCTGATTTTCGATCCGGCGGCCGTGAAGGACACCGCAACATTTGACAATCCTCAACAGCTCGCAAAGGGCTTCGAAACAATTCTCGTCAACGGTGTGGTTGTGCGAAGCGATGGAGAATGGACGGGCGAACGCGCGGGACAGTTGTTGAGAAAGCGTTAAGTTCAAACGGCTGTCTGTCACAACCGATGCACCGGGCGGAATTCACTTGCAAATTACATCTGCGCCTGGCCCTATCGCCTTATCGTTAGACAGCAACTGCCATCAGGCCAATTCCCGTGATCCACGAATGGTTGTTTCCATCCTTCAGGAGAACCACGATGAAGCCCTTCTCAAAAATCTCTCTGGCAACAGGTACTGTTGCCATCCTTGCCACAGCGGTTTTCGCAGGTACCGGAACGTTTGATATCGAAGACGGCGGTGCAGCGGAAGGCAACTTCACGGCAAGTGTCACACCCGGATCCGGCGATCAGGCTCTTGGCAGAGTGCGGGTGTCGCTTTCGAACCCCGGCTCCAACAACATGGACAGCGTGGTTATCTCCCTGGCCGGGGCGCGTACGGGCCTCTCCAACTTCAAGCTGTGGATTTCTTCCGATGCCGTTCTGGACGGCGGCGACACGCAGTTCGGCTCAACGATCGCATCCGATCCGGGAGGCACCAACCTCGCGTTTGCAGGCCTCTATTCAGATGGCGTGCCGTTCTTCTATATTTTTTTGACCGCGGACCTCGCCGGTGGGGCCACGGGGACTGTTCTACCGGGACTTGAAGACATCTCGGGACCGGGTGTCGGAGGTTTGTTGAATTTCTCGCCCGGCGATCCCATGGCAAATTCAGCTGCCACGTTGCCGGTTGAATTGGACAGTTTCTCGGTCGAATGAGCGCGCGCCCGCAGTCCTGAACATCAAAGAAGTCACTCGATCATCAGCCAGTCGTTGGTGAGACTCTGAAGCGGCACGGGTTTCAGGCGATCGGAGGGAATAATTTCCTGAACACCGCTCGGCTGCCGCCAGGACAGGCTGACTTCCGCTCCACCACCATAGTCGTAGTACTCCAGGATGATGGGTACCGGCTGATCCGCCTGAAGACCGATTGAACCGGAAACCGTGGTGGGAGACTGGTTCTCCCACTGATCAATGACTGCATGACCATTGATCCAAAGGCGCGCACCGTCATCGGAACGAACGATAAACTCGTGTTCTCCCTCAAGAATCGGCTCAAGCATTCCCGACCACCGGGCGGCAAAGTAATCCTGCTCGATTTCCGGATCCGGTGAACCACTCAGCCAGTTGAAATCCACGATCGGGTCGACGCGCGACAGCTGCGGACAACACAAACCGATACCCGCATGATACGTGGCATGAAGACCCTGCAACGGCCCGACAACAATGTGGCCGCGCTTCACGACGGAAAAAGGACCGTCTTCTGTTTCGACTGTTAAGGAAACATCGTAGACACCGGGCGCCGTGTAAGTGTGAGTGACTTGCCGCCCCTCTCCGGTCTCACCATCGCCAAAGTTCCACTCCCGGGAGTTTGCTTCACCCGGATGCGACACGTCTGAAAACGTGGTGGAAAACGGCGCATCCCCAACGCGCAGGCCTGTCACAAAATCCGCGGTGCCAACCCACTTGACTCGCAACACGTTCGATCCGCGATCGACGGGTGACGTGCTTCCCTGGTCTTTGTAAAAATCACTGAAGTACAGCCCGTCAGGCCCCGCAGCCAGCGCCACAGCGGTCGCCTTGCCTGTTCCCGCATAGCCGGCAAGAGGGCAGGGTCCCTGAATCAGTCCTCCGTCCGTGGTGACATCAAAAAAACTGATTCGCTTTCCACGAGGACCGGGCCCGTCCCTGTAGTGCTGTCCAGATTCCGTGACGAAGATGCGTCCTTCCGCTTCCGGTGGAAACCCGCTGCGGGAAAACACCTCCTCCTGGGTGATTGCCATGTGAACCGGCGCATGAGCGGGGAACCAGTTGTAAACGGCGTTGATCAACATGTCGTTGTCGCTGCCGTCCCATCCATAGCTGACGCCGGGGGTAATCAACGCAAACCGGTCCGTGACTGGTCCGTTCTCCACGGCGAAGTACGTATTGTCCGCCCATCGCGCGTTCCCGCCGAAGGGATTGCGATGACCGTGGCTGAAGATATAATCAGTCGCTGTGATACCGTCGGATAAATCATGAAACGGATTGTTGACTGCAGGCTCTCCGGCGAGATCAAAGCGCAGAATCTTGCCACGAAAAGAATCAAGATCCAGCGCGGTTTTCGGAAAGAAACCGTCGCCGTTATGAACGAACAGCAGGCCGTCCGGACCGAAGTTAATGGCCCCAATTTGGTGAGCCTCGAACTGCTGTTCGCCGGGCATGTCAAGCACCGTTGTGATTGTGCCTGCAACCAGGCCGTTCTCCTCGGAAGCAATCCGGATGACCCGTGGAAAAAGAGGTGAGTTCACGTCACCCGGATCCGACAGGTAAACAAGAGTCACCAGAAGATCACCGGATTGCGGTTCAACAGCGAGTCCGCCAATTCCCTGTTCGCCGTTACCGGGAAGCTGACCGGTCGGCTCGAAGTTTAACAGATCGTTTGCAAAATCATGAACGACTCCGTCGCGCGTCACGACCTTGATCGCGCCATAGAGTTCCGCCACGTAGTAAAGCGGATCCTCTGGTGCGGAACCCGGTTCCGAAACGAAGGCGATTGCCACTGGAAGCTGGTAGCCGGTGGATGCGATTTCCACCTCGTAGCCGGGTTTGAAGATCCTCCAGGGAGGATTCTCGCCGGCACCGGCATATGCCGGAAGAAAGAAGGCACCAGCGGCCAGCGCCGCGATGGTGGTCTGTCGCAGCCGGTACACGAGCTAGCTTCTTCCTTCCCCACTGCCGGGAAAATAATGCCCCTGAATGATTTCGATGATTCGTCCGGGGTCGGATTCCTCCAGAAGCCGCTCCCGCATTTTCGCGTCCGACACGATACGCGCCACTTCCGCCAGAATGGCCAGATGCCCTTCCGGATCATCGGCAGGGCTGAGGATCATGAAAATCAGCCGCACCGGTTCACCGTCGGGCGCTTCAAACGATGCGCCGTTCGGTGCCTGTGCCAATGCGCAAAGGCGCTGCTTCAGATCGGATGAGGTGATATGTGGAATGGCAACGCCATGGCCGAGGGCCGTTGGAGCGGTGCGCTCCCGTTCGAGCAGTGCGGCAACCGTCTGCTCCGTGTTGAGATCGTCCGCCACGCGCGCCGCCATTCCAACAAGCTGGGTAAACACCTCGTGCAAATCGGCAAGGTTGGTGCGCGTGATAAGCTGTGGCCGCAGCGCCAGAGCGAGGTAGTCCGCCTCGCGCCGAAGATAGAGAAACTTCCCTTTCTCAGGGAGATCCTTGATCTGGTCTTTCGAAGGGCCGAGAATCAGCTTTTCTTCGTCGGTGATTGCGGCGAGAAGCTGTACCGAGCCCGCTTGTTCCTCGGTGAAACGCGTGTTGGCGGTCATCAGGGATGCTTCCCGCCGCTGCAGCTCCTCCGTCAGCAGCGTCGGTTTCGGCAACTCGTGCCAGACAATACGGCCAATGGATTCGTCCGGACTATCGGTCATGCTCTGCGAACCCCAGAAGAAAACTCTCTCACGACCGAGCTGCCGCACCCAGCGCTGGCCGATCAGTGCGTTGAGATTTTCGTTGTCCGTCAGGGCGATAAGGTTGCCGACGCTGTTCAGATCCGGCTGGTCCTCGACAACCTTCAAGTCGCGGGCATCGATCACACGAGCATCCAACCCCTCGAGCCGCGCATCGCCAACGGAACGGGTATTGATGTCGGCAAGAACCACCGGCTCAATGCCGCCATCCTTGAGAAAGCGCGCCAGACGCCGGGCAAAGCCATGAGCTCCCACGAGCATGTAGCCCTTTGCGGGCGGGCGCTGAAGGCCCATGAACCTTGCCAGCAGGCCCGCCGAGAGCTCCTGGAGAGCGACGGTCGCGATAATCACGGAGTAAACGAAAGACTCAACGAAGATCGCTTCGTCCATCGTTCCCTTTTCGGCAAGACTCAGCCCCACTGCGGACGCGAAGGATGCCGCCACAATACCTCGCGGTGCAACCCAGCCGAGAAAAGCCTTCTCCTTCAGTCTCAGGTCCGTCCCGATTGCTGACAGCCCCAGTGCCAGCGGCCTGACGACAACAATGACAATCGCCACCAGGAGAGCGCCGCGCGCGCCAAAGTCGACAAACTGCTCAAACTTCAGACGTGACGACAGCAGGATGAAGAGCATCCCGATCAGAATGTCCGTCATCTCCGCCTTGAAGTGACGGATGCTTTCAAGGTCCGGCGGCCGGGAGAGGCCCACGATGAAACCGGCAATCGTTACGGAGAGCAGTCCCGCTTCTGTCGCGAAGGCATCCGCCACGCCGAAGAGCATCACGGCAAAGCCAAAGGAAAACACGTTATACATGTCGCTCGGAATCAGACGGCGCTTGAGAATAAACGCGAGAATGAAACCGCCCGCGATGCCGAAACCGATCCCCGCCGCGATGCGCAGGAACAGCGTCATGACGGCGACGCCTGCCGCCACTCCGACAACGTACTCGAAACACAACAGCGCGATGAACACGCCGATGGGATCGATCAACACGCCTTCCCAGTGCAGGATGTTATGCAGTTTGGGAACGAGACGAATACGCCGAAGCAGAGGCGCGATCACCGTCGGACCGGTGACGATCACCAGACTGGCGAAGAGAAGACAGTAACTGACCTGAAACGATGGATAGAGAAGCTTGATGGCACCGGCGGTCACAAACCAGGTCGTCAGCACGCCGACCGAGAGCATCCGTCGAATCAGGAGGGAGGCACCGCGGTAACCTTTGACATCGAGGGTAAGCCCGCCCTCGAAGAGGATCAGGCCGATTGCCAGAGACACAATCACCCTCAGTCCGCTGCCGAGACTCTCGGGGTGAAGCCAGCCCAGCCCTTCCGGTCCGAGTGCAAAGGCGGAACCGATCAGCAGGATAATCGCCGACGTTTTGAAACGCCGGGCAATGGTGATCAGAATCGCCCCTCCCGCCAGGGCGATCACCATGGTCATGAGCATTTCATGAAGATGGTGCTGATCCATAACGCATATGTGTTGTCGGCTCCTGGCGCGGGCGGCAACGCCTTTCACGCCAGTGCTTCAGATGCGTTTCGACGCCGATTGACACCTTGGCCTCACTGTGGTCCCCGATGGCCTCGAGTCCGTCGCGCCCGTATGGAGTTGAGGACAGTGACAGATCGCTATCGCACCATGGTTGTGGACGATGAGGAGGACATGCGCTCCCTCCTCCAGCTGGCTCTTGATCCGGAATATGAGGTCTTTGCCGCAACGAACGGTCTCGACGCCATGTTCAAGCTGACCCGTTACCAGCCGGACCTCGCCATCATCGATATCATGATGCCCTTGATGAACGGGCTGGATCTGGCGGCCAGAATCCGTCAGACGACCGGCTTCGTGGACATGCCGATTATCGCCCTGTCAGCCCTTAACTCGAAGGACGACATGAAGAAGGGATATGAGGCCGGAGCCGATCTTTACCTCACCAAACCGTTCCAGCCTGAACGCGTTCTGAAAAACGTCGCCTTCAGCCTGCAGAGCAGACCTGTTCGTCATAAAAACCTCACAATTCAGCAAATCGCCGAGCGGGAAGAAAGTCTGGCTGCGAAAACGAAGAGAGCGCTCGAGAAACACAAGGTCAGCGAGGCTGCGGAGGCTGCATCATCGGAGGGCGTCCCAAAGCTCAAGGTTGGCAAAGCCCATACGCCCGTACCCCGGGCACGCCCGGAAGCCCGGGAGGAATCCGATCCCTGGGGTCAGACCGAGGAACTCCGGCGCGAAGAGCGGCCGGTCTCATCCTGGGACGAGGATACAGATGCAGTGGAAGAGAGCGCCGAAGGCACGCCCTGCCGGCCAAGGGTGTTGATCGTGGACGACGATGCCGACTACCTCGACATCCAGCGCTCCGCTCTTGAGGAAAAATACGAAGTCGTAACCGCCAATGACGGACTCAATGCACTTAATAAAATTCCCGACGTTCAGCCCGACATTTTCGTGATTGATGGCATGATGCCCAAGATGTCCGGCTATCAGCTCGTGGACATGATCAAAGGCACCATGGAAACACGTCGAACACCGATTGTGTTCGCGTCCGCCAAGGGCAGCGAGCGCGACAAAAAGATGATGCGCGCCAAGGGCGTTCTGCATTACCTGGTGAAACCCTTTCCTCCGGAAGAGATGGTTGAAACCATCAACAGTGTCGTCAGCAAACCGGGTTTCGAAATCCAGTCAAAGAAGCGCACATTGAAGGATATTCTCTACGAAGAAGGCAAACGCCGCGCGGAAATCATGGCACAAACGGACAAGAAAAAGCGGTGGGAGACTTACGGAACACTCGAAGGGTTTCTGAAAGAAAACCGCAACAAGAAAGCATTCGAGCGCGACTGATTCCGTGACCGTCCGTCCCGAAGACATCACTCCCGACGATGAGCAACGGGTTCATGAGAAACTCGATGGCAAGATCGAATCTCTCGGCCGAAAGGGTGGATTCATCGGGCGATTGATCGCCGACGCGAAATTGTTCTACGAGATGCTTCGCGACCCTGATTTCAGGCTCGAATGGCAGGACAAAGCAAAGATCATTGCCTGTCTTCTCTACTTCATCACACCGATCGATCTCATCCCTGACGTCATTCCCGGTCTCGGGTACATTGATGATGCCGTTGTCATGGGCATGACAATCAAAGCGCTTTCGAAACTCATGGAAAAATTTCGCGAGTACCGCCGCGAAAATCCGAAATGGCAAAAGGTTTCGGCGAAGAAGCGAACACCCTCTCCGAGATCCGGAATTCACTCAGCTTCGCAGTCGTGACACTGGAACATCCGTCGAATTCAGGACCTGCTCCACAACGTCCAGGGGAGTTGTTCCGCCAAGACGCGCCTGAGGGCGAAGCAGCAGCCGGTGAGAGAGAACGGACGATGCGAGCTGCTTGACCATATCCGGAGTCACAAAGTTCAACCCCTCAATCCATGCCCTTGCCTGGCAGAACCGGAAAAGCGCAAGAGAGGCGCGCGGGCTGGCTCCCAAAACAACGTCGCGGTGCGTACGCGTTGCTGAAACAAGCCGTACGATGTAGTCAGATACGTTCGTCTCAACGGTTATGACCTCGCGCACTTCGTTCTGCTCCCTGCGCAGATCCTCCAGAGCGGCCACAGCCGAAATGTCGTTGATGGGGTGATAATCACGCTGCGCTTCAACCATGCGCCGCTCTTCAGAGTTACTTGTATAACCCAGTTCAAGGCGAATCAGAAATCGGTCAAGCTGCGCCTCCGGCAGGTCATAGACGCCCTGTTGTTCGACGGGGTTCTGGGTTGCGATCACAAAAAACGGAGCGGGGAGTTCATATGTTTTTCCGTCAATCGAGACAGTTCGCTCCTCCATGGCTTCCAGCAGCGCCGATTGGGTTCGCGGCGTGGCGCGGTTCAGCTCGTCAGCGAGCAGCACACCGGCAAACAGCGGCCCCTCGCGAAACTCGAATTCCGACGTCTTCTGGTTGAACACCGAAACACCCGTCAGATCGGATGGCAGGAGATCCGGTGTAAACTGAACGCGATTGAAGGAAATATCCAGCGACCGGGCCAGGCACCGGGCGAGCATTGTCTTCCCGGTGCCCGGAACGTCCTCCAGCAGGACATGACCGCCGGCCAGCAATGCCGACACAACGCGGCGGACTTGCTCATCCTTGCCAATAACGACACGGCTGATGTTGCTGATGATTTGCTCGGAGGCGCTTTTTTCGATCGTCATGAGAGATTCCGTCAGCGGCTTCACGACCATTGGCGCCGGTTCTCCCGAAAGGCGTCAAGTACGGCATGAGCCCGGTTGACACGTTACCGACGGGTTTCTTGACTCGCCCCCGCCCGCCCCGGGCGCCCGAATCCCATGAGGCTCCCCATGACCAACCAGAAAAAGTTTCTTCGATACGACCGTAATCAACTGACATGTGACGGTGTGCCCTTCGCCGAACTGGCGGAGGAATTCGGCACACCGCTTTTCGTGTATTCCGCGTCCGCCATTCGTGATAACTACCGCCGTATTTCACGGGCTTTCGCTTCAGCGAAACCACTGGTCGCGTACAGCGTGAAGGCCAACAGCAACGGTGCCATCGTTCGTATTCTCCGTGACGAGGGTTCCGGATTCGATATCGTGTCCGCAAACGAGATGGACCGCGTCTTAATGACTGGTGTCTCCGCGGACAGGATGATTTTTGCCGGTGTTGGCAAAACGGCTGACGAGATGCGCCGGGCCCTGAAGGCCGGCGTCAGGGAATTCAACGTTGAATCTCCCGCCGAGGCGGCGCGTCTGAACGATGTTGCGGCATCGATCAGAAAAATCGCTCCAGTGGCTATTCGCATCAATCCCGAGGTCGACGCCCGCACGCATCGGCATATCACCACCGGCAAAAAAGAAAACAAGTTCGGCATGTCCCTGGACGCGGCACGAAAGCTGATTTCCTCCATCAGCAAAATGCCGGGCCTTCGCCTTGAGGGACTCCATGCTCACATCGGTTCTCAGATTCTCAGCGACCAGCCTCATGAAGAGGCCGTTGGCGTCGTGGACAAGTTCATCGGCGAGCTGGTCGCAGCGGGCCATCCCCTGCGGACATTGAATTTCGGAGGTGGTTTTGGAATTGCATATCACGAGGAAGAGAAGGCCCTGGACCTCAGGCATGTCGCAAAAATCGTGTGTGCTCTGGCAAAAAAGCATGGACTGGAGCTGATACTGGAGCCCGGCCGTTCCATCATCGGTCCGGCGGGTGTCTTTTTAACCAGGGTCGAGTACGTCAAGTACGGCAAGTCTCACCCTTTCGTTATCGTGGACGGTGCGATGACGGAAATGATTCGCCCGGCACTCTACGATGCTTATCATGAGATTCGCTCCGTTAAGAAATCGTCGCCGAGGTCGAAACGCGTTAACGTCGATGTTGTCGGCCCCGTCTGTGAGTCGGGCGATTTCCTCGCGCTGCAACGCGAACTGACGATTCCGGAAAGCGGTGATCTGCTCGCCGTGCTGGATGCAGGCGCCTACTGCAGTGTGATGTCCAGCAACTACAACTCAAGGCCCCGCCCCGCCGAAGTGCTGGTGGACGACGGTGAAGCTCACCTTGTTCGCAGGCGCGAAACAAAGCGCGATCTCTATCGGCACGAGGTCGTTCCAGCCCATCTTGAGTAACGTATCCGCCAATGACGTCCCGCGGTCCGAGCGCCCCATTCTGGCGGATACGGGAAAACTCTCCGCTGCGAGCGCCCTGTCTCATATTCTGAACGTCGTTGGTGGTGTGGTTCTGGCCGGCATTCTTGGCCCGACCCTCTATGGCATCTCCAAAACGGTTCAGCTGGTGCAGGAATTCGCCGGCTTCCTGAACGTCGGATCCATGAGCGGTGTGAACCGTTCATGCCCGGCACTTGTTTCAAGACGACAACTCGCGGAATATGGAATGCGCGGGAACTCAAGTCTCTGGTTCAGCGTTCTTGTGCTTGGCCTCGCCGGCATTGCGGTCGCGGCCGCTTTCCCCTTCTTTGACACGAGAAACGAACGGACGGGAGTCCTGGCACTTGTCGCGATTCTCTTTGCTCATCCGTTTTTTACTCATGGCGAGACTTTCCTCTCCGTTGAGAAGCAGTTCGGACGGCGCGGTATTGTCATCCTTGTGATGGCAGCCATCAAGGTCACCGCCGGAGTGGCCGCGGCATGGTTTTTCGGACTCGCCGGTTTTTTATCGGTCTTTGTTCTCTCTTTGGCCTGGGGCGGGTGGTATCAGATACGTTACTCCACGATGAAACTCGCGGCAACGATTTCCGTTCCGCGTCTGCGCCGTCTCGTGCGAACCGGATTCCCCATCAGTGCAATGGACCTGACCGAGCGGCTGCTCCTCAGTGCGGACCGTATTGTCATCGTCAGTGTTCTGGGCGCGGAAGCCATGGGACTTTATCAACTCGCACTCTTTGCACTGCCGGTTATGATGCTCGTGCCGTTCTCTCTCCGCCAGGTTGTGAACACCGATGTCTTTGACAAGGTCGGCCAAACGAACAACCTGTCACTTTGTGAAGGGGTCTTCGCCAAGTCCGTCACCTCCATCGCATTGACAAGCCCGTTTCTCATGGGTGCCGCATGGTTCGGCGTCCCAATGCTCATCGAGCTTCTTCTGCCCGATTATCTCCCCGCAATTCCCGTGGTTAAGCTCTTTGCCGTCGCATGCTTTCCCATTCTTGTCATGCAAACCGCCTTTGTGATCATCATCGTTGCGTGCCGTGTCCGCACCATTGGCCTCTTCATCCTCTGTACCGCGCTCGTTTGCGGTCTGCTGAGCGGCACCGCGGCCTCCCTTGGAGGCGGACTGATCATGGTTCTCGCAATCCACGGAGGTGGCTGGATGCTGATGTCCGGAGGTTTGCTGTATGCTGCCCAGCGCCTGGTCGGCCTCAACAGTCAACCGTCTCTTGCACGAACCGGCCTCTGGTTTCTGCCCATGCTCTATGCCGCCATCGAGCTGCCCCTCCTCCAGTACGGCCTCACTCGCTCCGGTCTCGCTCCCCACTCCTTCATTTTCGCCGTAGCGGGTGGAGCCGCCCACACCCTTGCCTGCCTGCCATTGTTCCTTCTTCTCGAGAGCCGCATCGGAGGTTTGAGCTTTTTCCTCCGTGCCGCCCGCAACCGTCTTTCCCGCCGCCCCTGATTCCGCCTTGACGGGAAGGGTATGTTGCACCGACTCCTGCGGTCCGGTTCCGGAGAATGGTCCATCGCCAATGATTGAAACTCCAAACATCACCGTCATTCCCGCCCGCGTTGCTCACGCCCGCGATATCCATCGCCTCGTGGTTTACTGGTCCGAACGAACGCCGGTCCTCCTCAAAAGCCTGGGCCAGATCTACGAAAACCTCCGCGAGTTCGTTGTTGCCGTTGAGAATGACAAGGTCGTGGGCGCGGCAGCGCTGCATATCGACTGGGCCGACCTCGCGGAGGTCCGAACCGTCGTTGTCTCGCCGGACCACCAGGGCCGGCGAATCGGACAAATGCTGATCGAAAAGCAGGTCGATATCGCCCGTGATCTCGGTATCGAGCGCGTCTTCGTTCTTACGGACAAGCCCGCATGGTTTGCCAGGCTGGGATTCGGCCCCATCGACAAGGCAGAGCTGCCTCACAAGGTCTGGCGTGACTGCGTGAACTGCCCTATCTTCACAAACTGCACGGAAGTGGCGTTGGGCCGCGACGTGAGCTGATTCGCTGCGCTACAGCGTGCCACACAACCCCCGCACCCAGCATCATGACTCCGATCAGCAGGGCATCGCGTTCGATCTGAAACGCAAGGCTGACACAGGCAATCAAGCCCGTCCAGGCAACCCATCGAGGATACAGCACATCCCTGCTCTCAAGGCGCAAAGCCGCGAAATTGGTGAGGGAGTAATAAATCAGCACGGTGAATGCGCTCAGTGACCATGCAATCCGAACACTGCCGACGACTGCAAGAAGCCCCACGATAATACCCGCACACCGGATTGCCCGGTCCGGACGTCGCTCACTTCCGCGAAGCAATGCCAGACCCGGCGGCATATCCCCGCGGCGCCCCATGGCGAGCCATACTCTTGACAAACCAAGAACAAGGTTAACCAGAACGCCCAGCATCGCAACGCAGGCCGCCACAGTAACAGCGCACCGCAGCCCGGAGGAAAGAAACACACCCGCCAGATGTTCAAGAGGGGCATCGGAAACCGAGAGCATCTCACCTCCCCCCAGCCCGAGAGCCGCAAACGCCACAATGAAGTAAAGACCCCCCGAAACAATTAACGTCGCGACGATGGCTCGGGGAATCACCCGTCGGGGCTGCTGAACCTCCTCGCCCAGCGTGGCAATCCTCCCATAACCGGTGTAAGCCACAAACATGAGTGCCGTGGCCTCCAGAACCCCGCGAACAGACATTCCTTCAACCGGCAAGGATGTTCGGAACGACGGTGTTGACGCCGAAAACAACGAAAACAGCAACAGCACAAGAAGGACGAATCCCACAATCACCGTATTAACAACGTTTGTCCTTCGAAGGCCCGACAAAACGAGCAGAGTGACCGCCAGGACGATCAGAAAAGCCAGCGCTTTTGAAGCAAACCCGACGAGAGGCAAAACACCTGACAAATACGCTGCGATACCCAGAGCCGCTGTTGCGGCGGATGCACTCTTTGCACATAAAAACGTCCAGCCCGCAGCAAAGCCAAGGGTGGGATTGAGGTAGCGGTATCCATACTCGTACGTTCCCCCTGCGACAGGATGAGCAGCGGCGAGCTGAGCACTGCTGAGTGCATTACAACCCGCAACGCATCCCGCCAGCAGGATGGCTGGCAGAATTCCTCCACCGGCAACTCCCGCCGCCAGACCGATGCTCACAAAAGCACCGGTCCCAACAATCGAGCCGAGACCCAGCAGAGTTGCACCGCCGACTCCGAGTTCACGCTTCAAACGCCTGTGAGACAGCGGTGTTTTTTTCATGAGCGCAGCGTCAGGAAAACACTCTTCTAAAGCATCGAGGTCCCTGCCGGTGCTTCCGACGGTTTGAGTTCGGCAATGCCGTCCAGGCACAGTCTGCAACCACCTGGAAGACTCGGAACCGTGACTGTTGTAAGCGCTGGCGGAAGAAAGTAAAAGTACTCTTTGGCCAGCTTGTCCCACTCGGGATAGTCCCTCAGATCGACAAGGTAGAGCGTTGCTTTCATAACGTTTCCGAGGTTTCCGCCGCAGGCTGCGAGGATTGCAGTCAGGTTGTCGAGAACCTGTTTCGCCTGAACAGGAAACTCGCCGCCGACAGGCTTGCCGGTGGCAGGGTCGAGAGGAAGCTGGCCTGACAGGTAGATCATATCCCCCATCTTGATGGCCTGTGAAAAATGGCCAAAAGGCTTTGCAACGCCTTCGGCCCAAACATCAACTTTTTCGGTCATCGCTGGCGCCTCCAAACGGGGATGCACTCTTACTCATTTACCCCGTATCCGTGGGCAAGCACCCTTTGGCACATGGATACGATCGTTTACGCCCTCCTGATCGTTCATGCATTTTTCTGGTTCGGTTTAATCGGCTGGAAATACCGGCGTCATGTTCGAGGCATGCCACGTCTGGAGGCGGAAGTTCCCGGCACAAGCTATCCCCGTCTTGGCGTTTTCGTTCCCGCGCGCAATGAGGAGGCGGGTATCGAGGCGTCATTGAGGTCGCTCCTTGCTCAGGACTATCCGGACCTGCATGTCATTGTTGCCAATGATCATTCCACTGATCGAACAGGTGAAATCCTTCGAGATCTCCAAAGAGAAACAGGCGATGAAAGGCTGACGGTGTTCGACGTACCGAATTTACCGGATGGCTGGATGGGAAAGTGCCATGCACTCCACCGATCCGTTCCGAAAGCGCCGGAAGGAACCGGACTTTATTTGTTTACGGACGCCGATGTGATTCACGAACCGGGAACTCTCAAACGCGCGGTCTCCCACATGCGGCGGGACAACGCCGATCTTTTCTCCTTCTTTCCACGACTCGACTGTGTTGGATTCTGGGAAAATGTTGCTCTGCCTCTCATGGTACACTCGGGACTCAGTCAGCTGGAAACTCATCGCATCAACGATCCGGCAAGCCGCTCCGTCGCAAGCGTTGGAGCATTTATTCTCATCACTCGCGAAATGTACGAACGATGGGGTGGTCATGAAGCCATCAAAGGCGAAGTCATCGACGATATCGCCATGGGCATGATGACAAAGGAGGCTGGCGGCCGTGCATGTTTTGTACGCGATCCCCACGCCATCCATCTCCGCATGTATGACAGCCTGAACTCCATTGTCCGGGGCTTTGAAAAAAACTCGCTCACGGCAATGGGAGGAAACCTGTTCAACGTGGTTCTCATCTGCGCCCTTTACTCCTTTGCTTACCTGCTGCCCGCGTTCCTGACTCCCGCCGCCGCCCTGGCGGGTGCGGGGCTGGCCTCCCTCGCCACCCTCCTGTACACACTCGCGCTGGGCCTTTCCCTCGCGGTCCGCACGAGAGAGTTCCTCGACTTCAAGCCTCTCCACACGGTGCTGTTCTACCCCGCCGGAGCCTTTATCAACATGGTCATCTTTCTGAAGTCCGCCTATCATGGACTCTTTGAAGGGGTGATTATCTGGCGCGGGCGCAAAATGCCCCGCGGCGAACAACGCGTTCGGCTCTTCTGATACCGCATCACGCCTTGCGCGGCCATACGCTCCTGGTGCTCAATTTCGATTCCCGCGCTTTGTGCGCACTTTCGTTCGGATGATTGCATGAGCACCCCCCGCCGCCGTTCCCGTGAAGCCGCCCTCCAGGCGGAATTCGCCCGTCACCACACCGAGGATGACCTCGACGAAGTCGTCACCAATCTGGGAGCCGCCGGCGAAACGGAATTTCGTCCGCAGGACGAGTTTTCCATGCGCCTTCTGACCACCCTGACCCGGTATGAAGCGGAAATTGACCGGGCCATTGCGGCCGTGCTCAGGAAATGGACCGCGGAACGGCTTGGAGGTGCCGACAGAACCCTGATTCGCCTTGGAGCCGCGGAGCTGCTCTACTTCGAGGATGTGCCCCCGCGAGCTGCCATCAACGAATACATTGAACTCGCAAAGCTTTACGGCGACAATGAATCGCCTCGATTTGTGAACGGTGTCCTGGATGCCATCCGCAAAGCGAAACCATCTGCCAGGGAGGAACGGGCCGGTGGCCGTTCGTGAACGATACGTCGCCCTTCTGATGAATCAGCCGGCCGAGTTCGGCCTGTCGGAAGTCAAGTTTGTGCACATGCCTCAGATCAGCGTCGGCCGAGCCGTCCGCCTCCGCTGCCAGTACGCATGTTCGCATACGCGCCAGTCCGATCTGGTCCCGCCGCACTCGCCGTCATCCGGAGAAACCCGCGAAATTCTGGACGAGTACCGTTACGGCCTCTTCATGCGACGCGAGGAGCCCTTCGGCGAACGTCACCCTGACAACCTCTGGCGCGAATACACGGAACAAATTCTGAGAATCGAGCGGGATGCAACGACCCAGGGTTACCGCCGGGCCTTCGCACTCGCCATCGGCACGTGCCTCCACATGCACGAAGACGACACGCTCCGCCCCTGCGAATTCAACGGCAAGGCGCGCCCGACATTCGAATCCGTCGGCATCGATTTGAAGGAAACTCTCGAGATGATCCAATGGCACGGGCTTCTCGCCCGCGAACCGGATGATCCTTTCCAGCTGTTTTCCATTCTACTGCTGGAGTAATGAACCGGCACCCGCTTCGATCAAACCATGACGCGCAGCCCCCAGAACGGCATCCGCTTCCGGGTCAATAATCGGATCCAGTGGCAGACCCGATTCCTCAAGCAGTCGAAGAAACCGTGCCCGGTAACGCTCCACGTGGACAAGATTGCCACCCCACAGTCCCAGAGGAATATGTCCGTCGGTCTTCGTAAAGAGCTGGTTATAGACCGGGCCCAACAGCTCCACCAATGCCGCCGCTTCCACGTCAAGAATTCTGCCGGCGGCTTCGTCACCTCCGGCATCCTGCTCCATAACAAACCGGGCCAGATTCGCAATGTTGGCTTTTGTGCCGCGTTCACCATACACGATCTGCAGAATCTCGCGAGGTTCTGACAGACCAAGGTGAGACATGATCGCATCGTACAGACCCGTTTGCGGCCCGCGGCCATCCACACCGCGAAGAATCGCCTTCAAAGCCTCCATCCCAATGCGGTACCCGGACCCTTCGTCCGCCAGCAAATGCCCCCAGCCGCCACAACGGGCCGATTCACCGTTTTGCTCGTTCCAGCCAAAGCAAATGGAGCCTGTTCCCGCAATGAGGAGCAGGCCATGCATTTTTTTCAGAACGGCGCGCATTGCGACAATGGCGTCGTTCACCATAACAATCTTTGTGTCGGCGGAGAGAACGGGCCGCAAAAAACCATCAAGCGTCGCCCTGTCCCCGGGACTGTCACATCCCGCCATGCCCAGACAGATACATGCGAGATCCGTCAGTTTGATGCCACCCTCCGCACACAGCGAAGAGAGCATGTCCTGAAGCGTCTGGCGCACCTCGTCGTGCGGGACGGCATGAATGTTCGTGGATGGTGCCGTTGTGCGGGCAAGCTGGCGTTCATCGCTGCGCAGCAACAGGCCCAGAGTTTTCGTTCCGCCGCCATCG
>JANQSL010000039.1 GCA_028284075.1 Candidatus Sumerlaeia bacterium | reverse complement strand
TCGTCACCCAGATCCAAAACGTCCACCGCATCGAGACAGTTTCGAGCCACCGTCAGATGAAGCAGGGCGCGGTTGTAATGAACCTCGGCATAGTTCGGTGCATACTCCGTCAGGCGATCGTATGTTTCAAAAGCCTTCTCCTGAAACGTGAGTTCCTGATCCAGCAGCCTGGCCATCAACGACTTTTGCTCAGCCGTCGGGTCTCCACGACGCAGGAGAAGATACCGAATCCGGTAAATTCCGCCGAGCCGATTGTAGCTGTGAGCCAGTCGATAGTACGCTGTCAAAAAAGTCGGCTCGAGTTCGACCGCATCTTCGAGCAGAGTGACGGATTCAAGCAATCGCTGCTCCACGAAAGCGAGCGCCTGTGGATCGGTTGCCCGATTCAACTCCGATGGCACGTGGGATACTTCAAGCCCGTCCTGATGAGTCATGGAGGCGCTGAACCACGTTAGCGCACGCGGACCCTGAAGAAAAAGAAAAACGCTCGCCGCGATCGCAAGAAGCGCGATCCCGCCAGTCGCCGCATTCGGTTTCAGCCCTCCGGGCTGTTTCGTTTCGTTACCGCGAAGACCCGTGATGGAAACGCCCGCCGTCATTCCGAGCAACACCGCGGTCATGACAACGCCCACCGGCCAGCGAAACATGGATGTCAGAAGGTTTCCCGCAAGATACAGGAGTAATGCTGTCGCGAACGCCGCACAGATCACTCTCATTGTCCGGGACGGTGAGCGCCATGCCGCCCGAAACCCCAGAGTCAGAATACCCGCATTCAACAGGAGCCACGGAACGGAACCAACAAGCCCGGTCTCTCCAAGGTGGTCCATGATCCAATTGTGGGACGAGAGTGTCACGTTGCTAATCGCCCACATATGGTAGTCCGGTGAGCGATAGGCGGGAAACTCCGCGATGTAGCTGCGGGGTCCGGTTCCGAACAGCGGGTTATCAAGGAACATGCTCCACGCCGCTCCCGTCAGGATCCCCCGCGACTGAAAGCTGGTGGTTACGGCGCTGATCTGCAAACGCAGATCCGATCGTACCAGCCACAGAACCGTCATAACAACCGCCAGTGCCAGCGCCGTGGCCACAGGCCACGCGGGCAGTCGCAGCACCGGAACGCGGGCAACGAAGTGAAGAACGACCGGAAACAAAAAGATGCCAAGACCAAGTGTTCCCAGTGCAGCCTTCGAGAAGGTCAAACCCATGCAAATCATCGTTGAGACAAGCACAGCTCCGTAAAAAACGCATCGCCGAACACGATGTTTCGACTCTGCCGTGTTCAAAACAGTCAGAATGAGTCCTGCCGCCGGCAGAGGAAGAAGGCCGGCGAGAAAAACTCCATAGAACTGGCGATTCAAAATCGTCGACATCATCTCGCGCGAGCCGGAAAAAGTCGCTGCAAGAACATACATCCAGGAGTATTCCACTGATTCGCCGGCCAGTTCGCGTCTGCGATAGCCACGTGCGATGAGGTTCTCGACGAATTCGAAGCCACCGAGAAAGTGGAACAGCCCGAACCCTGTTGTCAGGAATGCGATGAAGCACATGAAGAAAAGACTGATTCTTGCCACGCGTACAGTCGAACCCGCTCCGAAGGCAAAAAGAAACCAGCCCAGAGAGCTGATCGTTGTCGCAACAGCCTGCCATCCAATCCATTGCCCGTAGTCCGCGGCGCCGAACATCACGGAAAAAACCAGTGCTACACAATACGCAGCCCATGTTCCCCAAATCCATAGTGGAGGACGGCGAATGAATTCGAAGGTGGCCAGCGCCAGATAGCCCACCAGTAAAAGGGGGCCGCCAATCCACATTGTCAGGTATTTGACATCGTCGAGATTCGAGGTGAGTGCACTGAGCAGCAGCACGTGCAGAACAAACAGAAAACCGAAAGCAACAAGCCCTGCCAGAGCCTGTGGGGGCGGCATTGCCTTCTCGTCGAACCGATCATCCGGAGCTGTCACGGGATACTCGTGGAATATGGTATCATACCGGGACCGGATCGTCTGCGGCCGGTTGCGTGAGAATCGAGACTAATTCCAGGGGACGTCGATATGCAACATTCCCGGGGCCTCCTCGACCACCTTGATCGGAAAGTCCGTCGACAGTTCCTGTAATGCGGCATCAACCTGAGTGCGGAATCCCTCCCACGCATAGAGGTGAATCCGCCCCTCTCCGCGAAGGGGGGTTCGTACCATTGCCATATTGTCGAGAGCCTCGAAGTAGATGCAGACATCCGAAATACGGTCGTCCGGAAGGTCGATCACCAGCGTGAACCATTCACCATTGAAAGGTTCCATCGAAAACTTTTTACTGCCGGCCGCCAATTTCAATTCCAACGGGGTTTCCCAGGACGCTTGTAATCTCCGGCGGAAGCTGGCCAATAAGGGAATCCGCCGTCGCCTGCTCGGCGGCTCGAATTATTCCCACTGCATCTTCCGGGCGCTGAACGATCATCCAGTGTCCTTCCACATCTTCCCTCGGCAACCCGATGTATGTACGAACAAGAGGGTCGCCCTCCATAAGCCTGGGTCCGACATGAGCGTCCTTGTAGAATCTCGAGAACGACCGCAGTGCGCCTTCCATATCGCCCTCTTGTCTCTGCAATCGTATGATTTTCGAGGCAATGTCCTTTGTATACAGATGAGAGGGATACTCCTTCACAAAGGCCTCGAGCAGCGTCACCGCCCGAGAGCGAAGAGACGGATCCTCGATTGAGAGCGAGTACACGCCGCTCGCAAGGGCGGCAAACGCGTACGGCCGCACGACGGAGTCTTCCGCGGTCTTGACGAGATGCTCGAAAATCCCCTCATGACTCGGCTGATAGAACGCCATCGCCTGGAGAGAGCGAAACGTCTCGTAGTCGCCATCGCGGGTCAGCATCGTGGCTGCGGTCAGATCATCTCCGCTTTGCGGCATTTCGACGTTTACAAGAAATCGGCCGATTTCCTGAAGCCCGTTGCCGCCCACGGCTTCAGCCTGGTCGCATTGCAGCGCCACAACCACAGTGTAAGTTCCGGGCCGGTCAAAAACGGCGCCGGACCGCGTGTTCGGGTCGAAGATGCAAACAACCGGAAGTTCGACCGTTTCGTCTTCGGACAGCGTGAAACTTGAACGGGGAACCGGCAGAGGGCGCTGTGCCGGAATGTATTCGTAAGGTGCGCCCGCAGCGGGGTCATGCGGTGCGATGAAGATCTTGATATCCTGCCCGACCGCGAACCTTGCTCCGTAAGTGGTTTCCAGAGGGAGTCTTCCCCTCAGCCTGATGAAAAACACCAACGGTTCGGCAATCACGAGACTGTCGTTGAGCAGACGAACACTGCGATCGACATCCACACACACGACCGGCTCAGACCACTCTCCTCCCGGAGACGATCCGACGGCCTTCTGTGTCAGCATGTCGCGCCAGAGCGAGGGCTCCGCCCCTCCGGAGGGCGACACAGCGCAAAGAATCAGAGTCAGTATGAGAATGCGTTGAATCATAGTGGCCGTTTATTGCGAAGAACCTGCCGGACTTTGAGTTCGGAAAACCGGACCGTGGCGAAGGCCGAAGCGTTTGCAGTCAGGGATAGAGACTGAACGCATCCGCCCGGATGGCATCGCGTCGAGCTCTGCGGGCCAGTTGGCCCATGATGGAGACTGGGGAGGCGAACAGGTCTGTATCTTCCTCTGACCATTCCCAGACGTTCCGGCCGGACCTGACGTCCCAGAGCTGGAGTGTGTACTCCGCGCTGCCCGTCCATGTCCGCAAAAAATGACTGCGCGCGAGACGTGCCTTCTCAACGCGCCCCGCCAGGATGAAGTCCACGTTGATCGAACGGCCATAGTCCAGAGGGGACTGTCCCTCAAGAATGAACAGGCGTTCTTCCGGCGTCATATCGGGAAACTCCCGCGACAACAGCCGTTCCTTCTCTGAATAGTAGCTCCGGAAATCCTCGCGGGAAACGACCTGCACACCTGGAACCTCGGCAAATTCGTGCGCCACCACGTCGCCGAGCGCGATACCGGCGTTTCCGCTATCGTAACGCGTTTTGGCTCCAAACCACCACCCGACCGTGGATTTTCGTGTTTCCCGGAGTCCTTCGGCCATCGTTCCGTCCAAAACGGCGAGAGTGACGACTCCGGAGGGAACGGGACGTTTCGCGGCACAGCCGCTCAGTGGAATGAGGGCCACGGCCGTGAACAGGATCAGTGCTATCCGAAAGTGCTTCGACATGAGGGCTCCATGAAGCGGCGTTTCGTTTCCCGGGTGTCAAGGCGGGTTTCCGTTGCCTCGGGGACACATCTCCCCTGGGCTGATGCTCACGAGGAGAGTTTTAGGGCCATTCCGTTTCCTCCGAACCGCAAAACAGGGCCGACAGCTCACTGGCAGCCCGGCGGGCGGCGCCACGGACAACAGGTGTGAAAGAACAGGAATTTTCAGCTCTCTGCGCAAAAATCAACGGCGCTCTCGACGTGCGCGACGTGATCGATTTGCTCGATTACAATGCCGACAAAGCCATCCAGTCCGGGGGTCTCTGGCGGCTCTATTGTCCCATTCACAATGAGACGGTCTTTCGAACCCTCGTCATCAACCCCCGCCGGAATACCTACTTTTGCGAATACTCAGCCTGTCCGGCTCATCAGCCGGGTGACCTGATTGAACTGCTTTCCCGTGTCCGCCAGATCCACAAGGCGGAAGTCGTTCTGACCCTGCTCAAGAAATTCGGTACGGAAAAACTCCGCCTGACGGTTGAGCAGGGGAAACTTCTCAAGGCTCACACGCACAGGGTTATTGGCAAGGTTTAACATGAACTTCCGTCCGCTGCGCGCAATTCGCCACACGCTGCTTGTTCTGGTTCTCCTTCCCGTTGTGGGTTGCGGTGCTTTTCGCGGCTTTGAAAAGGCTTCCAGCCGGTTTTTTTTTCCCGCCTCGACCGAAAGCGCTCTGGGAAATCAGTATGCCGAGCAAATCCGGGGTGAGTATGATATCATCGAGGACCCGGTCGCACAGCCCTGGCTCGATCGTGTTGGAGCCGCACTGATCGAGTATTCGCCGCAAACTCCCCACGAATTCAATTTCTACCTGACTTCCGCGGGAGAGGTAAACGCCTTCGCCGTTCCGGGCGGACACTGCTACGTGAATATGGGACTCGTACTCTATGCCGATAACGAAGCCCAGGTTGTCGCGGTGGTTGGTCATGAAATAAACCATGTTACGACACGTCACGGGATGCTGCATTTGCAACGGGCCATGGGGCTGCAGCTCGTTGCGGTTGGTGTCGGAGTTTTTCTGGAGGATGCCACTGCCCGCGCGGCCGGCATCGTTGCCACGCAGGCAACCGGTTATATCGCTCTGCAGAGTTTCGGACGCGACGACGAGCGTGAAGCCGACAAACTCGGCATCGAAGCCATGTACCGCGCCGGCTGGGACCCGAGGGAGGGAGCGCGGTTCTTCGAAAAGCTCCACGAATTGAGTGACGGCAACAAGCCCGGGTTTCTTGAGCAAATGCTGTCCACTCATCCTGCAACGACTGAGCGGATTGAGAACATCAACAGGCAAATCGCCGAGTATGACCTGATTTCCGTTCCTCTTGTCGTGAACACGCCGGAGTTTCAGGCGGTTCAGGCGCGCCTTGAAGCCATCTACGGCCAGAGTCCTCAAGGTGAGGAAAAGGCGCCCGAACCGTGACGAGCGATACGTTCCCCGGCTACCGCCGCTATTGCGAGATCGCTTTTGCACTGGTTCGCAATTTTCGAAGCGATGTTATTCCTCTTGTTCTGGTTCCAAACGATTCAATGAGTCGAGAATCACTCGTCGACCTTCTCGTTCGGCGCCACAACGAGGGGCAAAGCTCCCGGCAAACCCAAACCAATGCCGAGTTTCTCGAACTTCGCCTGGAAAAAAACGACCTGATGCCCTCCATGAGGGAACTTCCGTCAAGGGAGCCGAATGAGGATCCGTGGACCGCATGGAGTGGTATGCACCGCGGATCATGGTACGATGCGGAAGCCGTGTTTGCAGACTGTGCACTCTGGCACTCTTCCGCCGTTGATCAGGAAGACCGGGGGGTCGAGTGGTGGCCACGCAGCAACGTCACTCTGCAACACGTGGACTTCCTGCAAAACGATGGCTCCGTCACACGGACGGGATGGAACCGCTCACATCCCGATATTCCTTTTCTCTGGGGCTGGGATCCGAAAGACATGGGTGATGAGGACGGTTTGGTCGGAACGCACGTGGGTTTTGCATTCCGCGTGAAAGACGCGGACGGAATTCTCTGGCTCACGGCGAAAGAGGCTTTTCTGGAGCTTGCACGCACTCTTCCGGATGGTGTGCGACGGCGCACCGTCACCGGGGTTTCGGGTTTCGGACAGTTTGTTATTGAGTAGGGCGGGTTTACTGCAGTCCGTGTCCCAGGACTTCATCCAGATCCCGTTTCCAAAGTCCCGCGCCAGGAAGATCGAATGCCGCCTCAACAACGCCGTCGGGGTCCTGCTTCCAGCCAATGTACAGCAAATGCTTTCCCGCCGACGGCTTCAGCTTTTGGAAGGAGGGAACCAGAGCCGTCCGGATAATAGCCGATAGCTCGACAGGTGCCCCGCCCGCCTTCGTGTCCAGCTCAATCCAAAGAATATCCTTCGCCAGAAACAATGCCGCGCGTCCTTTATAGGTCTTTTCGTCTTTTCGCCGCCTGAGAATCGATCGCGCATCCATTGACTCGGCAAGGACCTCCCCTGCTGCAGCCATGCGCGAGGCGGCCAGCGCTGATCGACGCAGCCATCGCTTCCTGTCCAAAGCAAGCCACACCGCCCACGAAATCAGTGCGGCACCGGGCAGGAATATCCCGAGAGCGATCACGTCCCGCATAACCCGTACACCTCTTGCGAAAGGAGATCGCTCACTTTCGCAAAGAGTGTAAAGTGGTGGTTTGGAGGCGATGCCTTCGTACCTGCCCGCTGTATCAAGTTTCGCGACCGGACGATTTGATACGGGGCTTGAAGCCAATTGCCTGCACATACAGATTTATCGTTGACACACCTGTATATACAGGTATCCATGGCGGCGACGCTGACGGAAAGTCAGCGCTATCTTTCAAGAAAGGACGATAACAATGCCTGTCATCGACATCTCCCTCCAAAGAAACGCACTTTCTCAGGAGGCCAGAGAGCGCCTTCCCGGCATTATTGGCCAGATCGCTCTCGGCTACGAGGGTCTGAAAGGGAGTTCCTTCGCCGAGGCCTTTACATGGGTCTACACAACGGAGTTTCCGGACGAGAACCTCGTTCAGGTTTCAGGGGCGCCCCCGAAGCCCATCTACCGTTTTACGTTTACAACGCTGCAGGGCTTGCTCGACCAGCGAAACAAACACGACCTCGGAGTCGACGTCGCAAAGGCCGTTTACAAACTGGAAGGGGCGAAGTGGGACCCTGTCGAGGCGCACAACCGCGTCTGGGTTTTCTTCAATGACGTTCGAGAGGGCGACTGGATTGTCGGTTCACGAATCAACAACATTGCCGATCTGAAGGAAAAGGCACTGACGGAGCTCGTTGGATAACAGCGAAGCGAGGGAGGGAGCGTCGAAAGTTCCCTCCCTCTTTGTCATGTCATACGGAGCATCCTCCATTTTTCCACAAAGGATATCATGTCATGCAACTCTCATCGACCCCGCTGCTGGCGGCTCTTGAGCTGGCTTTTCTCTTCCTTCTGGCCTGGTGCCATGTCCGCAGGAAACCATATCGCGCGACTATCGCCCCGGTGTGGCTGTACTTTCTCTGGCTCACGATCTACGGAGTATCGACCAGTCTTCTTGGCGCACGCGGATTCTACGTTTCCGAGGAACTCCTCAGAACACTCCCGGGTCTCTGGCTTGCGTTGGCCACAGTCATTGCCGCTGTCGCGCCTGTTCTTTTTTTCCGCGGCGTTCGGACCGGTCTCCGCGAGATTGCCGACGCCACGCCGTGGCACTGGTTTGCGTATTTTCACGGGCTTCGAATTGCAGCACTCGGCACTGCTTACAAAACAATGACGGGAGAGTTTCCCGCCTATTTTGAATACCTCATCGGAATTCCTGATTTGCTTTTTGGCATCTCCGCCTTCTGGATTGCTCAAAAAGCAAAGAAAGGGAGTCTGACAATGCGGGGTTTTCTGCTTTGGAATTTGCTGGGAGCGTTTATCATCGTTCCCTGGGCACCGCTTCTCATTCAGCTTGGTCTGCCGGGTCCTCTTCATTTGATAACGGGAACACCGGATGCGACGGCAATTCTTGCCTACCCCATGTCCATCGCACCCGTGTTCGGAGTCCCGATGTTTGTTCTCGTCAATCTGTGGGTGGCATGGCGTCTCCTGGAACACCTCAACGAATCATCCGGCACCGGCCGTGCATCCGATGATTCCGGAAACGGGTTGCGGATGCAGGCAACCCGTGCCTGATCCTGCGCTGTAACAAGTCATACACCGATGATCCTCCGTCACGGAACACAGACATGAAAGCCGCCGACAAACAATCAGCTCTTCAAGTCACGAAGAAATGCCTGGCCGGCAAAATGAAGACGGTGGACCGAATCATCACGAAAATTTATGATGACGCAATGAGACCCCACGGATTGAGGGTCACGCAGTTCTACCTTCTTGCTCATGCCATCAGAAACGATTGTTTTCGGCAGGCGGACGTTTGCGCGGCACTGCAAATCAATGACTCGACCATGAGCCGAAACATTCAGCGGATGAAAGCGAACGGATGGCTGGAGAACGTTGAGTCAGAGGATAAAAGAGAAACTCTTTTTCAGATCACGTCTCTGGGTCTGCAGACTTTTCGAAAAGCCGAGAAGGCGTGGAAAAAAGCTCAGAAGCAAACTGACGAACTGGTTGGAGACCCCATTGTCGAGGCCTTCTCCCGGCTAACGAACTAAATACCCGAGCCTTCATCCTGATCCGGATCACGCTGGATGGCGTTGCTGCATTTATTCACACCAAGGCCCTCTTCCAGCAGGTGGCCCATCTTGTCCGCTTTTGTTCTCATATAGGCATCATTGAGCTCATTGCGCCCCTCTTCCAGCGGAACACGATCGACAATTTCCAGACCGAAGCCCTTGATGCCCACAACTTTCTTTGGATTGTTCGTCATGATGCGGATGCGCTGCAGGCCCCGGTCGCGCATGATCTGAGCACCAATACCGTACTCCCGCAGGTCCGACTTGTATCCCAGTTCCACGTTTGCCTCCACCGTATCGCGGCCCCGGGCCTGGAGATTGTACGCCATCATCTTGGCACGAAGCCCGATACCGCGTCCCTCCTGGTCCATGTAGAGAATCATGCCGTGTCCCTCTTCGGCAATGCGCGCCATTGCGGACTGCAACTGCGGGCCGCAGTCGCAACGGAAACTCATCAATGTATCCCCGGTGAAACACTTGCTGTGAACACGCACAAGCGCACTGTCCTGCTTTGCCGGTTCACCCATTTCCAGGGCGACGATTTCCTCGCCATTGAGCAGGTTCTCGTACAGATGCATGTCCCAAACACCATAGGGATTCGGGATTCGCGTCGAAACGACGCGACGCACCAGGCTCTCCTTTTCAGTCCGGTACTCGATCAGGTCCCGGGTCGAGGCGATCTTCAGGCCGTGTTTTTCTGCAAAACTTTTCAAGTCCGGAAGACGAGCCATTGTTCCGTCGTCATTCAGAACTTCGCACAATACTCCGACCGGCGAAAGCTTCGCCATACGCAGCAGGTCAACGGTTGCTTCCGTATGACCCGCGCGAACCAGCACACCTCCGTCCGCGGCACCCAGTGGAAAAATGTGTCCGGGACGGGCAAGGTCCCGGGGCTGTGCCTTGGGATCCGCGAGAATGCGTACGGTCTCGGCGCGATCCCGCGCACTGATCCCCGTTCCGCCGTTGGCAGCGTCCACTGAAACTGTAAAGTTCGTTGTCAGATGTGATGTGTTGTCCATCACCATCGGCTGAAGCTCCAGCTCATCCAGCCGTTCCGTGGTCGTCGGCACACAGATCAGGCCGCGAGCGTGCTTCGCCATGAAGTTGATGTGGTCCGGCGTGCAGAATTCCGCCGCCATAACGACATCGCCTTCGTTCTCACGCTGGTCGTCATCGATAACGATCAGAATTCGACCGCTGCGGAGTTCCTCAATGGCTTCTTCGATGGTGCAAAGGGGAGACATGGATCCTCGATCCCTTGATCGCGCCCGCGGGGGGCGGGAGAGTGGTGACCTCGCATGGGAGCGAGGAGTGTGCCGTTACAGCATGGCGTGCGTCAATTGTGGGCGACCATGTCCGGGTCGGAGGTGTCCTTGTCAGGTTCCGGCTGCGAGCGCCGGGTGTGACGCTTCGAGGCGTACATGGCATTGTCCGCCTGCGTCAGCAACTCGTCCAGAGAGATGCCGCTTTGTGGATCCAGAGTCGCCGTACCCACGCTCAGCGAGAGACCGTACGGGCGTTGGCGCTTTCCGTTGTGCTCCTCAAGCGCTGCGTCCAGGCGGTCGAGTGTGACCTGTTCGTTTCTTCTGTCCGCATCGAGCACCAAAACGACGAATTCATCTCCGCCCAGACGAGCCACGACATCGCTGTCCCGGAACGTCCGCTGCAGGATCAGCGCCGTGTCCTTCAGAGCTTCGTCACCGGCTTCATGGCCGAACCGGTCATTTACCGGCTTCAGCCCGTCGAGGTCACAAAAAACAATCATCAGGGGCCGGCCGGTTCGCCGGGCAATCCGGTACTGTTGCTCTGCGAGGCTCATGAAACCGCGCCGGTTCAGCAGGCCCGTCAAATCATCGTGATGGGTCATTCTGCGCAGCTCTGCCGCCAATGCATACCGCCGGCGGCTGATCCGGCGAACGCGAACCAGAGCACTGATCCAGAGAACCGTGAGAATCGGAAAAGAAGTTCCGATAACCGCAAGGTTCCCCAGGGCACGCATCTCAAGAGTCGCGATATCGGTATCAATCTTTGTGTCGATGGCATCCACAACCCGACTTTCAATTCGATCGTATGCTCCGAGGGCGGTGAAGTACTCCTGCCCCTGCAGAAGAGTCACAGCCTCCGCCTCTTCTCCCGATAACGCCAGCTCGATGGCGCGAACTCCAATACTCACAATCTGTTCATGTCTTTGTTTCAGGTCGGGAAGGAGAGAACTGATGGCTGGCTCATCGCTGATCTCGGAAATCCGATGGATCGACTCCGTAATCTCGGTGGAAAAAGAGTAGTACTCTTCCAGCGAGGAGAGAGGACCCTGTTCCGCCGCCTCTTTCGCCAGTTCCGCAATCCCGGAGGAGCCTTGAAGGCTTTCACGGGCAAGCTCCAGTTCGCGGTTCATCGGGACCGCACGAACGTAGTCTCGCCAGGAAAGCCATGAACTGATTGCCACGGCTACGAGAATAAGAGCCGTCAGACCAATGGAGATACCGATAAGATGAACCGGTGACTGCTGTAGGCCGGATTCATGACTGCCGGAGAACAAGTCGGCAGACTCGTCCTTGCTGAGAAAGGGCATCTGCGATGTAACGAATCTGGAGTCGTATTAGAGGTGTTGCTGCTCCTCGCCCGTCCTCCCCGCAACGGGTTTTTTCTCGTAACCGGTGCCGATATGTATATCCAGATCCGTGAAATCCCGCATTTCCGGAGGGCGATATTGTTTGTTTGTTCTCGAGTCTTGACATTGTTCGGCCGGTTTTTGTCTTGTCGGCGGGAATCCCTCCGATCCGCGACAAACTTCGGCGAGGACCTCAGTTTCATGGATATGTATTCAATCGTCGGTGGCACGCCCCTGCGCGGCACCGTGAAAATAAGTGGTTCCAAGAACGCCTGCCTTCCTTTGATGTGTGCCGCTCTGCTGGGCGAGGGTCCGACCGTATTGGAAAACGTTCCTGACCTTCGGGACATCAGATCGATGATGCTCCTTCTGGAGCATCTCAACGTTCGCGCCATCCTGAAGAACGGACGGATGATCATCGATCCCGTATCGTTCGACACGGACTGGGTTCCTTACGACATGATGCGAAGGATGCGTGCATCCATGTACGCCTTCGGCCCGATGATCACCATGCGCCGCCGGGCCGCGGTTTCAAAGCCCGGAGGATGCAATATTGGAAATCGTCCCATCGACCTGCATCTCAGAGGCTTTCGCTCCCTCGGTGTTCAAATGGTCGAACGTCAGGGCTACGTTCATGCACGCCACGAAGGATTGAAGGGAGCCGAGGTCAACCTGCTCGGCTCCAACGGCCCTTCCGTTGGAGCCACGTGCAACGTGCTCATGGCCGCCGCGCTGGCGAAGGGCCGTTCGGTGATTCAACACGCCGCCCGGGAACCCGAGGTTCAGGAGCTTGCGAATCTCCTGGTCGCCATGGGTGCACGAATTGACGGGATCGGTTCTTCGACCCTCGCTATCGACGGCGTTGAAAGACTCAATGGTGTCAAATGGCGGGTTCAACCTGACCGAATCGAGGCCGCGACTTTTGCCGTGGCCAGTGTTATCACGGATGGCGACGTCCTGCTGACAAACGTCGATCCGACGACCATGACAGCAACTCTCTGGGCGCTGCGGGAGTGGGGGGCAGAGATAGATCACCAAGGCGAGGATGCTCTCCGCGTCCGGCGTGGGAAGGACTGCCCGATGCGGCCTCTGGAGATCGAAACAGGCCCTTACCCGGGAATCGCCACCGATACCCAGCCTCTGATCTCCGCGCTTCTGGCAGTCACGCCGGGCGTTTCCAAAGTGCGCGACACAATCTACCGTGACCGCTTTATGCATGCGCTGGAACTGAACCGTATGGGCGCAAAGACAACGCAGGAAGACGACTCCCTCAGCATCAACGGCGTTTCCAGTCTTGAGGGCGCAGCCGTCATGGCCTCCGACCTGCGGGCCGGAGCAGCACTGACACTGGCTGCTCTCGCAGCGGAAGGATCCAGCCAGGTCCGCAGAATTTATCACGTCGACCGAGGCTATGAGCGATTTGACCAGAAGCTTGCCGCTCTTGGCGCCCGGATCGTCCGCACGGCGGAAGAGTTCCAGGACCCGGGCGCGGAAATCGACTGGAGCAGTGTTGAACAGGCGGAACAGGTCTCCGAGGTCGAGACACGGGCGTAACTTTATCAGTGGCGGGAGCGAGAATACCGGAGACGTCGTACATGCGGGGCGTCTCCGGTTTTTTTGTGTCTCGCTCTTGCCCGCACGAACTTCCCTGATGAACTGTTTGCCAATGAGACTCCGCGTCTGGCTTGCTCTGACAGGGTTCCTGCCCGCACTCGCGGCGGCGGAGGAGCCCGACCCGTATGCGTTGAACAGTGCTGATGTGGCGAAGCTTGCCGAGGCCATTGAACAGGCGGGAACGACCGTGGACTGGGAATCGCCACCGGCGGAGTCTGTTGCTGTTGAAAACCTGGGTGAAGTCTGGCGTATCAACCAGGATATCTACACGGGCCCGAAACCGACGGAGAATGCACACTATCGCGCTCTTCAACAACTCGGCATCAGCACTCTCATCTGCATCGATATCGAGCCGGTGGATCCGGCGGCCGCGCGGGAAGCCGGTGTCTTCGCGTTTCATATTCCGTTTGCCTACGGACCCGTCAACACAGCCGACCAGGCGTTTCTTAATCGTGTTCTTTCCTTCTACAGGAAAAAATACTATATCTGCGCCGCACCGAATGAGGAACGGGCACTCGCACCGGCCGCTCTTGCAGCCCAGTGGTACGAAACACGGTATGTTGGCGGCTTGCGTGCGATGCGGCTGCTGAATTCCGCAGGTGTTGATGAGTCCGACTTTTCCCAATGGAAGAGCGTTCTCGGCACTGCCCGCGAGCTTTCCGTCGAGACGGTTTCCGAGCAAATGCCACTGTGGTGGGAAACAAACGTTCCGGCGGAGCCGCTTGTCGCCGCCATGCGGCATGCCGGTCAGTCATTTGCTTTTCTCCGCGAGTTCCACGCGAACGGCTGGAGGACGCCGGAGCACTTGCGGGATATCAGTCCCGACGCGGAACTGAAGACGATCGGTTCCACCCTTCGGCGTCGTGCCAAACTGCAACTCGATGGTGAGGAAATGGCCGTCCGCATGCTCGAAGCCGCCGCCGCCGCGGAGGCACTTCGGGCGCAAATCGGCGTCCCGGAAAAAGCTGACGAACAATGGCAGGCGTTGCAGAATGCCTGCATGTCCTGTCATATCGATTTCAGAGAATAGTTACGGGACGATAACGATCTCGACGCGACGATTCTTTCGCCGGCCTTCAGCCGTGTCGTTCGTTGCGCGTGGTTCGAAGTACGCGTGAGAAGTTGCCGTGATACTGCGGGCGGAAATGCCCGGCCGCGCCGCCAGCCACCGCGCCACAGTCGATGCGCGCGCCGCCGCAAGGTCCCAGTTGTCAACGAAGGGCATACTACGGACCGGGGTATTGTCCGTGTGTCCCTCCACGATCAGCTCTGACCACTGCCGCTTTTCCAGCTCCGGAACGACTGCTTCCATCAGTTGAAGCCCCTCATCCGACAGAAGCACCGTGCCAGGTTGAAAAAGCGTGTCGCTCACCATGATCACTTTCGGTCTGTCGCCCGCAACGACTTCAAGACCCGCCGAATTGGAGAAAATCTCCGCCAGCGAGGCATTGAAGTCGTTGCGCGCTGCAACCGCCTCTTCATCCAGGCGGGACTTCTCGGCAATTTGAGCCTTCATCTCCGCAAGTTCGCGCTCCGCTGCCGCGAGTTCCTTCTCGCGATCTCTCAGGTTTGAACTCAGTTCCTCCATTTGCGCCGCTGCTTCTTCCGTTCCCGCCTCCGCTGCCTGCAACTGGCGGCGAAAGTCATCCCGCTCCGCGCGGGCATCGTCCCGCTCTCCCCTCAAGTCTTCCGCCTGTTGCGCCATTCCGTCGATTCGATCAGCCGACTCCTCCAGTTTCGCCAGGAGTTCTTCGGTCAGGATGCGCGATTCCTGTAGCTGGGACTCGAACAGACGCTTGTCGTTTTCCGCGGTCTCCAGTTTTGCGGCGATCCCGTCCAACTCCAGCCGCAGTTCGTTCTCCCTTTCGACACGCTCCTGCATGTCGTCCACAAGCGCCTCCGCCTGCGATTGTTGCGCTTCGGTCATAACCCGCCGCGTTGCCGCTTCGCGCTCTTTCAATGAAGCAATGTCGCGCTCTTTTTCGCTCACCGTCGCGTTCAATCCGGCGATCTTCTCCTGAAGAGCACGGATCTGAGCCTCCGACGACTCATAGTCCTGCTGATACTGAAGAACCCTTTGCTCCAGCATCGCGTTGTCCGATTTCAGCTCGCGAATCTGCATATGGCAGCCGGAAAAAAGCAGCGATGCACTGACCGACAGAATAAGGCGATTGAAAGACTTGTTCACATGCACGGTTCCATTGATTCGAAGTCGATGCGCTTTGTCGAATGACAATACAATTCAAGTCTCCTGACCGGAAGCGGACGCGTCTGAGCCTCAGCAATTTGTTCCGCCGAGGACCGCAACAGCCGGTATCGCGCACGAAACCCCGTGGCCGGTTTCCGATGAAAAGCAAATTTCATTTCTTCCACTGAGTCAGTCCTATCGGGACAACGATATATGCAAGAACTCGTTCACGTCACAATCAACGCGAACATCCGCCCGCCACACGGACTGAATCAACTCCTCTTTCAGCACATCCGCCGGGGGACCGTCCTTTATCATGCAGCCATCACTCAGAATTGCCATGCGGTCGCAGATCATCGCCGCCAGATTCAGGTCGTGAGCGATGAGAACAACGGTTCGTCCTTTTCTTTCCGAGAGATCACGCACCAGTCTTGCCACTGCCTGCTGGTGAGCGAGATCGAGGGAAGCGGTCGGTTCATCCAACAACAGAATCGGTGTGTCCTGGGCCAGCGCACGTGCAAGCAATACCAGCTGGCGCTCTCCGCCGGAGAGCTGCTGCAAAGGTCTGTTCGCGAGAGGCGTCAGTCCGACCGCATCCATGGCATCGCGGCAAATGCGATGATCCGACTCCGACTCAACCGCCAGCGGCGAGGCAAGATGCGGAGTCCGCCCCATGAGAACTGTCTGCTCCACGGTAAACGGAAACGCCGCGTGCTCAGTTTGTGGTACCAGAGCAACGCGGCGAGCCACTTCCTGCCGTTTCATCGTCATCAAAGGCCGGCCGTCGAAGCGGACCTCTCCCGACTCCGGTACCAGCAGTCCGGCCATCACACCAAACAACGTGCTTTTTCCGGTTCCGTTGGGACCGGCAATTCCCAGAATCTCACCCTTGCGAACCGCCAGCGACAGCCCCTTCAAGACGGGCTCTCCGCGCCGATAGCCGAAAGTCACATTATTGAGTTCAAAAACCGCATCCGACAATTGCCATGTCCTCGCGGGCTCTCTCGTTGACGATGATCGCCGAGGTGTCATCCTGAAAGACAGAGCGGAAAGCGAAGGCAATCCATGACGGATTCCGACAAGAACACCGGGACAGTCGAACAACCTGAGGACCTTCTCGATCCCGAGGAGACTCAGGAGTTCAAGATCCCTCTGCCCCGGGCACAGTACCGCGGAGCTCTGCGTCGCCGGGTGCTCTTTATTCTTATTCTGATGGCCACTGTTCCCGGCTATGTTGCCTTGTTGCTTTCATGGTACGCCGCTTCGCAAACCATTCAGTCCAGTGCTCGCGACCGGGCGTGGGACATGGCCTCAAGCATGCAGCTGGAAATCGACCGCGGCTTCATGGCCCGCGCGGCGTCGCTTGAGCGCATCGCGCAAAGCGATCGCTTCGCCCGGCAGATTCGCCCATGGATTGAACGCACAATCGAGCAAGGTGTGGTGGGTGAGCCTCTTCGCTTCGAATCGCCACTACGGTTTGAAAATACCGGCCTGCAAAACGCCCGCCTCTTCATCATCAATTCCCGGGGCCGGCTGCTGGCGGAAATCAAGCGCGATGGAGCACTGGGGGACTTCGAGATTCCGCACGAGCTGGAGGGCGCGCCGATTCTTGAGCGGATTTCCCGGACCATGCCTCGAAAGACATTCGCCGGGGATCTTCCGCTGCAATCAGACTGGGAAAACCCGTCTCTGTTTCTTGGAACGCGAGTGGTTGATTTGCCGGACGAACACACCCCCCTGCTGTTGGCCACGCTTGTTCCGCTTCGTCCCGTTTTCACCGAAATCGAGCGCCTTAATCCCAGTTTCGGTCAGCGGCTCATTATTATCTCCGAACGCGCGGGAGTGATTTACTCCACACAGCAGGACAAGGAATTCGCTCTCAGTCTGGGCCGGCGCAGCAAAGAGCTCCTGGAGGAGGAGCCGAGCCCTGACTTAAAGGAGATGCGGGTTCGCGGAACACGGCTCGGGGTGGCCCACAGTTCGGTTCGCTCGCTTGCGCTTCTGACACTGGAAGAAAAGGTCGAGCCGGTGCGATGGGCCGTCGCCCAGACCGTGAACCTTGATGCGGTGCTCGATTCGCTCCGCCGTGAACTTTGGATCGCCATCATTGTGGGTTTGTTCCTCACGGTGGTTGCCGTGATTCTCGCAACGCTGCTCTCTCGCAAGATGACCGGTCCGATCCTTCGACTGACAGAGGGTATGCAGCGCTATGCCCAGGGTGATCTTGACTATCGAGTCGATGTCCGAACCGGCGACGAAATCGAAAGCCTCGCCGCTGCCGCCAACGAAATGGCGGCGTCTTTGCGCCTGTCCTACCAGAACCTTGGCAAGCGGATGGAGCAGCTTGACGAGAAAGCCAGCCAGCTCGAACTCATCCACTCCATCAGCCACTCCGTCAATCGCGTGCTCGATCTCGACAAGCTCTTTGCACGTATCATCCGGGAAATTCTGATCCATATTCCCTGTGAACGCGTATCGCTTGGAATGCTGACGGAATCGCGCGACGGACTGGCCCTTGAGTACGTCTACCCTGCCGACCGGGAAGTTCTTTCCAAAGGCACTGTTGTTCCCCTTGAGGACAGTGTAATGGGCCGGGCTCTTCATGATCAGGTTCTAACGCTTCGCCGCCTCCGTTCAAAGGGACGTTACTATGAGGACAAGTCGCTTGGACCTGAAGGCATGACAATGCTCTGCATTGTTCCCCTTGTTGCGACAAACGGCCCCGTCGGCACGCTGAATCTCGCCTCCGATCGCGAAGGCTCCTTTGGGCGCAGCGAAATCAAGCTTCTTGAGCGTATCGCTGACAGCCTGGCACTCGCCGTTGAACACGGCCGCCTTTACACTCGAGTTGCCCGCTTCGCCGAAGAGCTGGAGGAAACCGTGGAAATTCGCACGCGTGAACTTCGTGCCGCCCAGGCCAAACTCGTCCAAACGGAAAAATTCGCGGCCACCGGCTCCATCGCGGCGCATATCGGCCACGAAATCAACAACCCGCTCTCCATTATCAAAAACTACATGAAGCTTCTCGAGGGCCGGGTGAAAAAGCCCGCACGAGCTGAGTCGGACCTTAAGAGCGTGCGCGAAGGCCTGGAAGTCATTGATGAGGAAATTGACCGTATTGCCCGCATTGTTTCCCAGCTCCGCCAGGTCAGCAAGCCTTCGCGGCCTGAAAACCAGCGTATCAATCTGGTCACGGAAATTTCAAAAATTATTGAATTGTTCGAGGCATCAGCACGAAAGCGCGGGATAGAAATTGAACTGCAGCTCGATCCCGAAGTTGAAGAAGTCGTTATCTGCCGCGACTACCTTCGGCAGATTCTTATCAATCTGCTTCGCAACTCCGTGGATGCCATGGAAGCCCAGGCCGCCGGAGTTATAACGATGGCAACCGGCCGGATGGATCATGAGCCGGGATACTACTTCATCGAAGTCCGTGACACAGGTCCGGGCATCCCGCAGGACAGCCTTAACAGCATTTTCGACCCCTTCTTCACCACCAAAGCGGAAGGAAAGGGAACGGGCCTGGGACTCTCGGTTTCCTTCGGCCTCGCTCAAACCATGGGCGGCCGCATGGAAGCCAATAGCGTGGTTGGCGAGGGATCAACACTCCGCCTGGTTCTCCCCTTTGAACCGGAGACACCCGACAGCGTTGATGAGGAAGAGCCTCCCACAAAAACAAATGGTGGTCTGTCGCCCGATGAGACGGGCGGCCGCCGCCGACGCGGAGAGAGGATTATCATTGGATAAGAGCTGCCTTCCAAAGCCGCCTGGCGAATCAAGAGCGCTGATTTGAATCAGCTTGTGAGTCTCTTCGACGCTCCGGTGAGAGCCCTCTGTTGACTCCGCCCCGCGCCTGGGGCACCTCCCCCCGTGCCGAGGGACATTTCGCGGGAGTTCCGCTTCTTTTATCCATATGTCTGACGAAAAGATTCCGATTACCGAGCAAGCCAACGAGCTGACTCGGGACCTTGATATTTCCGAGCCCGTTGAGATGGCGCGGCTCTTCCGGCAGTCTGACGCCCAGCTCTTTGCGGGCTATGGCGGCTATCCCTCTCTCTCTGACCAGGGAATCGTCGCGGAGTGCGCACGACTCGCCGTCGATGCGGCAAAGACCATTCGGGCTGGAGAGAAGGGGGCCATTTTCCTCTCCGGCGCCGGCACAAGCGGCCGGTTCGCCCAAATGCTCTCACGACAGTTCAACCGCCTGTTGAGCACGGCTCACCTGGAGCCCGTTTTCAAGCCGCTGGTGGCGGGTGGAAACCTTGCCCTCGTGAAGGCACAGGAGGGGGCCGAGGACGACCCGAAGAAAGCTGCCGAAGACCTCGATTTGCGCCTTCCCGCCGGCGCGGAAAAGATCTTCTATGTCGGCATCACCTGTGGACTCGCCGCCCCTTACACCGCCGGTCAGTTACATCACCTCGAAAACGATCAACGAGCAACACGCGTTCTGCTCGGCTTCAACCCGATGGACCGTGCCCGCAATGTTCAGATCGAGGGCTGGGACAAGACTTTTGCCGATGTGGTTCGCCAGCAGGCCGCTGATGGTCAGCTCACGGTTTTGAATCCTGTTTACGGCCCGGAACCGGTGTTGGGCTCCACCCGCATGAAGGGCGGATCCGCGACGAAGATCATTCTCGACGTGATCTTTTTCACCGCACTGGAACTTGTTGGTGCCGTTGAGCCTGAAAAAGGTTCAAAACGCGCTGAACCGGATGACCTTCAGAGCGTTGAACGCCGCGTGCTTCTCTTGCTGCGCCGTTACCGCGAGACCGTTGCCCATGTCTATGATCACATGGACATTCTGGAGGGTCTGATTCGCGAAGGCGGCGCCGCGTTGCGCAAAGGCGGCAAGATTTCGTACCTGGGGCGCGAAACCGCCGGAATCGTCGGACTTATCGACGCTTCCGAGTGTGTCCCCACTTTCGGCGCGAACCATGAGGATGTGCGCGGCTATCTGCGCACCGGCTGGAAGGAACTGCTGGACGAGGACAGTGATTATTCCTCCTCCGGACCGGAGTTCCAAATCGACTTCGATTCCTTTGAAAAGAACAAGCTGCCGGATCTTGCAAAGGGCGACCTCGTAATGACTGTCGCGGTTGGTGAGATTGGTCCCAACACACGTCTGCTGCTCGAACACGCCGGTAAAACGAAAGCGACAACCGGCGTCCTGCTGATTGCAGCCGTTCCGCCGGCAAAGAGCGATCTTGTGGAAGGCGTGGACTTCATGCACACCGTCCTGATTCCGTCTCTCGGTTTCGCTCCGGGCATGTTGAATCTGGCGGAACTCGCCTTGAAGCTTTGTCTCAACGCACTGTCCACGGGCGCCCATGTGCAGGTCGGCAAAGTCTATGAGAACCGCATGATCGACTTGCGAATTTCCAACAACAAGCTCTACTTCCGTGCCATCCGCACCATCAGTCTTCTGACAGGTGCAAAAGAGGAAACGGCCCGTCTGGCTCTTCACCGTTCGGTCTTCAGGAAAGACGCTCTTTCACCGGAAGAAGCGGATGCACCTCCCAGCGCCATCATCCAGGCTGGCACAACGGCTTCCCGTGTGGTTCCCATCGCTCTTCTTCTTGCCATGGGAGGCATCACCTATGACCAGGCTGCGGAACAGCTCGCCCGCGATCCTGTCCCGCGTCGTGTTATTAAGCAGGTGTTGGAAAAGGCGAATGAAACGGCCGTAGACTGATCAGTTCGGCAGCACCGGAAAGTACGCGCCCTTAACACCATCGTTGCGGACTCCCGTGTCTCCCAGAACATCCTGGCCCAGGTAAGAAACCTCGGTCGTGCGCTGCCCCGCCTGACGGGCAAAAACGAACCGGACGGATGTGCCCGCCGTGGGTCTGTTTGCGACAGCGTGAATTTGTGCAACCACTCCGGATGTACCGATGAAGTCATCGGGATAGGATGTGCCAACCCTGTACTCGATCAGCCCTCGTGCCGGATAGACCGAATTCGCCATATGATAGTCCCATGGGAACGTGTCGCGAAACGGTCCGTCGAGTATGTTTGTTCCCAGCGTCACCCAGTTGTCCATGTCGGAATCAAGAATCGTCAACACTTCGGGATCGAACTGAATCATCATGGACAGACCGTCAATCTGTGAATACGCAAGGTTGTCCATGACGATGTCCATTGTGAAGGGCTCACCCACCACGGGCGTTTCCTCCGGCGAGCGAATTGCCAGCAACAAACCGCCAACACGTTCGTCACTGCCGAGATAAAGCTGTGGTTCCTCCTGCATCAGCAGTGCTTCCGCCGGATCCGATGGAATAACGCGCAAGCCCAGCGAGACGGTGCCGTCTCCTTCCTCGTAGGGAGCGCCAAGCACCTTTTCAGCGCCCTCGTAGAGTTCCGTGTACAATCCGTCACGCGTGCGGCCGAAACGAATCGCCGTGTTTAGCACCGGCTTCTTTGCCTGCCATGTCATGAAGATGAGGGGGACGTCCAGTTCCACGACCGGTTTTGCCAGCTCCGCCTCGTAGTAGATCTGACCCAGTGCGCGGTCGACGCGTGCGATGGGCGATGCCGCCAGATCGTCCAGAATCGCGGAGTCGTTGATGGACAGCGGCTCCACGAACGCGGGGTTGTAGTCCATCACAAGACGAAACCGATCCACTTCGTAGCCGTTGGGATTCATCATCTGCACGTCCGTGACAAACTCCCCGCCCTCGATGGCATCAATGTCCGTGGCAACGGTGTCGCTTTCGCCGGTCATGCGCAGCATGGTGAAGCGCTTGTCCGCCAGCAGGTTGAATTCACCGGTCTTAACGGACGCCTTCTCCGGCTTCTCGTCGCGTTCCCGCTCTGCCTCCTGACGCTCGGAGGGTGCCCGTCGCGTCGGTGGCGGTTTTTCAGATTCGCCCGCAGCGGACCGTTCAGGCGCGTCCTCGCGCTCAGCCTGCTGCTGATTGCGCTGCTGCATGACACGGTTGACCTGTTCCCTCTGTTCATCCGTGAGCTGCTGCTGCCCCTGCTGCGCGAACACCATCCCGCTCATCCCGGCAAGAATTGCCGTGGTGAGAATCAGCGCCTGTTTGCAGAGGTCTCTCATCTGTTGAAGCGGGAGCTCCCGATCTCCGTGAAAACCTGACCGCGTCTCGCGACCAGGGGTTGGGTTCTACTGCCGGTCATTTAGCAGCCCGGTCAGCGCCTGTTGGCTGAGGGACAGCGCATCCGCCACCGCTTCCCAGTCGATCTCCATCAAATTCAGCCCGGCGACGGGGTCAATCCCTGCGGGAGGCTTGATTCCGTCCCGCACAGGGATCTGGGCTGATCGTGACTCCGCCAGCGCGGCTTCGACTTCCGTCGAGAGCAGATAATCAATCAGCATGGTGGCACCGGCGGAATTCGGAGAACCCGCGATCTTCACAACCGTGTTGGGTATCAAAATCAGGCCTTCCTCTTCCGGCCCGCTGTCAGGATAAATCATCCGGACCGGTTTGCCGTCCTCGATCGCACCGTAAGCATCGTCCGTGTCCGTCAGACACCATGCCATCTCGCCGTCCGCCACGGCGTCGCGCGCCTGAGCGTTCCCGGCGTACATGACTGCATTGTCCAGAGCATCACGCCAGAATTCGAGAGAGGCTTCTCCGTCGCGAGCCCATAGAATGGCCGCATGAGTCGAAGTTGTTCCAAACAGTGGTTTGGCAAACGCCGCTCTTCCCTTCCATTTCCTGTCTGTCAGCGCGCTGACCCGGGTTGGCCAGTCATTTTCGTCCGGCACCAGTTCCGTGTTCACCAGAATAACACGAGCACGCGCGGCAAAACCCGCCCAATGCCCCTCAGGATCTTTCAGTTCCGGTGGAAGTGTCTTCAGCCACATCGAGTCGAACGGTTCCGTCACACCCTCGCGTTTCAGCTGAATGGATCGAACAATCTCGTTGTTCCAGAACACATCGCAGGCGGGCCGGCCGCGTTCAGCAATAAGCCGATTAACCAAACCAACGGTTTTCACCGCTTCCGTGTCATAGACCGGCTTGCTTCGAACATTCAGTGAATCCTCAAACGTCTGTAGAATCGGTTCGCTGAACTGGCGATCCAGCGCCGTGTAAACAACCACTTCGCGAGCGGCAGTCTCTTTCTTCTCTGCGGACCCGCCAGACCGGTCTCCGGAGCATCCGGCGGAAAGAAGTACCAGCAGTAAACAAAACCGTGATAATGATCGCATTGGAGCACCTCCTCAAAAACAGGCTTCACGGTAACGTGTGACGACGGTGAGTGTCCACCAGCATCGATCAAGACAAAGGACTATTGACATCATTGAAACGGGACGATTCTCTACGCTCGATATTCGGGGAGAAGTTGTCTGCCATGAGTAATTCAATTCTTGACGCGATGCGCGCGGACGAGCGCGGTGTTGCCGCCGCCAGCCATCTTGTGAACATTGTTCCCTTTTGGGGCTTTATCCTGTTGCTGGCAATCTGGCTGTATTTCAAGGAACGCAGCCGAAAGGTGGTGTTCCATGTCCGACAGGCTCTCGTTCTTCAGATAGGCCTTCTCTGCTTTGGCGTTTTTGCGCTCTTCTTCTCAATCCTGTTCCGTGTGGTTGCCGTCATCCACAAGGACATGGGTATGTTCCTGTCACAGGCAAACGTGCTGCTTGCTGCTGCCGTTTACACAGTCTATGCACTTGTTTGCGTATGGGCCGCTGTCACGACATTGCGCGGCAGGTCCTTAATGCGGATCGATCGGGTATGCTCGGGCAGACTGTAGCGGGAGTCAGCGCGTGCTCCTCTTCGTGACAATCTCGTTGCCGCGCGGGAGGCAATGAAGGGTTCGGCTGTCGAAGGCGACGAGGAACCTAGTGAGCGGGTCGTTCGGTCGAAAGTTTCTCGATCAGCCAGACAACAGCGGCCACTACGGCAAAGTAGGAGATCAACTCAAGAAACCCGAGCATGGCGACACCTCCTTTAAGAGGTGCTTCCTGTTATCTGAAGTCTTTCTCCCACGCAAGAAGAACCGGCAAATGTCGGAGTCTAGCGATCCGATATCGTGACGACTTCTTTCCTTAAACTCTCGAGAAGACCGGGATCACTCACGAACCTGTTGGATTCTTCATCATAACGCCAAATGGTTTCATAGCTATTCAGAATCTCCATGGAAGCATGATGCAGCCGGTGAGGGCTGACGTGGCGTGTCGGCTCGATTTCGTGAAGTGCATCCATCCCAAAAAGATACCAGTGCGCAGGTAACTCGGAATATACCAACCGGTCCGCATGATCCAGATAGAATCGCCCCTCCACCTCGTGCCGCGCCTTGACCGCATCCCACTCGCCACGTTGGGTCCACGCTTCCGGCAGCATCACAAGCGCGAATGCCACCAGCCCGGCCAATGACCGGTTTGGCGGCAGCGCTTTCCCCATAACCCGGACCAACAGGACAAAACCCACAGCGTTCAAAACGAAAACGGCGCGATACCAGCCCTCCGGGTTGTCATGGACCACGTTAAGCGCGCCGGCGACGGGAATCAGTGGCAGGATCACACTCACCAGTAAAAAACCGCCAAGCATAACCTCGCGTCTGCATATTTTCTTTCGCTTGAGTTCATAGCCAGTCATGGCCGCAAAGGTCAGAAGCAAAACCCAGCCGATGGCATGACCCGTGATGTAATCGGCAGGTAAATGAATCAGCAACCGTCCGAAATCGCCCACACCGGGCATCGGTCCTCCATAGTCCACCCGCCAGCCAAACATTCCGACACGATACGGAACATAAAGCACCGCAGGTATCGAAAGCACTCCTGCAAGTTTCCAGCGTTTCCAAAACAACGCACCAAGAAACCAGCCCCACAAAACAGTCGCATAGTACATCTCGCGGTGAAGTGCTGACACGCAAATCAGGGCAACTCCCGCTCCGGATGCCAGCGACCGTCGATGATCCATCTCGTTTGAACGAAGGAGGAGAAGCGTGCCCCCCGTCGCAAACAAAAGACCCTCGAGGTAATGCCTGCTGGAAAGGAACTCCACGCAGCAGATAGTCGACGGCAACATCATCCATCCCAGAGACGCGGCCACAGCATGCAGGACACTCGGCAAAACGCGCACGAACAACAGATGCATCAGGACCGATGTTATACAGAAGGAGAGGACGTTGTGCCAGTATGCGAAGGCAGCGTTGCGATGAGCCACGGTGGTGTCGAACCAGAACGTTAAGAACTGAAACGGAACCAGTGCGTTTGCGGCGCCGAAACGGTGGAACCACTCCCGGCGATAGAAGAGTTCGAATGGATTGGCTTCCCGCAATGCCCCGAAGAACGGCGGATCATCCCACAACCACCAGTCCTGAACAATACCGAGAAACAGAACCGTGTGGAAAAAGGAAATCGCCGCCACGGCCAGCGTGGAGGCGACAAGCTTGCGACAACCGGGTTTTCCGAGTTCAGCCAATGACCCTTGTCCGTCAGCGGCTCGCTGTCCTCATCCGACTCCACCGCTGTTTCCGCCAAACGGATTTCTGAATCCGTCAGGGTTGCTTGCGCCGCCGCGAGCGATTCGCGCAAACACCGTCACAGTCGCCATGACAATTCCCACTCTGACAGGAGAGCCGACCACGGCGCGTTACCCTCGTCAATCCGTACGGCGGGAATCGCGCCATGTTCATTTTATCGAATGACTTTCTTCTCCTCCAGGAACTGCACGATGCGATCAACGCACTGCTCAGCATCCAGTTTGTCCGTTTCCAGCAAAAGGTCCGGCGACTCAGGTTCCTCGTAGGAAGCTGAAACGCCGGGGAAATCACCGATCTCACCGCTATCCGCTTTTGCATACATGCCGGCGGTGTCACGGGTCCGCAGCACATCCATTGGCGCTTTCAGGTAGACCTCGACATATCGTTCGGCGCCGATCGCGTCTTTCACTTTCTCGCGCACGTCCGCCTGGGGAGCGACGAACGCGGCGATGCAAACAAGCCCGGCGCCATTCATCAGCTTTGCCACCTCGGCACTGCGCCGCAGGTTTTCGCTGCGCTCGCGAGCGGTGAAACCCAGGTCTCTGCTGATACCAAGACGCATGTTCTCGCCATCGAGAACCGCCGCGGCGCGACCTGCATCGAACAGTCGCCGTTCCAGCGCCGCGGAGATCGTCGATTTGCCCGCGCCCGTCAGTCCTGTTATGAGAACCGTGACGGCTTTCTGGCCAAGGCGCCGTTCGCGCTCATCCGATGTCACGGCGCTTGTCTTGGAATGAATCAGCTCGCTCGCCGGTGGCGCATCCCAGAACGTGCCCTCGCCTTCTTCGCTGCCGTGAAGGTTTGTGATCATCCCCGCGCCAACCGTCACATTCGTAACGCGATCGATCACGACAAAGCTGCCGGTCTGACGGTTCCTGCGGTAAGGGTCGAAGGGAACGGCCCGGTTCAACGTCACCCGGCAACGGCCCACTTGATTGAGCTCCAGCCGTTCCGCCGGTGATTGATCCAGAGTGTTCACGTCGACCGCATAACGAATCTTTGAAATCTGACCTCCGACGAGATTGGTCGTGTGCTTGATGAAATAGGGACGGTCCTGTACAAGGGCATCGGGACTCATCCAGACGATCATGGCGTCGAACTCACGCCCCACCGTCGGAATGTTGTTCGCGTGTGCGAGCATTTCACCGCGGCTGAGATCGATCTCGCGATCCAGTAAAATCGTGACCGCCTGCGGTGGAAACGCCTCCTGCACATCGCCGTCGAACGTATCGATGCGCTTGACCGACGCGCGCATTCCGCTGGGAAGTGCAATCACCTCGTCGCCCGGCTTGACAATTCCCGAAGCCACCGTTCCCGCGTAGCCGCGATAGTTCAGGTCAGGCCGGTTGACGTACTGCACGGGAAAACGGAAATCCTGGAAATTGCGGTCTGATCCGATATGCACGTTCTCAAGGTGGCTGAGCAGTGTGCCACCGTTGTACCATGGAAGGTTCGGACTTTTTTCGGCAATGTTGTCGCCCTTCAGCGCCGAGACCGGGAAGAATCGGACATCGTCGATTCCCAGACGTGCTGCAAAAGAGGAATAGTCCGCCTTGATTTTCGTGAAGGTTTCTTCGCTCCAGTCCACCAGGTCCATTTTGTTGACTGCGACAACAACGTGACGAATGCCCAGTAAAGACACGATGAAGCTGTGCCGCCTCGTTTGCGTCAAAACGCCGTGCCGTGCATCGATCAGAATCACTGCAAGGTCGCAGGTGGACGCTCCCGTCGCCATGTTGCGCGTGTACTGCTCATGCCCCGGCGTATCGGCGATGATGAACTTGCGCCTGTCCGTTGAGAAATACCGGTACGCGACGTCGATGGTAATACCCTGCTCGCGTTCCGCCGCCAGGCCGTCCACCAGCAGCGCGAGGTCCAGATCGCCACCCTGGGTTCCCACCTTCTTGCTGTCACGGGTAACCGCGGCCAGCTGATCTTCGTAGATCAGCTTTGTTTCATAAAGCAACCGCCCGATCAGCGTGGATTTTCCGTCATCCACGCTGCCGCAGGTGATGAAACGAAGCAGTTCCTTGCGCTCGTGCCGTGCGAGGTATTCTTCAATGTCTTTCTCAATAAGCTCTTCGGACTTGATCATGTCGGGCAATCCTCAGCGATCAGTTTGTTCCGGTCTGTCCGCGCCTTGTTCCATTCTTCGTTTCCGCTAGAAATACCCTTCACGCTTTTTTTTCTCCATCGACGCGGCTTCATCATAGTCGATCACGCGGCCCTGACGCTCACTGACCTTCGTGAGCAGCATTTCCTGGATGATCTCCGGCAATGTTGCAGCCTTTGAGTGTACGGCACCTGTCAACGGGTAGCACCCCAGCGTGCGGAAGCGCACCATCTCCATTTTCGGCTTTTCTCCCGGCTCGAACCGGAACCGGTCGTCATCCACCATGATCGTTGTTCCGTGACGATCCACAACCGGCCGTTCCGCGGCGAAGTACAACGGCACGATGGGAATGTCTTCCAGATAAATATACTGCCAGACGTCCAGTTCCGTCCAGTTCGACAAGGGAAACACACGGATGGACTCCCCTTTGTTCACGCGGCCGTTATAGAGATTCCACAGTTCGGGACGTTGATTCTTCGGATCCCACTGATGGCTCTTGTCGCGGAAAGAATAGACGCGTTCTTTCGCGCGTGACTTCTCTTCATCCCGTCGCGCGCCCCCAAACGCCGCATCGAATTTGTGGTGATCCAGCGCCTGGCGCAAACCGACCGTCTTCATAATGTCCGTGTATGTGTTGGATGGCATGTCAAAGGGGTTGGCGTTCTGCCGAACACCGTCCTGATTGATCCACTCGATCAATTCCATGTTGTGCCGGCGTACGTAGTTGTCGCGAAACTCAATCATCTCACGAAACTTCCACGTCGTGTTCACATGCATGAGCGGAAACGGTGGTGGAGCCGGATGGAACGCCTTGCGCGCGAGATGCAGCATGCACATCGAATCCTTGCCAACGCTGAAGAGCATGACGGGATTCTCGAACTCCGCCGCAACCTCGCGGATAATATGAATCGCCTCTGACTCCAGTTGTTTCAGATGCGTCAGGTTGTAACCCGACACCTCGATGACCTGAGTCCGTTTTTCCTGAGTGTCCACCGTCATGCCTGAGTCCTATTCCTCTTCAGGGGCTTTGTTCATGTTGCCGGGCACGATGCCCTTTTCCTCAAGCGCCGCCACAACCTGCGCGACACACTCTTCCACGGAGTTCCGCGACGTATTCACACGAACTTCCGGATTTTCCGGCGCTTCGTAGGGTGCATCAATCCCCGTGAAGTTCGAAATCTCTCCCGCCCGCGCTTTCCTGTAGAGCCCTTTTGGATCGCGCGACTCGCATGTCGCCACATCCGCGTCCACATGAACCTCAATGAAGTCCTCCGGCTGAAGTGAACGCGCCAGAGCCCGGTCTTCACGGTAGGGACTGATAAAAGCCGTCAGGTTTATCAGCCCCGCATCGGTGAACAACCTGGCCACTTCCCCGATGCGACGGATGTTCTCCACTCTCTCCTGAGGGGAAAAACCAAGGTCCTTGTTCAGACCATGGCGGACGTTATCGCCATCCAGCACATATGTGCGGATTCCCCGGTGGTGCAGTTCCGCCGCCACCGCGTTAGCCAAAGTCGACTTTCCTGACCCTGACAGCCCCGTGAACCATAGTGTGGCGCCACGATGGCGGTTCTGCTTCTCGCGTCCCCCGCGGGTCACCGAGTGCCGGTGCCACGTCAGGTTGCCGCCTCCGGGAGGCCTCGATTCGTTTGTTTTTGCTGTCATCGCAGGAAAAACTCCGCAAAGGCCTCAAAAGTGGGCGGTATGGAGATGGCGCGGACCCGCCGCGTCAACGCCTACCGGTGTGGTGAAGGCAAAATTCCTACCATTTTGGTGGGAGAATGACAAGTCATCCATCTCAACCCTGATTGACCACACCGGGACAGCCTCATCTGAGATCAAACCCGCAGGAGGAGCTGCCATGAGAAGATCACTGGTTCTAGCGGCCTTCGGCGCACTGGCGGCTTTCGTTCTTGTTCTTGCCGTCCTGAGCCGGCCCCGGCTCGCGCCGCCGCCAGGTCCTGATGTCCCATCGTCCATCGAAGACCCGCCGCCCGTATCAAGCCCGACACCCAACACTGCCTTTCTCACAAAGCCGGTCACAGCCGGACCCCCGCGGACCGGCGCTCCCGCTTCAAGACCGGCGGGTATCCGCATGACCGGCCGTGTGACTGCTCTTGAAACCGGTGAGGCCGTTGCCAAAGCACGTGTCTCGATTCACCGGAGCGCCTTGGGAGAACAGCCGGTCGAGTTAATCAGTGTGCTGACCAGCCCCGATGGCCACTACGAGTTGTCAATTGAGCCAAACGAGTCTGATCACTTTCTACAGGCACGAGTCTGGAAAAAGGGATTTGCGAGAGTTTCCAGCCACGTTGGCATCGGAGAAATCCACAATGACTCGATCCGGCAGGATTTCGAGCTGCCCGCGGGAGGATTAATCGCGGGGCGCGTGATCGATTCCGGCGGATATCCTGTTGAAGGAGCCAGCGTGGGCTCTCCCGGTATTTTTGGTGTAAAGGCAAACGGTGATCGAAAGTGGATCGCGGGGGCGGAAGCAACAACGGACGCGGCAGGCGCATTTCAAGTCGAAGGCCTGCCAGCCGACACCGTGTTCCGCCTTCCCGCCAGGGCTGACGGCTATCAGCAAGGCGTTTCAGGCGAGGCGGTCATTGGCGATACAAACGTTGAAATCGTCCTCAAGCCCGGCGAGTCCGGCATCGAAGGTGAAGTGATTCTTCACGATGGAACGCCACTGACAGGACAGCGTGTCCAATGGAGCCTCGCTTTGCCGGAGGCTGCGAACGATGAGGTGCTCGGCTACTTCGCCCGGGGAATCGAGCGAACAGATAACAACGGGCGCTTTGCCGTTCGTGACCTTCCGGCCACTCCGGCAACAGTGGCACTGTACTCGCCAGGCCGTATCATGGTCGAAGAGAAACTCTCGCTGAAACCGGGACAGACCGAGTTTGTCAGCCTTCGAGTTCCTGAACCTGTTACTGTATCAGGCCGTGTTTACAATCAGGAAACGAGTGAACCTGTTGAAGGCGTCGTTCTCGGGGCGGGTTCCATCACGCGGGGAAAACAGCTGTTTCACGACGCACTCTCGTCGCAGATGGAAACGGGACGGGATGGAAAATACCGGCTGAAGTTCTATCCTGGAAAAGACGATTCCTCTCTCACTGTCATGGTAAATCCACAGGAAGGCTGGGTTCTTGCGGACAAACCGCTTGGCAGCAGCCTGAGCATTTCCCTTCCGGTTAACAGCACGGTTGTAACCAGAGACATTGCGCTGCAGCGCGCAACAGTTCTTGAAGGAACAGTTGTGATGGGAGACGGTGTGACACCCGTCCCTGATGCTCGCATTTCAATTCGCGCGGAACAGCGTGGCCCGTCCTCTGGCTTCGGTTGGGAGCACGGACAGGCGGATGGAAACGGCCGATTCCAGTGTGACGTTGTTCCCGGAGTCAGGCTTCGACTGTCGGCTCATTCCGAAACTGGCAGTGGCGAAACCGTTGTGTCCATTCCCGCCTCCGGCGCCGTGGATCCCGTGACAATCGTTATCGAACAACACGCCTTTGTGCGGGGGCGTGTTGTCGCGGATTCAGAACCGGTGGAAAACGCAAAGGTCTATGTCAGTACGCAGCCGCTTGACAAAAGCGGTTTCTACAGCGGCCGCACCTTTCAAACAAAAGCCGATGGAGGCTTCGAGGTCCGCGGACGATTCGATGGCCGGGTTTATATTGCCGCGGAACCGCCTCCCGGATCCATGCTAAGGAGATCGGATCCCGTTGCAATTGAGGTCGCCGAGGGCGGAGGAAAGGATGGCATTGTCATTGAACTTTCAATGGGGCTCTTCATCGAGGGAGTCGTAACCGACATGGAGGGAGAGCCCGTCGAAGGGGCTTCCATTGTCACCATGATCCGGTTTGGCAATTCAAGCCGCACCGGATCAGGAAGCAAAACCGACAGTGACGGATACTATCTGTTGGGAGGCCTGTCGGGTCAGGACGGGCTCTCGCGGATCAGTGCGCAGCATCCCGACTATGAGCCCGAATGGAAGGATGTCAATGGACCTGAGGACAGTCCCGTCAACTTCATGCTCGAACGTCGATATGCGGTACCGCTTCGTGTCGTTTCGAACGGCATTGCGGTGCCTGACTATGAGTATCGCGTTCTCGGATGGATGAGTCACGGTTCAACTTCACCGCTCCATCCGGATTTCCACAACCATCGATGGACCAATGTTTCCTCACCGGACGGGAAAACTCTGACGACTCCGTTGTACGAGGCGCGTCATATTGTGGAGGTGCGGGAGACTGATGGTTCCGGTCAGCTGACGGGCCGCGCCGGACGCGAAGAGTTCAATGTGTTTCGCGGAGAACAGACGCCTGAGGTGACGGTGGAACTGTCGGGCAATACCGCTCTTGTCGGCAGAGTTGTGAATCAGGAGACAGGACAGGGAATTGCCGAAGCGACGGTGGGTTTGCTTCCGAGCGGATACAGCGCGCAAAATGCTGAGACGATGTCGTTGGCCGCGATGTCGACGAATACAGATGAAAACGGTGCCTTTCGCTTCGAGGGCGTCCCCGTCGGAGAATGGAACGTCGCCGCGGCGTTCGAGGAGGTCATCGGCAGTACGCATATCACCGTCGAAACGGGCCGTGTGCCGGACCCTGTTATCATTCAAATGGCACTTGGAGTTCCTGTGAGTGTTGTTTTGATTAACGAGTTCAGGGAACCGGTTGTTCAAGCCGGTTTTGAGTACCAGGTTGTTGGGGAATACGGTTCAGCGATAATCCTCAATGGAACTCTGACGCCTGACGCGAAAGGGGAGACACTGATCGGGGAGTTGCGTGCGGGAGACTGGCAGATTTTCGTCTGGCGGGGAGACGGTTCCATCGACGAGGCTTCTCCACATCGTTTCAGCATTGAAAACTCGGATCAGTCAAAGACCGTCACTGTCAGTGTCGCCCCCTTGGTCAGGATGGAGGGAACCGTGACGGTTAATGCAGCAACCTGGAATGGCGAGCCGGGACTGGAAATCAGTTACACCCATGGCGGCTATATGCGCAGAGCTGCGCTGGAACCGGCGGAGACGGGCCGGTATCGCACGCAAGTCCGGGCGGGCCGGGTTCAATATGGTTTCAAATCGAATCACGGTCTCGCGGGACAAATTGGAACGTTCGATGTTTCATCGAATGAAAACCCGGCGCTTCGGAACATCGATGTGGAACTGGTGGATGTTACCGTGGTTTCTTTGTTTCCGGAGGGTCAGGAGTTCGCCCGGGGCAACGTGCAACTCGACTGGCACTACAACAGCAGTCATCAGGCGGGAGGCACAGGGGGATACCTGATCGAGATGACTGAAAACACGATCGAATACCGAAACGTGCCCCGGGGTTGGTGCACCGCACGATTCAACTCCTTTGATCGCCGATGGGGCGGGGAGGTACGCGACGTCCCCGTCGGTCCGGGTGAAGAAAACGTCATCGTGGTGGAGGTCCGTGAGAAAGAACGTCAGCGGAAGTTTGTGGGAAGCTGGGATTCCAGACTGCTTTCCACGGAGTTCACGGACCTTCGGTTTCCGATGGACGACTGGAAAACTTCCCAGGAGTTCTTCCGCTTCGAACTGATTTACACGGAGGGCGTCGGGTCGGTGCAGGTTGCAGAGATCGCTCTTGAGGTAAATGGAGCCGAGGTCGCGGCACACCGAAGCCCAATGGAGCTCAACCCGGACAGAAACCGAATTTCATCGAGCGCGCGGCTCGCATCCGGAACCGAGGGTCCGGCCGCTGTCAGGGTTCGCATTCGCACACGCGGTGACGGTGATTCCAGGGGTGACATCTTCGCCTATTGAAAGCGAATTCCACTCATTGGGATCTAGCGGTTGAACTTGCCAAGGCTTTCATGGTCTTTGATGAATAATAATGAATCCTGGCGAGAGTTTTGCCAATCGCCGCCCCAAATCCACATGGAGCCCAGACATGAGTTTGCGTATTTCCTTCCTCTTCCTTGCCATGGTCTTTGCGGTGTCATGCACCCGCACGTCTTCCCAATCACCGGCCGTGGTTCCCCTTCCATCCGTATCCGGCAAGGAAGCTCTTGAGCGGCTGAAAGACGGCAACGCCCGCTATGTATCCGGTGAGACCCGTGTGCACGGCATGCTTGCCGAGGATTTTCCGCCTCACCTTGCGGGACAGAATCCCTACGCCATTGTCATTGGCTGCGCCGACAGCCGGGTTCCCGTGGAGCGTGTTTTCGACGCCGGTCCTGGTGAAATCTTTGTCCTCCGCGTTGCCGGCAACGTTGCCAGTGAGGAGATTCTCGGCAGCGCTGAATACTCGCTGCTGGCTCTGGAAACCCCTCTTCTGGTTGTGCTGGGACATTCCGGGTGCGGTGCCGTCAAAGGAGCTCTCTCAGTCGATCGCGACAATCCCGCATTTCCCTCCTCACTGCACAACCTGCTGGTTGAAATCGCCGACGGCATTGACCATGAGAGAGCAGAATCTTCTTCCATGCCGGACGCCGTTGCGGCAAACGTCGAGCACCAGCTATCCGAGATCCTTGAAACTCCCGCCTTTGCTGACGCGGTCGATGCCGGGACTCTTCAACTTGTTGGTGGCGTTTACGACATTGGTACAGGTCATGTAACATTCAAGGAATGAGCTGACTACAATCACCACTGTCTTCAAAGCGGTCTCCACCATCCGAGGAAATCCCGTTGCGCAAATCGTCCCTTTCATTAACTCTTTCATCTGAATTGCCTTGAAGGAACATATTCACCGTGCGTTTTACAGTCATTGGCACCGTTATGCGCGATGAGATTCACACCGCTTCCGGCGAAACGGTGGAATCTTTTGGAGGAATTCTTTACAACGTTGTTGCCCTCGCCGCACTGACTCGTGGCACCGACAAAATCGTGCCCGTCTGCCGTATTGGCGAAAAGCATCTGGCCTTTGTCACGCAGCGCTATTTCGGTCTGTCGGGTCATGTTCCCGCGACCTGTGTACACACCAGTCCGGGCGGCACGGATGAAAACGTCATTCGTTATGGTGGCAAAGGAGACCGTCAGGAATGCATGACACTGAATACCGAGCCCCTTACGGCGAAAATTCTGGAACCGGTCAGGGATTGTGAATCCATTCTGCTGAACCCGGTAAGCGGCCGCGAGATCAGTCTCGAACTTCTTCGCGAGTTCCGTGAAGCCGCGCGTGGACACATTCACCTCGACATGCACAATCTCGGCAAGGAAATCGACAGCTCGGGCTATCTTGCACCCGCGAAACTACCCAACTGGAAGGAATGGTTTTCTCTCGTCGATACCGTTCAGGCAAACGAGTGGGAGGTCGAAGCGATTCTCGGCGCCCGGCCGGAATCACAGGATGAGTTTCGTGATGCCGCCATTGAGCTTCTTTCCGTGGAGGGGCTGCGCGCAGCCATTGTAACCGGGGGTGAACGTGGAGCCACCATCGCCCATCGACTGACAGGCGATCGCGAGATCCATACACTCCACGTTCCCGCACTTCCACTCGATCAGGTTGTCGACACAACCGGGTGCGGAGATTGCTTTGCCGCCGGTTTCGTTGTCGGGATGCAGCGTTATCGCAACCCGCTTCGTGCAACGCTGATGGCAACGGTTCTCAGCGGACTCAACGCAACCGGCGGCGGTCCTGACGATATCGCCGCCAAGACCCGTCGGATCGAAGCGGAAATCCGCCTGCACTATCGAGATCTTGATTCACGGATCGGGTCCGGCTGGCCGGGAGAACCCGCAACGGGAAAAAATCGCGCGGCCGGGTAGGATTTCACCACGTTCCGGGTCGCGTGCGGCTTACAAACTCCGGCTCATCGTATTCTGAGGAGCATTCTTATGTTCAAGAGCAACGCTATTCGTCTGATCACAACAGTCCTGGCCGCAGGCTTTCTTTCATCAGTATCGGCACAAACATCAAAACCCGCCTCGAAGCCCGCGAGCAGAGCTGCTGCGAGCAAGCCGGCTTCAGCATCATCTTCGAGTCTTCTGAAGGGAATTGAAAGCGCCCACAACAAAGCCGGCTGGTATGCCCAGCCTGGTGTCAAAGCGAATGTGGTAATCGAGTTTGGAGGCAACGTCATACTCGACGGCACAATGACAATGGCACCTCATGCCAGCCTGACCCGCATTGAGAAAAGCAGTGGTGATACGGTGGTCTATGACGGAAACATGGCATGGGTGTCTCCCGAAGATGCGGAGTTCCCCCGCGCACGTTTCCATGCACTGACCTGGCCGTACTTTCTCGCCGCTCCCTTCAAGCTCGACGACAGTGGAGCGACCGTCGCTGAAACAGGTGTGAAAACAATGAACGGCAACACCTACGCAACCGGCAGGCTCACTTTCGATGAGGGTGTGGGCGACGCACCGGACGACTGGTACATTCTTTACGCCGATTCAGAGTCTCACGTTCTTGAGGCCATGGCCTACATTGTCACTTTCGGCAAGGATACCGCAGAAGCGGAGAAGGACCCTCACGCCATCACTTACGAGAACTATGAAACGATCGATGGCATACCGGTTCCCATGACATGGCAGTTTTGGAACTGGAACAGGGAACAGGGCATCCATGGCGATCGAATCGGCCGTGTGGAACTCAGCAATTTTCAGTTCACCGCTCCGTCCGCCGAGGCCTTCCAAAAACCCGCCGATGCACGATCGGAACACGCTCCGAAGTAATCAGGAGACTACGGTCCGGGTCTTCTTATCCGATTTCGTTCCGCAACAGCGCTTCAAAATCGATTTCAGCATTCAGTGCATCCAGAACGACTCGCAACTCCTGCGGCAAAGGTGCGCTGAATGTTGTCCATTCCCCCGACTCGGGATGACGCAGACGCAGTGTCCGTGCATGGAGAAAAGGCCGCTTCAAGTTGCGAAGCATTGTCCGGGGCAGTGATTCGGCATGCTGCAGTTTCTCCAGCGCACGGTGCTCTGTGCCGCCGTACGTTTCGTCTCCGGCAATAGGCAGGTTTGCATGGGAGCAGTGGACACGAATCTGATGTGTGCGTCCGGTTTCCAGCTCGCATCGTAACAGCGAAAAACCGTTCAGCCGTGCAAGAATCCGCAAGTGTGTGACAGCGTCTTTGGCACCCTGTCCGCCGACTGAGCGCTTGATGCGAAAAGATTCATGACGTCCAATCGGAGCATCGATCGTGGTTTCCTCCCAGTCCGGTTCCCCAATCACAAGGGCACAGTACAACCGGGACATCTGCCGCACACGAATCTGATTCGCCAGCGATTTCATGGCGCGGTCGTTCTTCGCGACAACCATCACCCCACTCGTTTCGCGATCGAGCCGGTGTACGATTCCCGGGCGTTTGACTCCGTTGATGCCCGGTAACTCGGGAAACTTCCACAACAACGCGTTGACCAGCGTTCCGTCGGGATTTCCAGCCGCGGGATGCACAATCATCCCCGCCGCCTTGTTCACGATGATGATGTCCTGATCGTCGTGAACAACGTCCACCGGTATGTTCTGGGGATGAGGCCACGGATTTTCCGCCGGAGGAAACCGAACGACGATTCTCTCTCCCCCTTCCAGAACCAGACTGGGTTTTGCCATCTCATCGTTAACCGTAACACGGCCGTCCTTGATGAGCTGCTGAAAAAACGTTCGACTGTAGACGTCCTGCCGCCGTCCCAGAAACGTGTCCAGCCGCACGCCGGCCGCTTCATCCCGGGCATGGATGGTTTCCGTACTCTCATCGGTGTCGTCAAAATCACTCATCGTTGTCTCCGGAACCGAAAACAACGTGCGTGCCTCACCGGCGGCAAAGCTATCTCAATTACCGGCCACTTCGGGAACCGCTCCCTGGTTCGGCTCAACCCCTGGCGGACCGTATGCATTGATTGTGAGCTTGTTGTAGATACCCAGAATGGATACATGCCGCGCGTCGGCCCATGCAACGCGCTCGAGGTTCCCCTTGTCAGTGAACTCATCCAAATCCATCTCTCCCCATCCAACGCTCAACGCCCGTGCGGCATAGCCGAGAGGCGGAGGAACACCCGGTACATTAAGAGACACACTGTGGGTCGAAGCCTTCGCCACAGGCAGGTTCGGATCCGTGTTCGTCATCCAGGGCCGCTCAGGATCGACATTCACCCCAAGTGGAACCGTGTAGTCGTGATAGATCACCGCTCGAGGCAGACCAACCCCTGCCTGAGCACCCGTGCAGCCCGCCACAAACGTGGCCCCCGACAGCGCCATGAAGCAGTAAAGAAAGCGCAGCATCGTATCACTCACCGTAAACGATGGTGGTGTACTTCTGATAAATGAGCAGATAATTCTGCACGCGATAGTCTGAATGCGTCAGATTCGTGATCCCGCCGTCTTCCATGGCTGACTTCAGGCCGGAATCGCCCCAGCCCACAAGAAACAGAACGTTATGTGCTGACGCGTGCCCTTCTTTCGGCCCTGGTTCTCCTCCCCCGCGAAACAGCGGTGCCTTCTGATCGGTAAACAGAATTCCCCGCGGCGGAACCACGGATGCGAAGACACACCCGCTCAAAACGAATCCGATAATGGCCACCGCACTCGCCTTCAACACGTTCCCAGATACCATGTGACTCTCCCGGCTACGAAATGATACCATAATGTGTCGCAAAGGCCGTGCGCAGTTCGCGGGAAACTTCATTATGCAGTTGTTGCAGCTTCTCGTATCGCTCAACCGTCTCCGAATCGGGATAACAGCGGGTTTCCTCGTCCGGCATGACCCACTGGCGCACAATTTCCGCCACCGGGAAATTGGCATCGCTCTGCCGCTCCACCGCCCAGCGAGCCTGGATGGCGGCGCCAAAAGCCGCGCCTTCCGCTTCGCGGGTGCAAACGACGGACGTATTGAACACATTCGCCACAATCCGGCGCCACAATGCGCTCTTTGAACCACCACCCGTCAGCCGAATCTCCGATGGCGAAAGCCCCAACTGCTTCATGCGGTTGAGACCATACCCCAGACCCATTGTGGCACCCTCCATTGCGGCACGTGCAAAGTGCGCGCTGGATGCCGTTTTCGGCCGGAATCCGAACCATACACCCGTGCCATCCGGAACGTTCGGCGTTCGCTCGCCTTCAAAGTAAGGGACCAGAATCAAGCCGTCGCATCCGGCCGGTGCTTTTGAAGCCGTTTCATTCAATGACCTCACATCCATCCCGAACAATCCACGGGTCAGTTCCGTGGAGACGGTCACGTTCATCGTGCATAACAAAGGCAACCACTTGCCGGTACTGTCGCAGAACGCCGCGATTTCACCCTGCGTGTCGATGACAGGGTCTTCAGTGCACGCGTAAATCGTCCCCGACGTGCCAAGACTGACAGTCACAACTCCGCCGCCCGTATTCCCTGTCCCGATGGCGCCCATCATGTTGTCGCCACCGCCCGAACTGACGATGGCCGCCGGACTCACTCCCAGCTCAACCGCCAGATCACCGTTCGCGTGTCCACAAGCCACGGCCGAATCTTCCAGCGGCGGCAGGTTGCCGGGGAGATGTTCATCGATGACGGCAGCCACTTCTTCGGACCAGACACGCTTGCGAACATCCATGAGTCCCGTACCGGATGCGTCGCCCCATTCCATTCGCCGCTCGCCAGTCAGCCGAAAGTTAAGGTAATCGTGAGGCAGCAGCACACAATCGAGCTTTGCAAAGTTGTCCGGTTCGTTTCTTTTAAGCCAGAGAATCTTCGATGCGGTAAAACCCGCCGGCAGCGAATTCCCGATCAGATCCTGATATCGTTCTCTGCCACCGACGGCGTTCATGATGTCGTCGCATTCGGTGGCGGTGGAGGTATCGCACCACAGCTTGGCCGGACGAATCACGTCGCCATGCACATCAAGAGGGACAAAACCGTGCTGCTGTCCCGAAACACCGATGCCCGCGACGTCTTCGGCAGCAATACCCGCTGTTGCCAGTGCCTGGGAAAACGATGCTTTCAACGCATCGACCCAGATTTTCGGGTGCTGTTCCTTGTGTCCCGCCGGCAGTCCGTCGATCAGGCCATATGCCGCCTGGCCACGTCCCGTGACAATACCGTCATCATCGACGATCAATACTTTGGTGGATTGCGTTCCGCTGTCGATTCCGGCAAAGTATCGCGTCATACTTTCAGCCTTCCGGATTCAGTCTGATCGCCTCCGCAAGATCCCGTGACAGGTTCAATGTCATCTGCGTGCAGGCACCCACCACCGACTCGCGAATGTCCTGGTTCATCAGCTTCACATCCTGCCGCCGGGGCACGGTCCGGCCCGTTCCACGGATACGACCCTCCAGAATGAGAGCATCGGCCTCCCGATTGGCCACATTCACATGCGCCACAAAGACCGGCCGGTCATCCGTGAAGGAAAATGACATGCGGTCGAAGCGCATGAGATAGCCCGTTCCGTCGAAGACATGGTCCGGCAAAAACTCGACCTTTTCCTTCACCGAAGGCAGACTCTCTTCCCAGTCTTTGCGTGCTTTCTTTTCCACCGGAGGATTCAGTGGTGCGTTCGTTGCCAGCGCGTACTCCGTCTCCGTTGCGATGGCAATCTCTGAAAACATTTGCCGGAAACGGGCAACGGACTCCACGGCAAGCGCCTCTCCGTAGAAGATACGGTAATCCATCCTGTCCAGTGGCGCTCCCATTTCCGTGTACTCGTACACGGTGTATGTATCGTCCGGCATGACGATCGTCAACGGAGCATTGATAATGGTATGCGCGGTGTAGGGTGAGTGCCGGGGAAAACGGACATCATGCGTACAACCGCACACGATCAACAGTGCTGACAACACTGTACCAACCAGCATGGTTCGCAGCCCGGATGCTCCGCGAAGGAGGGTATTCAGAAAATTGATCAAGGGACACATTCGCTTTCGTGTATTTCATACGCACGGTCGAAGGCTGCGACCGCCAGGGCAAGCCACCTTAGTTCTGAAACGGCAGATCAGTCGCCCGATAGGGTCGGGGATCCGGCCGAACCGTCAGCACGGTAATCAGGTCGGAAATATCGTAGAGTCCCCGCTCCACCGCAAGAACACGCCCTTCCCGCCCCAAAACCACACTCCAGATGCCATCCACCCGGGTCGCATCATTTCCGGTCAGCAACCCGAAAACGCGGGCTCCCCAGCCCGACGGATCGTGCAGAATCGCCACCTTCAATTCTTCACTGGCGGCAATCTTCTCGTTCGTTTCCGGCAGGTCCGGTCCCACCAGGAGAATTTCGCAGTCACGGCCCTCCGTCATTGTCCGGCTTTCCCTCACCCAATCGTAAACAGGCCGCGCTTCAGGCGAAGTCCATCCTCCTTGAAAAATCAGCAGAGCATCTCCCCCGGTCGAGACTTCACGAGTCGATACCAGGAAGCCCTTTTGGTCCTCGAGAAACAGGACCGGTACGGACTCCCCCACTGCGATGGGAGATTTGCGAGGCTTCACGTCGAGGTTTTCCGCCCTCACGCCATGGGCAGGATATTTCGAGGGGACCGCCGTGGGATCGGTAACCAACGCGCCACCACACCCCCCAAGAGCCAGAACCAGTGCTAAAACCAGCCCTGTCCGTTGTATTCGCATGAGAACGGCCTCCCAACGGAAATGCGGGAGAGGGTTTCAGCCCTCTCCCGCAACGATTTCAAGGAACTTTGCCGAGCTTGTCCTACAAAAGACCCGCCCGGCTGGCGGCGCTGGCGGTTGCACTCCAGCACATGTCCACCGGCAGAACCGTTGATGCGGTCCAATAGACCATACTGAAGATCAAAGCAATGCCCCCGGCCCATTCCATAAGCGTCGGTGCAATATCCTGTTTGGTGACCGTGTTTCGTTGGCGGTTCATTCGTCTGCGACCTCCGGACCGGCACTTGCATCCTGGCGGACGGTCCCGTCGAGCCCATCCCGGCGGTCCCGCTTGTCTGGGGCTGAATCCCTTTATTTGCCCGGAATGTAAATTCTCTGCCCTTTCAGGGGCCGTGCCCCTGCCGGCAAACGATTCGCCTGAGCCAGCTCTTTCACACTAATCCCGTTGGATTTGGCAATGCTCTGCAGAGAATCACCCGCCTTGAGGGTGTAGTATTTTCCGGGTGTTTTCGAAACCTTCGGCGTCTTGGCCACCGGCTTTGCCACAGGTTTTGCTTTCTCCGGCTCCGGGGCCGGCTTTGCCTGAACCGTCTTTTTTTCTTCTGTTTTCGGCTTCGCGTTTTCGGAGGCACCCGTCGCGAGGCCCTGGAAACTCTGGGAGCTGCCGCTGTTCCGGGCAGGCTCAATCGCCTGGGCCATCAGCCGGTCCGGCTTCGAGTTCATGCGGTCAAGACGCTGTTCCAGCTTGTCGAGACGGGAAACCACCTCGATGGCGCCGTCCTCACCGGGGGTCAGAGCCCGCAGGTTCGAAACCTCGTCCCGCAGCAGGGTAATCTCTCCTGCAACGTTTCGAAGCAGCTTCGACGATTCGTCGAGCTGGTCCTTGATTTCGTCCACCTCAGCGAATTTCTTGCGAATAACGGGCGAGTTCTCCGGCTTGGCCGAGCAGGCGGCCAGCCCGGCGGCGACAGCGATAACAGGAACAATGCGAACGAGTGTCGGCAGACGGCGGGACATGAACAGACTCCTTTGAAATGCACGAAGACACGCGGAACGTGACTTTGCACCAGCGAATTCCCGCTACGCGCACAACGACAAGAAAAAAATACGGAATAATGATGAAACCTCGGGAAACAGCGAGCGGTCCGGGACTATTGCCCCAGTTCCCTGCTCCGCCGCGTTGCCGCATCCACGGCTGCGGCAATCACCCGCGTAAACTCCTCTTCCTCCAATGCCGTCAAACCCGCTGCCGTCGTTCCCGCGGGAGACGTGACACGACGCCTCAGCTCCGCCGGGTCATGCTCACTGTCGCGTGCCAGTAACGCCGCACCGTAAACCATCTGCTTTACGAGGCGTGTGGAGGCATCTTTCGGCAAACCCTGTTGCGCGGCCGCCTCCAGCAACCCCTCGATCATCCGGAAGACGTAAGCCGGGCCGCTGCCCGTCAAACCCGTGACCGCATCCAGCATCTCTTCTTCCACCACTTCCGCCACGCCGACCGCGGAGAACAGCTCCACAGCCAGCTTCAGGTCTTCCCCGGTTGCACTTTTTCCAGCGGCTACCGCCGTGGCTCCTTCACCCACCAGTGCCGGTGTGTTGGGCATGGTGCGAATGACTCGTGGAACCGAGTCTCCGCGGGAAAAACCGGCTTCGACCTTCGCCGCACGAGTTCCTGCAAGGATGGAAACAAACAGTTGTTCGCCCACAGGTTCGCTTGCGAGTTCTTCCGACAGCTGCGTAAACGTCTGAGGCTTCACCGCAATGATCACCACGGAAGCCTTCCTGAGCACGTCAGCGCTCGAACCGGTTTCGATTTCGAGTTGGGACCTCAGTTTCTCAAGCCGTTCGGCACGAACATCCGATGCGACAATCCGTGACGCGGGGATCCTTGCCCGATCGATCAAACCGCGCATGATCGCCTCTGCCATGTTTCCGGCACCAAGAAAACCGATGGTTCGATTCCGTAACAGCATCATTGTTCAATCCTCAGGTTCGCGTCCAGAATGTTTTCGATAACATCGCCAGAATCGGGAACAGCTCAAGGCGTCCCATGAGCATCAGCAACGACATCAGCCATTTCGCCGCATTGCTCTGTGCGGAATAGTTCATCGTCGCTCCAACAGCTTCAAGCCCTGGACCAATATTGTTCAGAGTCGCCGCCGCTGCGGAGATCGACGAAAGAAGTGACTGTTCCGGCATCAACATCGCAATTCCCGCACTTCCCAAAATGAACAACAAGATGTAAAGAAAGAAGAACACGAGCACTTCGTGGGAAGTCTCTCTCGGAATCTTTCGTCCATCGATCTTCAGCGTTGTCACACGACGTGGTGAAATGTTGCGGGCAAGTTCATGCATCGCCACCTTCATCAGAATCACCCATCGAATCACTTTCATTCCGCCCGCCGTCGAGCCTGCACATCCACCGACAAACATAAGCACAACGGAAACCATTCGGGCAGCATGAGGCCATTGATCGAAGTCAACCGTTCCAAAGCCGGTGGTCGTCATAAGAGCCAGTGACATGAAGAACCCGTCGCGAATATTGAACTCTCCCGGATGGGAAACCGCCGTGGACCCGTGGGCAAAGAGAAGTATGGCATAGAAAAGAGACGCTGCGACGACAATGCCGAGGTAGACACGAAATTCAGTACTCTTGAAGTACACAAACCTTCCACGCACGGCTTCCACATGCAGCGAAAAGTTCGTCCCCGCCAGGAACATGAACACGACAATGATCCATTCGATGAGCGGGCTGCCAAAGGCGAGGATACTTGTGTTTTTTGTTGAAAAACCGCCTGTCGCCATTGTTGCAAGGGCGTGGTTGACCGCATCGAAGAAAGACATTCCCGCCCCCCACAGAATCAGCATCTCGGCAACGTTCAACGCCGCGTAAATCTTGAACAGCATCACCGAGGTATCACGTATTCTCGGTGTCAGCCCCTCCGGTACGGGACCGGGTGCCTCCTGTTTAAAGAGCGAACGCGCTCCCACACCGACAAGCGGCAGCACCGCCACAAACAGAACGATGATTCCCAGACCACCGAGAAAATGCAGAAACGATCGCCAGAACAAAATCGATTTCGGCGCCCCCTCGATGTTTGTGAGCACCGTCGAACCTGTTGTTGTCAAACCGGAGATGCTCTCGAAGTAGGCGTCTGTATAGGTTGTAACCGTTCCGGAAAAATAGAACGGCAATGCACCGATCGCTGCCGCAATTGCCCAGGACAGTCCCGTAATCGCAAGAGTCTCGCGGCGGAAGATATCCTCTTTCGCTGTACGCCCGATCAGGTAAAGCACGCCCGACAACGCCAGACCGATTCCCGCGGAGGCAACAAACTCACCCAACTCCGCCCACTCGCTGTAATACATGGCAAACGGTACCGTCGTCAGCATCGACAGACTGAACGGCGCCAGGAGAAACCCCAGAAGTTTGCAGAGAACGCGCAGGTTCATTCGCGCCTACTTCGTATCGCCCGATTCAAGATGGAAGAGCTTGCCCACGCTGTCCGATGCATCCGCCTCCGCCACCGTAATCACAATGTCTCCGGGCCGAATCGAATCGCTTCCCCGCGGAATTATCACCTCCGTGCCGTGCGCAACCGCGCCGATCAGCATTCCTTCCGGCAGTTCCACTTCCTTCAAAGGCTTTCCGGTTATCGGCGAACTTGCAAGCGCCTGATACTCCGTGACTTCAATGGCACCCTCTTCCATCAGCGTTACGGATCGGATGCGTCCCTGTTTGACCAGCTTGAGCACGCGATTGGCTGCGACGATGCGTGGTGAAAGAGCCACATTGATCCCCACCTTTTCCACAACGCGCGCATAGTCCGGCCGGTCGATCAAACACGCTGTCTTCGGAACCTTCAATTCGCTCGCCAACAGCGCGGACATGACGTTTGATTCTTCGTCGCCGGTCGCTGCAATGAAGTAGTCCATTTCCTGCACGTTCTCCTCCCGCAGGAACTGAATGTTCGTGCAGTCTCCGTGCAGCAAAACCGTTTTGTTCAGACGCTCGCCGATTTCCTCGAGCCGCTCGCGGTTGCGATCGATCAGGAGCACTTTGTGGCGACGCCCCTCAAGCTGCTCTGCCAGGAACAGACCCGTTTCGCCCGCGCCGGCAATCGCAACACGCTGAGAGTGACTTGCCGACGTCTTCTGTTCGGTGTCGAACTGCGGATGCACTTCGTCGATCACTGCCGGCAGACCAACCAGCGTGACATGATCCCCCGCCATCAGTTCCGCGTCGCCCCGCGGCGTGAAGATTTTTTTTCCGCGGCGAATGACCGCCACCAGCATTCCCGGCGGAAAGCGAATATCCATCAGGCGTCTGCTGACAAATTCGCTGAAAGGCGAGAGCAGCACCGTGCGTAACTGCACCCGCCCCTGAGCCAGGTGAGCAATTCCCAGGGCCGCAGGATTTTCCACGAAGTTAACCAGTTCAAGGGCCGTCAGAATTTCCGGCGAAAGCAGCAGATCGATTCCCAGGGGGTCACGAAAATTCACATCGTCCGTATAAAGAAAAAACCGCGACCGGACTCGTGCCACCACACGTCCGACACCGAGCCGTTTCGCCGCGTAGGCCATCACTAGGTTCGTCGAATCCTGCTCCGTCACCGCCAGCAGCAGCTGTGTTTCCTGCCCGCCCATCGCCGCCCGCAGCGTTGCCGGATCGCATCCATTGCCCACCATGGTCTGCACATCGACGTGTTCTTCCACGTCCCGCAGCTTCGCCGCGCTCGCGTCGACAATGACGACGTCATGATCGTCCCGGACCAGGTGTGAGGCGATATTCGACCCCACTGTACCCGCACCCACAACAATGATTCTCATGGCAACCGCGCCTCTCGCATCACCGAAACAAAAAGGTCATCACCCCATACCGACACAAGGAAAGGATGAACTCAAGGTGCCGGCCGTCGAGGGTTGACGATTCCAGCGCCTCTCGAAAACAGCTCTCTCATCCAAAAAAATCCTCTTCGCCTCTCGCTTCTGCGGATTTCTTTCCGCCACCGTTCCCCTTTTTTTCTCCATCACCCATCAGCATCCTCGCAATTTTCCTTTGCGTGACACTGGCCGGTCGTTCCGACCATTCCCGGGGAACAATCCATTCGTGTTCCGCGTGCCGGGAGGTACGGATACGCCTGCCTGCTATTCGCTCGGCTTCCCAGATCTGCAGCGAAATGCTCTTTCGCATCACCACATGCTTGAGCTTCATGACCGGCCGCTGTGCGGTCACGTCCAGATTCGTCAGTTCCTTTGCCACACGTACCGCGGCGTCCGCGCTCTTTTCGCGCTTATGCACTTCGCCCCGCGGCAACTCCCACATATTTGCAAACGATCCCTTCTCCGGCCGACGCAACACCAACACCTGATCGT
>JANQSL010000018.1 GCA_028284075.1 Candidatus Sumerlaeia bacterium | reverse complement strand
ATCAGCCGCCGTGCCCTCGAAATTGTTCGCGAATCGTGGCGGGAGCGGCTGCCGGGCCTCTCCCTCCGCGATGAAATTGTCTCAATGCGTAACCGGATGGAAAACTCCCTTCGACTTCCCCGAAGTGCGGAGTTCGACCTCAAGCACAGCCCCGGAGGACTCATCGACATCGAGTTCCTCATACAGTTCCTCAAGCTTTCCCACCCGGAGAAACACGAGAGACTTTGGACTCCCCGCCCCGCGGAAGCCCTGACTCAAATCCGGGAGGCGGGCCTCTTGAGCGACCACGACGCAGACCGTCTCGTCACTCATTACCACCGTCTGCGCACGGTGCAGAGAATGTTGAGACTGCTGTTTGAGACGTCGAAGGACCTCATCCCCCGACAGGACGTGAAACGCAGGCAACTGGCGCGTGCTCTGGCACCGCATTTGGACGACGCGACAGCGTCACTCACGTCTCTCCCCCGGGAAATGGAGGAAATACGAGTCCTGTTCAACCGGACACTGACGGAATCCAATGGAGAGCTTTAAGTTTTAGTCGTCGATCATGTGACACGCCATTGCATCACGCAACTTCGGTTCGAACCATGTGGACTTCGGCGGCATCAAACCATCCGCATCGGCAATCTCCATCAAATCCTCCACACTTGTTGGAAACATCGCAAACGCCACCGCGTAGTCGCCGCCATCCACCAGGCGCTCCAGTTCCTTCGTTCCGCGGATACCGCCCACGAAGGAAATCCGTGTGTCAGTGCGCGGGTCGCCAATGGCAAGAACCGGCTCAAGAACACGCTTCTGAAGAATCGACACATCGAGATCGCCAACAGGATCGCCCGTCGACGAAACATCGTTCTTCCACTTAAGAAGACGCCATTTCCCGTCCAGATACATCGTCACTTCATTCTTGCAACGCGGCTGGCGATCGGCGGGAGCATCGGACAGATCGGCGATCTTTTCCAGCCTTGAAACGATCTCGTCGGGAGAGTGTCCGTTCAAATCCCTCACCGCGCGATTGTAGCCAAGAATCTGCATCTGATCGTGAGGAAAAGTCACTGTGAGAAAATAATTCCACGACTCGCTCCCGGAACCGCCCCGCTCGCGCGCCACACGCGACGCTGCCGCGCTGCGATGATGCCCGTCGGCAACGTACAATGCCGGAACCTCCGCGAACTCCGATTCAATGCGTGAAACGACATCGTCATCCTTCACAATCCAGAGCGTGTGCCGGATATCGTCTTCAGCCACGAAATCAATATCCGCCTCGCGCTGAGTCTCCTTCGCCAGCAGCGAGTCAATGGAGGATTTGGCGCGGTACGTCAAAAACACCGAACCCGTCTGGCAGCCCAGCAGATTGATATGACGCGTGCGATCGTCTTCCTTGTCAGGCCGCGTCAACTCATGCTTCTTAACAATCCCTTCATCGTATTCACGACAACTCGCCGCCGCCACAATTCCCAGCTGCGAGTGGTCGCCCATGACCAGGCGATAAAGATAATAGCACGGTTTGTCTTCACGAACGAGAACACCCTCGGCGATCAGCTCGCGGAGCTTTTCGCCTCCCCGTCGATAAACCTCATCGGAATGCGAATCCACCGAGTCATCGAACTCAATCTCGGCTCTGGTGACGCGCAGAAAACAGTTGGGGTTTCCCTCGGCCATTTTTCGGGCCTCTTCCGTGTTCATCACATCATAAGGAAGACTGCAAACATCCTTTGCCAAATCCGGCCTGGGTCTGAGTGCTCGGAATGGTTTCAATGTCGCCACGGCGGGCTCCTTCAGGTTGATATGGAGGCGGACCGCTTCTCACGATCCGAAAGTTCCTTGCGTGCTTTCTGCAGGGCGGACCCGATCACCTGATGCATGTCGTAGTACTTGTACTCCGCCAGGCGTCCGCCAAAAATCACCTTCTCCTCCGCCGACTCCATCTCCCGGTACTTCGCCAGCATCGCCTTGTCCGCATCGCCGTTGACCGGATAGTAGGGGCGATCATTGTCCCTCAGGCTGTATTCGCGAATCGTGACCGTCGTGTTCGGAGTGTGCGACTTCTCCAGGTGCAGATGCTTCGGCTCATGAATGCGTGTAAACGGAACATCCGGATCCGCATAGTTCATCACACTCGTTCCCTGGTAATCCTCCAGATCGTGACGGTCGAACTCAAAGCGCACCGAACGCCAGTTCAACCGGCCGTGCTCATAGTCAAAATAGCGATCCACCGGTCCCGTATAGACAAGCTTCCCGCAACGTCCCAGCCAGTGCTCTCTGTCTCTGAAAAAATCGACGCCTGTTTCGACGGGAATCCCCTCCAGCATTCGTTTGAAAATCGGAGTGAATCCGCCAATCGGAATTCCCTGATAGCGGTCATTGAAATACGAGTCATGATAGGATGAACGAATCGGCAGCCGGTTGAAGATGCTGGCCGGAAGCTCTGTGGGAGAACACCCCCACTGCTTCATCGTATAACCCTTGAAGAACGCCTCGTACAGCTCCCGGCCGATCATGCTGATGGCCTTTTCCTCAAAATTGGCGGGGCTGTCGAGATGCTCGCGGGAGCCCTTCTCAGTGATAAACGTCTCAACCTCGTCCGGCCTCAGTTTCACGCCGAAGAACTGATTGATCGTGCCGAGATTCACCGGCATGGCGTAAACAGTGCCCTGATGAGTGGTCAGAACACGATGCTGGTAGCGATTAAACTCCGTGAACCGGTTGATGTACCGCCAGACATCGTCATTGTTCGTATGGAAAATGTGCGTGCCGTACTTGTGGATATTGATGTTCGTGTCTTCGTAATCGTACGAATAACAATTCCCGCCGATATGTTCGCGCTGCTCGATGACGAGAACACTGCACCCGGCCTCCTTTGCCTGCTGCGCAAACACCGCTCCGAAAAAACCCGAACCGACGACAATGTAATCATGGCGTTTCACAGACAATCCCCCATTCAGCAACATGCCTCTCGGAATCGGCATCGGGATCGAAATCGATCATCGAACCACC
>JANQSL010000012.1 GCA_028284075.1 Candidatus Sumerlaeia bacterium | reverse complement strand
CAGATCCGGCGGGTCCGCTCCCAGACCGAAACGAAACGCCTTCTTGTCCACCGCGGCCGGTGTGGAAGCCGCGGCGGAAGTATCCCGGGAGGACGAGCTTCCGGATTCGCCGCTTCCACAGCCTGCCAAAAATGCCGCCACTGCAATCGTCATGATCCATGCAAGGTTTCTCATGATTCCATTCCCTCTGAAATTTCGTTCAGCTTTGGAGGTCAGTCCGCCACTTCGACGGTGAGTTCAAGTTCAACGGGTGCATCAAGTGGCAGTGCATTCACGCCGACAGCGGAGCGAACATGTTTGCCGGCTTCGCCGAAGACTGTCTGTACAAACTCCGATGCGCCGTTTGCCACTTTCGGCTGATCGTGAAACGAGTCGACGGATTGAACGTAGACAACGACTCGCACAACACGTTTGATCCTGTTCAGGTCGCCGATCACGCCTTTCACGCAGGCGAGCGCGTTCAGACAACAGGTGCGTGCAAGGGAGGCGGCATCGTCGACAGCCAGTCCGCCTTCGCCCACACGTCCGGTTTTCAACAGTTTGCCGCCGGCCATGGGAAGCTGGCCGCTGGTCATGACCAGGTTGCCGGTGCGAATTGCAGGAATGTAGGCGGCAACGGGTTTGGGCGCGTCAGGGACTTCAAAACCCAGTTCGCGAATTTTGCTTTCAATAGCAGACATGCAAACTCCTTCGGTGTAGGTCATGCTTATACTGCCCGATGGTGAAACAGCTCAGACGGACTTCGGCGTCTGTTCCAGGTGTTCAAGTCCGACAATGCGATGGGCAATGTGATCGCTGAGTTGTTCGGTGATGCTCTCAATGCTCCAGAGACTTCCCTTCAACCCGAAGAAGCGGGAGATGGCGGCAATATAGTCCTCGGCCCTGTCGGAGTGATTTTTGCCGTCCATCCATTTTTCCAGCAATGCTTTCTCCGTTTCCTCGTTTGGCGGACCGTGCAACCGTCCCTGCATTGCCTTCAGCAGTCGGTGCAAATCCTGGGGGGTCGTTCCCTCCGGGAGGTAGGGCTTGAAGGGATCGCAGGAAGGAACATCGTCTTCGATCTGCGACTCGTTTACGTACTTGCGAAACACGCCGGACTGGCGCGCCTGGGAGAGATACTTTTCCTGCTCCGGTTCGGGGAGACCCCAAAACCCGGGAACGGTTCCGTCTCCGGCTTCGATGCTTTCGCCGGTGTCGCCGGAGGCGGATGCCGCGGCTTTCGCCGCGGCGGCCTTTTCGGGATTCTCCTTCGCCCACAGGTCAGCCGCTTTTGACAGTGCCTCTTCGTCTTCTTCGGAGGCGCCGCTTTTTTTCACCCACTCCTGTTGTTCTTCCGGTGACAGGCCGAGGAAGCCGAGCGCTTCTTTCGAGGGCTCCGCGTCCGTTTTCGGCACGTCGGTCTTTGATCCTTCCATGCGCGAGCGAGTGGCGTCTTTTGCCGCCTTCGCCGCTTCAGGGTTTTCTTTCTCCCAGAGGTCAGCGGCGATCTCCATCAACTGCTCTTCCTCTTCTCCAACGTCGCCCGCGCCATTTTCGTAGAGAAAGGCGAGACGATCCTGGGCGAAGAGTCGAAGGTCGAAGCCTTCGCTGTTGTAGACGTTGAGTTCGATGTGAGCCGCTGTCGGGAATTCGAGGCAGTCCTTGTAGGAAAGCCCCATCTCGAGGTAAACGTTGATCCACTTGCCGTAAGGCTTGCTGATGGCCAACGAGTGCGGACTTTTTAGTAACGCTCCGGCTATGACCCGGCCTGTATCGATATCGGGTACATAAACGTGCGTGGCGTGTGCATAAACGCCCATTTTACAAGCTCCTGAGTTTCGATCATTCCCCGATGCAGACGGTTGGCCGGGGCTTTGGCGGTTGGCAAGCAAAAGCCCGTGGGGATGAAGGGCAAAGGTACCTGAAAAGGGACGTGCGATGACGGGGTGAATGGCGGCTGTCATAGCTGGCTGACTTGTGGTGGAATTGCCGGTGCGCACCGAACGAAGGAATTCTGCCACGGGCCGGTTTCGATTTCAGGAATCCATGGAAGATTTGGGAGATTTGGGAAACTTTAACAAGAAAGGCTGTTTTGGGAGGAATGGGAAGAATGGGCCGGATGGAAAAAATGGACAATTTGTGTCTGAAGAGAGAGCTCGCCGGGAACAGTTTGAATTACGGATCGAGGCTCCAAGTACAGTTTGCGCGTCGCGCGAAAATACCAATGCAAGGCAGGATGCAATAAAGGGATGGAAAGACAGTAGCTGTACGGAGGGAACTCGGTGTTCCGACAAGGAAGGGAACGCGGTGAAAAACTATGCGCCGGGAAAGGCGGGGTGCTTTGTCAGGCGTTCGAGTTGCGCAATGTGGCGTTCGGCGTGAACGGCATGGATGAGGAAAGCCTGGATGGCGCTGGCGCGGAGGAGCGGGCTGACGGGAGTGCCGAAGATTGCTTTCGCCCAGTTGCGGTCGGAATATTTTTCGATGGCTGTGGTGAGGCGGCGGTGGGCGGTTTCGAAGCGATCAAATGCGTCGGCGGTGTTGCGTTCGGGATGGAATGCTTTGGGCGCGGGCATGTTGCGTTGTTTGGGAGAGCTGAGTGTTTTGAGGATGAGGGCACCGGCGATACCGCCCTTGAGGGAAACCGTTTCGGGAGCTGATGCAGTCGGGGCTTTTTCAAGGGCGGGGATCATTTTATCGAGATAGGTTTCAACAGTTCGTGAAACGTGATGAAGAATCTCCGCGGGACTCCATGCTTTTTCTCCCGGTGACCAGGTGAGCTGCGATTCGGAGAGTGATCCGGTGAGTGTACAAGTTTTTGCGATGATGTCGTTGTAACGCTGAGGAAGTTCATTCAGCAGTCGGCTTTGGTTCATTTGCGCAACCCTGTGAAAATGAGGATTTTCAGCCGCGAGTTTCGGGCCGGGGGTTGCTGAAGAATCGGATTTGGTGAGAACTCTTACGGAATCCCCGCGACATTGTGGCTGCGTATTGCCTGTATTCAGGCTGTCGTGGCTCTTTAGCGATGTTCTCGCGAGTGTGCAAATCAGCTCGATGATCTGATGCCGACCCTCATCAGCGACGGTGACATCCACTGAGTCTTTGTTGGGGCGTCTCACTTGGGGGAATATCACATCGATCGCTCCATCGGCAATCATGGTTTCCGCCAGCTTTTTCCATTCCGCGGATCTGTCGGGGTGGGCATCGTCGTCGATGAAGAGACAAGCGGCCCACCGGCGGCAAACAAGACTGTCTCTCACTTCGCGATAGTGATCCATGAATTGTTCCAGCCCGATCAGTCTGTCGTCATGGATGCACCACGTATAGAGAGAAAATCGGGTCTGACGAAGAACAGCATGCCAGAAGCCGTCCAGGATACTTGTGGCGGGATTGTGAATGACCTCGATGGAATCGACTTTAAATTGAATATTGTAGCTCAGATACTGAGTGGTCGATGTGAACTTATCATCTCTGAAAGAGGGATGTGTCAGGTACTTCCAATCTCTCCTGTCGCCCGCTCCACTCAAGTCACTCAACAATCGATGCCAGAAGACACATGTGTTGCCGAAGGTTGGCCCACAAATGACGAGAGTCTTCAAGGTCTGATTCCGCCGAATCGGAGGTGTTGTTATCAGTGAGTTGGTACCCTCGGTCCGTCCATGCCGCAACCGCCATCGGGGCCGGGTCAGGATGGAGCTGCGACAGGGATACCGATACCGATTCCGAGGGGATTCTTTTTGGCTTTGCAGTGAGAAACCGCCGGAAAAAAGAAACCCGGGGCTGATGCCCCGGGGAAGTTTGCGAACCGCGTTTCAGGTTGTTTACTTTGCGGCTTTTTTGAAAGCGGCGGCGAGGTCGGTCTTTTCCCAGGTGAATTCGGGGAGTTCGCGACCGAAGTGACCGTAAGCGACAGTCTTGCTGTAAATGGGGCGCAGCAGGTTAAGGCGTTCGATGATGGCGCGGGGACGCAAATCGACGGTCTTGCGGATGATGTTGCCGATCTGAACGTCGGAAATCACGCCGGTGCCTTCGGTGTTGGCGAGAATGGATGTGGGCTGTGCAACGCCGATGGCGTAGCTGAGCTGGATGTGGCAGCGCTTTGCAAGCCCGGCGGCGACGACGTTCTTTGCAAGCCAGCGGGCGGCGTAGGCGGCGGAGCGATCGACCTTTGACGGGTCTTTGCCGCTGAAGGCGCCACCGCCGTGATAGCCCATGCCTCCGTAAGTATCGACGATGATCTTGCGTCCGGTGAGGCCGGAGTCACCGTGGGGTCCGCCGACGACAAAGCGGCCGGTGGGGTTGATGTGAATCTTGATTTTGCCGGTCACGAGCTTCTTCGGCAAAACGGGATCGATGACTTCCTTCTGAATGAAGGCCTTGAGGTCTTTCATCTTGAAGTCGGGATGGTGCTGTGTCGAAACGACGACGGTGTCGATGCGGGCGGGTTTGCCGTCGATGTATTCAACGGTTACCTGCGATTTGCTGTCGGGGCGAAGACGTTTGATTTTCTTCTTCTCGTCTCTGCGGCGAACGTCGGCCATGCGTTTGGTCAGCTTGTGAGCCAGGAGAATGGGGAGCGGCATCAGCTCTTTTGTCTCGTCGCAGGCAAAGCCGAACATCATGCCCTGGTCGCCGGCGCCCTGGTTCTTCGGGTCCTTGCGGTTCACGCCCATGGCAATGTCGGGACTCTGGGTGCCGAGGGCGTCCAGGACGGCGCAGGAGTCGGCGTCGAAACGGCACTCGGGGTCGGTGTAGCCAATGCGGCGGATGGTGTCGCGGACGATTTCTTTGACGTTGAATTTCGAGGAGGTGGTGATTTCGCCGCCGACAACCGCCAGGCCGGTGGAGACAAAAGTCTCACAGGCCACGCGGGAGTTGGGATCGTTGGTGAGGCAGGCATCCAGAATCGCGTCGGAAATCGCGTCGGACACCTTGTCGGGGTGACCCTCCGAAACGGACTCGGAGGTGAAAAGAATCTTCTCGGCCATCGTGTTCAGGTCCTTGGTCGCGTCTGAGCCTCTTTTGAGGCGGCGCGCATGGTCCGGATGGCCAAAACGAGGGTGCAAGCGGGAAGGGCGGAAGATGACCGCCCTCCCGGCATCATTTCATCGCAAGGCCTTCGGCAAGGCGATCATACCTGTCGAGCAAATCGACGAATTCCGTTCTCAGGCCCTTTAGGTCCGTGCCCTTTGCCGAGGAAGCAAATTGCCGAAGAGTATCGACCGTCAGCAGTCCCGCGTTTTCACTCTGGCGCAGTATCAGCCCAAAGCCTGCCACGGATGCGGCAAAGATGAAGTCCTGGCTGCACTCGGAAAGACTGGAGCCGGAGTCCTGAACGGCGCGGGTGATGAGTTTGCTGGTGTCGCCGTCGGGCTCCTTATAGCGCAGCTTCACTGTCAGCAGATCGGCACTCCCGGTTGTTTCCACCGGCCGCTGATACTTGAGTGAATCGACCTGTGGCGGTTCCACATTCATGTCCACGGACGGAGGCACGACTTCGTACAATGCCGTCACCTGGTGTCCCGCGCCGATCTCGCCGGCATCCTTCGTGTCGTCGTTGAATTCGTGATGCTGCATCAGCCGATTCTGATATCCGACAAGACGCCACGCCTGAACGCGATCAGGGTTGAACTCGACCTGGATTTTCACGTCCTTCGCGATGGTAACAAGCGTTCCTCCGGCCTGTTCCACGAGTACCTTTTCGGCTTCACGCATTGAGTCGATGTATGCGTAGTTGCCGTTTCCGCGGTTGCTGATTTCCTCCATCATCTCGTCGTTGAGATTACCGGTCCCAAAACCAAGAACCGTCAGGAACACTCCGGACTTTGCTTTTCCGGCAACAAGGTCCGTCAACTCTCCGGTTCCTGTCGTACCGACGTTGAAGTCACCGTCGGTGCAGAGAATCACACGGTTCGAGCCACCCTCGATGAAGCCGGCGGCGGCCGTTGCATAGGCGAGCTGAATTCCGGCTCCGCCATTTGTCGATCCGCCGGATTGCAGTCGATCGATGGCATCGAGGATCGCGCTTTGATTCGTGCCGGTTGTCGCCGGAAGCACGAGTCCGCCGGCACCGGCATACACCACCATGCTGATGGTATCCCGGGGTCCGAGTTCTTCGGTGAGGCGCTTGAGGGATTTTTGCACGAGGGGAAGTTTGTTTGCCGAGTTCATTGACCCGGACACGTCCACAAGGAACACGAGGTTGCAGGGCGGACGTTCGGACTTCGCAACCTCGCGTCCCCCAAGGCCGATGCGCACGAGGCGGTGTTGCGGCTCCCAGGGACATTCGCTTGTTTCGATATTGATGGAGAAAGGGTCACTGCCTGCAGGTTGCGGGTAGTCGTAGTGGAAATAGTTGACGAGCTCTTCGATGCGAACGGCGTCGGCGGGAGGAAGTGTACCGTCGTTCAGATGGCGCCGCACGTTGGAGTAGGATGCCGTGTCAACGTCGGTGCTGAAGGTGGAGAGAGCCTCGACTTCAGCGAGTTTGAAGGCGGAGTTGTCGATCCGGGAGTATCTCTCCGTGTTGAACCGTTCGGAGGTTTTCGGCGTTACCCACGTGAGAGGCGCAGTCGGGTCGCCGTTCTTCACGCGCCACACGTCACCCTGGGAAACGGTGCCCATCGCGGGATCGTATGCATAGCGGGCTTGCGCATCGGCCTGGCCGTTTCCAATGATGGAAGCCAAGCTCATGGCATTCGTGTACTGGTAAAATTCGGCTGTGGCAGGGCTTGTTGAAGCCGGGGCGGCCTCGGGCAAAACCGTAGAGTCACTGTAAGATCCGTGCTCACGAAGGCGTCGCAGTTCCAGAGTGTCTCTTGCGGACTCCTGCGGCAGTCCGGAATTCAGAGCCTCGATATGAACTTCATTGTCTGTTGTTTGACTGGATACGGATGCGGTCTGTTGCCGATTGGTGCCGCATGCTGCAAGAAGCAGTGCGGAGGTGAGCATGACGGATACGGAACGGCTGAACATGGCCGTGGTCCTCCCGGACGGAAGTGGTTCAGATCCGTTGCACGCGCGAAGGGTTCTGAGACCCGCGCGGGACTCGCGCGGGCACGGGCAGCCTGCCGTAAAACCGCGGCTCGATGCTCCCGATGATCAGTAAGACAATGCCGGTAATGAAAAGGTTTGCGGATTTATGCGTTTTTCCAGGCGGGAAATCGAATTGCACTGCAGACGCTTTCCGCAACGGCGCCGGCCACAGCCGGCACGAGTGCGTTGCCGAACTGTTTGTAGGCCTGGGTGTTGGAAACGGGGATGCGGAAAGGTTCTCTGCCGGGAGCGTCAAAGCCCATGATGCGAGCGCATTCTCTCGGTGTGAGCCGTCGCGGGTTTTTTCCGCGCTGCGCGACAAGAATTTCCGAACCGTCCTTGTAATACCGCGCGGACAATGTGCGCGCGACGTCTTTCGGTGTGACGAGACCAAACCCAAAGCCGTTGCCGGCGGCTTTGTGCTTCGCGGCGTAGTTCTGAAGATACTGCCACAGCTTGTCAGAAAGCGTGTACTTCGGGGCGACACGCGCTTTTGATCCTTCCGTGAAGGGCGATTCCGGTTCTTCCGATCCGTCTTCGGGATGAAGGGCGGATTTCATCCGCGGGCCGTTCCCGGGAAACTCGATCTCATTGAATGCGAATGGAATGTTGTCGCGAAGACCTACAATAAAAACGCGTTCGCGATGTTGAGGTACAAAGCATCGTGCATCAATCACACGCCATTGAATATGGTATCCGAGTTCTTCCGTCAAAGTCCGGCGAATCACCGCGAACGTGCGGCCGCGGTCATGGGTGGCAAGATTCTTGACGTTCTCCAGAATGAACGCACGGGGACGTTTTGCCGCCAGAATTCGTGCGATGTCGAAAAAGAGCGTTCCCTGCGTCTCGCAGAGAAACCCGTGGGGTCTGCCCAAAGCATTCTTCTTGGAAACACCGGCGATTGAGAATGGCTGACATGGAAAACCGGCGGCAAGGATGTCGTGATCCGGAACGTCGTCCTCGGAAACTTCACGAATGTCACCGGCGACGGGATGGCCGCCGTCGAAGTTGGCTGCGTAGGTCTTCTGTGCAAACCTGTTCCATTCGCTCGTGAAAACGCACCGCCCGCCTGCCGTCTCAAGTCCCATCCGCATACCGCCGATACCGGCAAAGAGATCGATGAAAGTGAAGGATTGGGAGAGATTCATGAGCCGGAGAGGAAAGGCTACTCTTCTTCGTCGTCGGGAAAGGCCTCGAGGAATTCCTTGATGAGGAAGTTGGTGACGGCTTCGACGCCAATCAGTGTCGAAGGACCGTGACCGACGTAACAGCGAATGCGCTCCGGCATTTTGACAAAGCGGCGCAGACTGCGGGCCATTCGCTCGGGATCGCCGCCGGGCAGGTCGACGCGGCCGACACTTCCGGAAAAGACGAGGTCGCCGGTGAAGCCCAGTTCCTCTTTTTCGCAGACGATGGCGACGCTGCCGGGAGAGTGACCGGGTACGTGATGAACTCTCCAAAACCGGCCAAGGGCTCGTTCCGTGACGCCGTCGGACCATGTCTGGTCAACGGGGCAGGGCTCGATTTCAAAGCCGAACAGATCGCTCCCGTTCAACAGTCCGTCCTGGGTCCACTGACGTTCCAGTTCGTGAATTGTCACGGGCGCATCCGTCTCACGCTTCACGGCGGCGAGAGCACCGATGTGATCGAAGTGTGCATGGGTCAGCCAGATGCATTCGACGGTGAGGCCTTCGTCACGCAGGAAGCCGAGGATGCGATCCGGATCGTCTCCGGGATCGATGACAATGGCACGGCTCGTCTCGTCATCAAAACAAATGTGACAGTTGGCCTCGAGAGGGCCGACGGTGAGTGTTTCAATCTTCAGCATAAGTTTCCATTTTCACAGACCCAGCTCGGCGCTGTCGAGCCAGATGGTGACCGGTCCGTCGTTGACAAGACGGACCTGCATCATGGCGCCGAATTCGCCGCTTTCGACAGGACCGGCGCTGTAACGTTTTTCAAGGCTCCGAACAAACACCTCCCACAGTTTCCGCGCAGGTTCCGGTGGCATGGCGGAGGTAAAGGAGGGACGGCGTCCCTTGCGGATGTCGGCATAGAGAGTAAACTGCGAGACCGTGAGAATGCCTCCCTGGACGTCTTCGAGGGAGAGGTTGGTGTTCCCGCCTTCGTCAGCGAAAATCCGCAGACCCACCAGCTTGTCGAGCACTTTCGGAAGCATTGCTTCGCTGTCGCCGGCACAAAAA
>JANQSL010000260.1 GCA_028284075.1 Candidatus Sumerlaeia bacterium | reverse complement strand
TGTTCGCCCAACACACGGAGAAGACAGGACAAATCGTCTCCTCAGGTTAGCAGCGGACGCCCCTCTCCACTGACGCGTATCTGCCCAAGGCCGATGTTTGCCGCCAGGGCATTGCAGAGGCACTTTCGGCCAACGCTATCCCTGGGATTTCCTCCTTTGCGAGCGTAGGTTTCCGGCTCCTCCGCCGGGCAGCGCCATCCGATCGTTCCGTCAGACTTCTCGAAAGGCTCGCGAAGATAGCCCAAATCGCACTGCCGATGCCGCTTCCTGTACACGGCGGAATCCGACAAGGTGCCTGAAACTGAAAGAACCTTAAAAGGAAATCCTGTCGGTGAAGCGACGGGATCTGTGAAGACGCGTGGCAACTCCCGCCGACATCTCTCGATCACGTTGCGTTTCAGATCCTCTCGCAAACCGGAGTCCTCGCAAAAGGCAAAGAGAGTCCCCACCTGAACACCCACCGCACCCGCGTCCCGTGCCCGCATGAGTTCCTCCGGAGTCCCGCAGGAACCGGCCAGCCAAAAGGGAAGTCCGTGGGAGCTGATTGCTTCCAGGTCGACAACATCCCTTGGACCATAAAGAGGTTCACCATCAGAACTGAGTTTTCCATGTCCCCGGGGAGGGGCATTATGCCCCCCTGCCGAGGGCCTTTCAACAATCAGACCATCCACCTGTCCCTTGCACCTTCTGATCAGTAGCGCGGCCAGACTCGCTGAGGACACGATGGGAAAGAAAAGAGGCCGCTGCAGGAACGCCGGAGCATTGGCAAGGATCTCATTCGGGTTGAAGGAAACCTTATGCTCCCTGCCTGATGCCGTCTTTTGGACATGGAGTTTCAGTTCCGCGGGCTCCCCCCGTGAGAAACTGTCGAGTATCGGAGGAATTTCGAGAGGGATTCCCGCACCCACAAGAACAACATCGACTCCGGCCAACATCGCTCCGTAAAGAGAAGGCAGGAGTGGTGACTGAATCTTGTTCAGGAAGTTGATGCCGACAGTGCCGTCATGACCTTCCTTTGCGAGAAAAACCTCTACAAAGTTGGCGGCGAGCAACAGTTCATCCAGATGCCGGTTACGTGTGTGTCCCGCCATCGGTTTGCCAATGAAGGGTCGATCAGACGGCTTGCCGTTGGGATTGAAGTAGCGATCCAGAATGTGCCGGGAGATTTCTGAATCCGGAAAGGCTTCAAGGCCACGGCGCATATGGCCGCCGGGGTCACCAATCTGCAAACGCCGGGCAAGAATCAGATCCAGCGCCGTCCCTGACACGACCCCCATCTGCCCCTTTGAAGAAACAGCACGGGCAAGTCTCCAGTCAGAAACACCGGCCCCCATTCCACCCTGGATGATCTGAGGTCGTTTCATTTCCGAGTAGCCTCTCTGAGGTCACCGGACCCTGCATGAATCGACTCATGATATCGATATCATTGGAACAGGTTCAGAGCCTCTCGATATTGAAGGTCGCCGCTTGATTTCATTGACCATCGAGAAACAAACAAAAAGACAAAGAACAATCAAGCGAGCACAGCGAGTATGCGGAGACCTGATTTGGGGCAAAAGGAATCTGGAAACACTCCCGGCAAAGCATATTGTACTCGCCACAAAAGCGTCTTCCCAAATCCGACACCGCAACTCCGGTTCACGGGCGCGGAAAATGAACGCCATGGTAACATGAAAAGAGAGATGACATCGCTGCCTTCCAAAGAAAAAGATGAAGCTTACGCTTCCTGTGCCGACTGATCGAAGCTCTGCCTTACAGAGTCCGTACAGTTGTGAAGAACAACGATATCCGGTTCCCCAACCATGGGATACCACGGATTCACAGTCGACCCATGCCATCATACTCCAGGACGTGACACCTATCCCGTCAGGTGTGGTGCATAAGGCGCCAGCGTTCGAATTGCCGCTTCCCGCTCCGCTTCAGACTCCGAAAGGACCCCGATGTGCCCAAGCTTGCGGCCAATGCGTACCGACTTCCCGTACAAATGCAAGTGCGCGCCGACAAGTTCCGGAAAGGCCTCCGGTGGCTCTTTGCCTACAATGTTGAGCATCGCCGCAAAACCCTTCGCTGAGGTGTTGCCAAGAGGCAGCCCGCAAACAGCGCGCACGTGATTCTCAAACTGACTGACAGCAGCGCCCTCTATACTCCAGTGGCCGGAATTATGAACGCGAGGCGCCATTTCGTTGGCAAAAAGCCTACCGTCGACTTCGAAATACTCGACCGTCAGAACCCCAACGTAGCCCAGAGCTTCCAAAATACGGCGAGCATTTTCGTGTGCCTGATTTTCAAGGTCTTCATTCACGTTTCTGCCGGGAGCCCGCGTCAGCTTCAGAATACCCGCCTCGTGTTCATTTTCACACAGAGGATAATGACGAATCTCACCGTCGCGGGAACGCACCGAAATGCAGGAAAGCTCCCGAGTGAAAGGTTGAAAGGCCTCAAGAATCGCGGGACGCCGTTCGATGGTATCCCATGCGGCGGTCAGCGAATCACCCGGATGCAGCACAACCTGCCCTTTGCCATCGTAGCCAAAGCGGCGCGTCTTGAGAACTGCGGGAAGTCCGATGTCTTCCGTGGCCGATTCAAGTTCCTTGAACGTCCCCACCAAACGCCAAACCCCGATATCAACGTTGTACCGTTCAAAAAACCGCTTCTCGTGATAACGATCCTGAGCCACCGCGAGGCATTGCACAGGCGGGAAAACAGGTCGGCCCGAGGCAATGTACTCCACGGCTTCCACAGGAACGTTCTCGAACTCGTATGTGACCGCATCAAGACCTTGAGCAAATTCCGTTGCCGCGTCGAGATCATCCCATTGCGCGCAGACATGCTTTGCCGCCTGACTTGCAACACACTCACGGTTTGGTTCAAAAATCCGGCATTCGATGCCCAGCGGTTTTGCCGCCAGGGCCATCATCCATCCGAGCTGCCCGCCGCCAAGAAGACCAAGCTTCATTTTGAAACGCGGGGATCGGGATCGCCAAGAACGGCTTCTGTCTGCTCTTCCCGAAACTTCGCGAGTGCGTCCCGATACTGTGGAAACTTGCGGGCGATCACGGCTGCCGCCAGAAGCCCCGCATTGGCTGCTCCGGAAGTCCCGATGGCCAGGGTCCCGACAGGAACGCCCTTCGGCATTTGTACAATGGAAAGCAGGGAATCGACGCCCTTGAGCATTCGGGACTCAACAGGCACCCCCAGGACGGGAAGAATTGTCTTGGCCGCCGCCATGCCAGGAAGATGTGCGGCTCCTCCGGCTCCGGCGATAATGACTTCAAGCCCTCGTCCTTCAGCGCCCGAAGCATAATCGAAGAGCAGGTCCGGGGTCCGGTGAGCCGAAACAACACGAACCTCATGAGGAATTTCCAGCTCTTCGAGAATCGTGGCAGCCTCGCCCATGGTGGGCCAGTCAGAGCGCGAGCCCATGATAATCCCAACAAGCGCAGTGGTTTGCGTAGAGCCGGACATGGATGTCTCCCCAATGCAGGAACGTGGCCCCATTCGTCCAGGCCACGGGCGGCGCCTCAACACGAAAGGCGAGGGAGAGGAGTTGCCAAACCGGGGAACCCGGGATGAAGATCAGTTGTCACAAGGACAACGCCGAAGTCCGGCGTTCAGGAGGTTTATCATGAAAAAAATATCCGGTCTTCTTGCAATGATTCTGGGAGCCGCGATTCTCACGGCTCCGGGCCCAAAGGCTCATGCGGACGACGATTTCTGGTGGGGCCTGGCAGCGGGTGTTGGTGTCGGAATCGTCGGTACCAGTATCTATAACGACTGTCGCCCGATCTACCGTCACCACCGATATCGACCACACTATTCTTACCATCGCCCGCGAGTCGTTGTCGAGCGCCCGGTGTATGTGGAACGACCCGTTTACGTTGAGGAACCGGTTTACCATGAGACGGCAACAGATGGCGCCTATATGACTTACAGGGAAAAGCGCGTCTGGCCGTTCTACAAGAGTGTCGACTACGAGGTCGTGCCGAGGTTGCCGGAACCAAACGGCCGCCCGCAGACGGTGCGGCTTGTCGATATCCGCCGCGCGGAACCGGTGCGTTACGTGGATGAACCTTCTGTAGAACAATCACCTGCCGAGACGACTGAAACGGACAAGACGCTGCAGGATCGTATTGAAGACGCAAAGAAGTCGCCATCGCAGAGCGTGAAAATCATCAGTGTCTCGAACCGTGCGGGAGCCGTTGCGGATGTTGCAGCCAAAGACCATTCGGAGAAGCAACTCCTGCGGGTGTCGAACGGTGCTGACAACCCGACTCATGGCGCCGGCGGGCTGCTCGACATTTAATTAGCGACTGACAGGGCGGCAGACTCGAACCAAACGGGCCGTGGAGGGCATTGTCTCCGCGGCTCGCTCCGCATCTTTCGCCGTGTTATAAACGGCGAAGCAGCCCGCACCGCTTCCGCTCAATAATGAGAAGACCGGGCGTGTCGCTTTGAGAGCGGAAAGAGCATCGTCAACAGCCCCGCTGCGAAGACGCGCACCCGCTTGAAAGGTGTTACGGGGAAGTGGAACAATGTCATCACCCGCAATCCACTGCCTTAAGGCATCGAGATCCGTACGCAGTCCGAGTTCTTCAGGACGAAGCGCCCCGTAGGCTTCAGCAGTGGAAACATAACAGTCCGGAACCACGATGAGAATATGGAAATCGCGAGAGCACTGAAGAGGCGAAAGCCGCTCTCCCCTGCCGGAAGCGGTCTGCGTTCCGCCGTGCAGAAAGAATGCACAATCGCTGCCGATACTGAGAGCTCCCCCCCCCCAGGCCCGCGCCATCGGGAATATGCTTTGTCAGCCCGACGGAAAGAAAAGGGAGTTTCCCGGCAAGGTGCTTGCGCAGACCTGCAACGGCTTTCAACACCAGGTTTCGTCCGTCCGCGGGGACTTCCGGAGCATTTCGAACAGTCAGTTGATCGGAGTCGATATCGGAAATCGAAACAACAAGCTGATCGGCAAGATCAATCTCCTGAAATACTGTTTCGAGATTATGATAGCCGTCGTCGCGGCGGTCCAGAATGTCGAGGTGGAGATTGACTTTGGCGCAGGCGCGAACAGTAACCGTCATCAATTCGTCTCTTCATGTTTTTCGTGCTCTCGTTGTTCCCAGACGCGAGCGTACTTCAGAAACACGGACCATGCGGCCATCATGCAAATGATGAAACCCGCCTTGCCGTCGCGCCAGCCGGAGAAGAGCACAAACTGACGAAAGAAGCGCCATGCGGGGCGGACGGCGAGATGGCGCCAGCCAACTTTGGGCGTCCTGCGTGCGCGGTCTTCGCTCGCCCATCCAGTGTAACGAAAAAATTTCCCGATGTATTGATCAAAACTCTCGAACGTATAATGAAGGAACTTTCCTCGCAAGTTCCCGATGTTTGCCGGTTCGCCGTCAGGAAAAATGATGTCGGCGTGAACATGTTTGTCTTCATAACGACCTCGATCACGCCGAAAGAGGCGTAATACATCGTCACGCTGCCACCCGCACCCGTGAATGGGTTGACCCATGAAGTGATTCAATCGATGGATTCGATAACCGTCGTGCGGTCCGTCCCTTGCCAGAACTTCAAGAATATCCCTTCTCAGATCAGGCGTCACGCGCTCATCGGAATCGACGACAAGCACCCAGGGATGGATCATCTGAGGAATGGCCCAGTTTTTTTGCGCGGCGGAGTTGACGTATTCATGAACAAGAACACGATCCGCCTTTTGCTCGGCAATCTCCCGCGTCCCGTCGGAGCCGGCTGCATCGAGCACAACAACAACCTCGTCCGCAAACCGGGCGGAATCAATACATTCACCAATATGCCGTTCTTCGTTTCCGGCTGGAATCAGGACGGAAAGCTTCACTCGGCGCTCGTTGGAACTCATCGATTCTCCACTCCGGTGGGTTCAACGGAGTAAACACTCGGCGGCTGCGGAGTTCGAAACGTGATGTAAACCAACATCAGTGAAATGCCAACGGAGAGCCCCATCAGAAACACTGCGATCAAGCGAAGCTCAGGCTCATGGGAGGAAGACTTCATGACCGGCGGGAACTCTTTCGGGCGCGAGAGGACTTGCGTGCTTTCGGTGCATAATCGGGGAATCCGTCTCTCAACATGCGAGCCCGCTCCTGGACAAGCTGCGCGACGACTGAGACCGCGATTTCCTCTGGTGTGACAGAGCCAATGTCAATCCCCGCCGGGCTGTGTACACGTCGTAATTGGGCGGCTGTGAATCCTTCGTCTCTGAGTCGCTTGCGGATGTTCGCCCATTTTGCACGGCTGCCGATCATGGCGATGAAACAAGCCGGTCCCGTCAGCAACTGTCGCAAACAGACTTCATCGCCGGTGTGTCCCCGCGTCACGACAACAACGAAGGACTGCGGCGTGATCTCAATTTTCCGCGCAAGATCCTCGTATGGTGCGGCGATCGTCTCATCCACGTCGGCGAACCGTGAGGAGTTCGCGAACTGCTTGCGATCATCGATCACGCTGATACGAAAATCGAGGTTTTGAGCCATGTGCGCAATGGCTCTGGAAATATGACCGCCACCGCAGATAACAAGCTTGAAGTCCGGCATAACGGGCTCGACGTAGAAAGTGATTTCGCCCCCGCAGAGCATGTCCAGTTCCGCGGCGCTCTTGGCTTTGATATCGACCTTGACCAGCTTCGGCACAAGGGTCTTCAGAACATCCTGCGCGGCGAAAATAACATCCGCTTCGACGCACCCGCCCCCGATCGTGCCGTAAAGGTCAAGATCGGAGCTGATGAGCATTTTTGCCCCAGGCTTGCGGGGAGTCGATCCAACCGTCGAAACAATGGAAACAACGGCCACACGTTTGCCCGCGCGAATCCAGTCGATTGTCTTTTCGTAAAACCGAATATTCACTCTTTGTTCTCTGCCTGTTGCACGAAACGATAGAGCTCGTTCCGGCCGAACCGTTCAACCAGCTCCAGTGTGCCATCCTGAATCAATTCGTCCATACCCGCGCGTCGATTCACCGGATGCGCACTCTCGTTTGGTATGCGAAGGTAGTACCGGATTCCACGGCTCCGGAAGAAATCCCGCTTTTCGCCGGTCGGACTGTCCCAGACCTGCTGTACATCCCAGTCGTCGAGATGAACGAGCTCGATCGACGGATCGTACATCAGGTGACGATTGTCATGGGTCAGGAGCGGCTCATTCTCAAGCAACGAACTGACAGTGTGCCACATTCGCACATCGTCGCCATAGCGAATGGTATAAAACGTGTCTCGATCCATTCCCGGGCGACGGAATATATCCAGTGCGGCGGCGTTATAGGGAACACTGTCTGCGTAGCCGCCCCCTGGTGTCTTGAAGTTCATGAGGCTCATCGACAAACCCGGTACCAGCGCCACTGCCACAAGGAGAATGCCGCCGAAGACTTCCAGAACTGACTCAATAGCGGATTCCGCCCGATGCCAGGCGAGTACCGGAAAAGAACCAAGGATTGCCGCGGGAACGAGAAACGGTATAATCTGGTAAAGGTAAAGATCGGCAATCAGATAGTGATAACCCAGCATGCAAGTCAACACAGCGAGAGATGACCAGTAGAGGGTGCTGTAACAAACACCGTGCTCCGGCTCCATCTCCTGAGCGATGGCGGAGCGCCGGAAAAGCAGCAGCAACAAACCCAGCATGATTCCTGGAAACATAAAACCAAGAACCAGTGGCGCGGCTTTATAGGCGTGGGAGGAGTGGAGAAAAGCAATGGAGTCGTGGAACGGATTGCTCGCCCTGTCAGGCCGTTCCAATGCAAAATCATCCACATCCAGAAGATAGAACAAACGGTCGGCAAGAAAGCCGCGACCTCCCTTCGGTGAACCGGCGGCATCAATACGGAACGTCTCGAATCCCTGCCAATAGAGCCAGCTGGCCATCAAGCGATGGCGAAGAGTTGCCTCTCTTTGAAAGTTTTCGCTGTCCTGGTTGCGGAATGAACGTCCCGCATCGTAGTCGGCAAACTGCTCTGCAAGGCGCCCGATGCCGTCGCCATTGCGAAACCATTCAAGGCCCGCACTCTCCATCACCTCGGGATTGTAGTTCCTGGTGGTCGTGAAAATGCCAGGGAAGAACGCATACACAGGATTTCCCGTCACGACCCAGTTGCGAACGTACCAGGTACTGCCCAGAAACATGCACACAATAACTGTGGAATAAAATACTCGGGACTTGAGGAGCGTGCCGATGCATACCGCATCACCGGCCGAAAGCTCCATACGAGAGGCTCCATGGTCTTTTTCTTCGCTCTGAGTCTCGTCATCACCGAGAAAGTCGTAAATCTCCGTTCCATAGTCGACTTCTTCACGGTGAATACTGCCATGGCTGGCAGCTTTGCGGCGGCGCATTCCACACAGGACCGCGACAAACCAGGGAACCCATAGAATTCCCATGAGATAGTTGACGTGCATGGCCGCGGCGGGAATGAAAGTCAAAAGAACAAAGACGCCCGGCAAACGGGTACGGGCAAAAAGCACGGCTGTATACAACAGAGCGGCCGTGAAAAGAATCGCGAAGGAGTAATTCGATGCGTAGGTTGAATAGGCAATACCGAGAGGAACCGCTCGAAAGAGAAGAGCACCCGCCATGGCAACAATCCGGCGGCCGGTCGCTGCGAGAATCGCATCGTAGACAAGAATGACCGCAAGTGTCGCTGCAAACGGTGCGACAAAACGCAACGGAAGGTCAGACCATCCACCTGCCATCGTCGATGCGGCGGCACCGTAGTTCGAAAACATGTGTGGGTAATTGGCGCCGAGTCCGATTCCAACCTGTCCGGCCACCTTGATGGGAAAACCGCCTTCCAGGAAAGTCATTCGAGCGTATCCCAGATAAAGGATCAGCGAATCCCAATAGGTTTCCGGATAGAAGACAGCGTGCCAGAAAATGGCTAATGTCATCAGTACAATAAGTGAAAACAACACCCACCACACAACACGCTCCGGCCTGTGCATCGTCGGAATCTCATCCTGGGAGGGACCAAACGTCGATATCAAGTCGCGCCGAACCTGGCCTGGCTTGTCGAGGACGGGAACGAGCCTCTGCGGATCGCCCGGCCGCCTCCCCCACCATCGCCACACAGGAGCCCGACGCTGACCGGCAAGGATGATCCCGAACGCTGCAAACAAACAGGTCCACGCAATGAGAACAAAGGGCAGCTTCAGTGCTCCCGCCATAATTACGAACTCAAAAACAATCCCTGAAAGGCCCAGTCCGACAGTGAAACCCAGTGCGATGGCAAGGCGGGAACGCAGACGAATCTCGAATGCTCGAAGAGCCAGAATCCCCAGAACCGTTGTGAGTCCTGCAGTCAGGACGGCGACCAACAACTCTGCTGGAGGTGTGTTAGCCAGACTGAAGGACCAGTCCGTCGTGAAGAGACCGGAGAAAACTCCAAGGGGGCGCCTCTCTCCCTGGTGGAAGAGACTGATATTGGTTCGCCAAAACCAGATGACCTGGATGGCCGCCCAAAGAAGTGCCATAAGGCCGAGCACTTTGAGCACTCCTCCACGGCTCGATGCCGGGAAGGCGGACTTCTCAGGGCGAGAGACGGATTTCTGATCGGTGTCGGGCTCACCTGCCTCGCCCAGGTAGTCGAAGCGGGAATCCCCGGGTGAATCGCTCATCGAATCACATCAATCCAAGGTCTCGGAGCATCTGATTTACGAGGTCGGGATAAAAGACCATAATCAGAATGTTGATCATCAAGTGCAGGACTCCGACAACAAGTGCGGCGATTCCAATCCAGTAGGCACTTCCTGCCGAATCATCCCGGTAGCCATGGTCACGAGCGCGTCGGCGGGGCTCTCTCGCCATAGCGGTTCCAATGACTCCCAAAACGATGCCCAGTGGAATACAGCAAAAAGCAAAGATCAGCCCGAGAATGGAAACCACGAGGGCCCCATTGGATTTCCCCCCCGACGAGGGTGGTGGAGGAGGATAATACCCATGAGGTGCCGGAGGTCCCCACTGTCCCTCCTGAGAAGGAGTGGGGGGCGGCTGCTGTGAAGTCCGCACAGGCGCTCCTGCTCCATGTTGCTGAGCCTGAGGATTGGCAGAAGGAAGCGTATCCGGAGTGGCGGGATAGGAGGAACCGACCACTCCCTCCGAAGGCGGCACCGCGGGCCCCAGAACGGGGGGAGGTAACTGTGATGGCGAGCCGGGCGGAGGCGCCCACTGCGAGTGCTTCGCTTGTGGAGGCGGCTCGGAAGAAGAAGATGCAGGGTGATACTCGTCAGGGAGAGCCGGCTCCTCACTCGGCGCCTCAGCTCCCTCATCCACTCCATACACCGGCCTTCCGTCTTCGGGACGGCGCCAGGTCATTCGTTCCTCGGAACGTGCTCCGTCGGACTCAGTGTTCTGGAAGTCATCTGAATTCAAGTACCGTATCTCCTGCCACAGTCCTGCCGTGAGATTGCTTCGCCCGGCGCGTTCGTGCAAAGCCCAATCAATCAGGCAACCGGACGCCCCTCGATCACATCGCGCCAAAAGCAAACATAGTCTTGAGCTGTCCGCCCTATATCGTGATTGAGCAGTGCATTCTCGCGCGCCGCGCCTCCCAGTCGCTTCCTCAGGTCAGTGTTTCCCAGTAATTGCGAGAGAACCCCGGCCAGGGCACGAGAGTCCTCCGGCTGAACAAGCAACCCGGTCTTGCCGTCACGGACGACTTCCGGCACCCCTCCGACACGAGTGGCCACAACAGGTATGCCTGCTGCCTGCGCTTCCGCCAGAACGAGGCCATATGCCTCATGACGCGCAGGATGAACAAATAAATCTGCAGCAGCCATGTAGCGTCCGATATCCGGTGCCGCGGGACGGATCGAAACACTGGCACTGAGGTTAAGCCTTCCGGCAAGTCTCAGGAGCTCACTTCGGTCTGCGCCGTCTCCGAAGATAAACAACTTTGCTCGCGGGTACCTTCTCACGACGGAATTCATGGCCATAAAAAGCAAATCGTATCCCTTCAAGCGACGGAGCGAACCCGCAGCAAGCAGGAAGAACTCGTCGGCTTGAAGGCCGAGTGAAGTGCGAATCGCATCACGTTCCGAGGGATTCAGCGGATGAAAGGACTCTGTATCCACCCCACTGCTGATAACACGAATCAGATCATTTCTGTAACCGGCAACCAGCATGTCCTGACGCACAGCCTCGCTGACAGCTGTCCATCCGGCACACTTTGATCGGGTCGCACGCTCCAGGAGAGTATAGGGTATTCGAGTGTGAGCGGCTTTGTCCCATTGCAGATTCATACCGTGACATGTGGAGACAATGGGTACCTCTCTTAACTGTCTCGAAACCAAACGGACTGCGAGATCCGGCCACGCCAGGTTGGTGTGGACAACATCGGGGCGTACCCTCCTGAGAGCCTCTGCCCATCGCCTGAGGCGATTAAGACCGCCTGCCCCCCTCGTGTGAACGAAACGGGTTCGAATTCCCGACTCTTCAAAGCGTGGTCGCAGTTCACCATCGCGGGAAATCGCGTGGACCACCACTCTCGCATCCCCCTGCTTCCGCACTTCACGACTGAGACGAAGGACAAGGTGTCCGGGGCCATCGGACTCGAAGGTGTTGAGAACAAAAACAACTCTGAGGGTTCGCTTCATACCGCCTCACATGGCCATCATCCTGATTCCCGGCCATGAGCCGAGGCAAAAAGAAAGAGGCGGGCCAAACGGCCCGCCTCGATCGGTTAATGGTTATGGTGGAAGTGGAATTACGGAGCCGGCTGAGACGGAGGCGTGGTGACCTCAGGGTTCAGCACCAGGTTTTCGTTCCACTTTTCCTTCGTCTTCAGCTTCACCTGACTGTTGTTGAAGCTGATGCTTGTCGGGAACAGGGTCAGGCCACGGATCGCACCGGGGTTACCGTCCGGCGGGGTGTCGCCTTCGCCGTCCTGCAGATCGTCGCCACCGAAGAGTGCTTCGGGGTTGGCATCGAGCCAGAAGCCCTCAGAGCTGGCATTCTCGAAGGTGAGCTGAAGGAAGCCGGACACCTTGAACTTGTTGTTCGCGGTGCGGCCAAGCTGACCACTCCAGTTGAACTTGCCGGTATCCTTGCCGCGCTCACGAATGAAGCGGCTGATCCTGAGACTCGAGACACCGTCATTCTGTTCGCCAATGGCGCTGAAGCCGGAGTCCAGCATCAACAGATCGGAGGTCCAGCGGAGCTGGTTGTCACTTTCAGGAACGAACGTGTTCTTGCTGATGGCAAGGTTCGCGGAAGTCGGGACCCAGTCCTTCAGGATCGAGAAGCCGTTACCCTTCGCGGCTGCACCATCGAGCTTGCTTGTGGCCTTCGTCTTCACTTCGAAGCCGGTGGGGTTGTTCAGTTCCGGCGGAACCACGTTGTAGTTTTCGCGGCCCGAAGCGCTGAAGGTACCGCGCAGCTTGTCCTTACCCTTCAGAGAGAACTTGTTCTTGAACCTGGCAGTCGTGAAGCCGTTGTAGCCGTTGTCTCCCGTATTCACTTCGCGGGAAGCGGTACGGCTGAAGTTGATGCGACCGGTCACCGGAACCTCGAAGGATCCAAGGAACAAGCTCGGAGAGCCCTTGTCGTCATCGTTGAACTCCGAATAAACCGACACATCGACAAAGCCGGCGAAGAATCCGCGGGCATCCGCTTCAACAGACGGATCGCACTCAAGAACGCGACCGGACTTGCTGTCGAAGATGACAAAGGAATCGGACTCACCGGCGTTCGGTGTGTTGATCGTCGGGATGTCTTTGTCGTTCAGGTTCGTGTAACCAATGACCAGGTTGTTCGGTCCGAAGCTGAAGCCGTTGAAGTCGTCGGTTTCACCCAGTTCGAACTCGTCAAGGATGTAGTAGCCTTCAGACTGGCAGATCTCCACGATCTGGAACTGTCCGTTCTCAGAGGTCACAACGATGGTGCCCTCGCGAGCGACGTCCGGTCCCGCCACAACGTTGGGATCGATCTCGAAGAAGACCTGACCGTTACCTTCGCCGGTAGAGCCTTCGACAATGTTGATCCAGCCTTCACCTTCGACCACTTCCGCTCTCCAGCCGCAGCCGATGAATCCGTCTTCACTATCGAACACGACATGGAAGGAGGCAGTGCCGGTGTTGTCCTCGTCCGGATCGAAGATCGGACCCGTAAGACGTCCGTTGTGATCGAAGTAGTACTTCAGATCGCATTCCGGAGTGTAGCAGTTATCGTTGCTGGTGCCCTTCACGAGGATCGGCTGACCATCAGCATCTTCAAACAGGCAGAAGTTGCACTCGTCGCGCTGGGTGATCTGGTGGGTGGCCACCAGGCAGTTGTCGGCGATGACCTCGATATACGCGATGCGCTCGGGATCTTCGCAGTTGAAGTACTCGTCAACACAGTAGGTCACTGAGCCGTCACCATGGCCTTCGGTGGAACCTTCCATGATCGTTACCCAAGGCTCATCGGGACCGTCGCCATTGACCATCGTGCAGTCATCACCTGTTCCGAGGGTCTGTCCCTCGTAACGGATGCGGGCAATCCAGTGGCAGTCAAACTCACCGTCCGGATCCTGGCCGAAGAAGACCTCGATCGTACGGCAACCGCCATTCTGGTCGAGCACGTAGGATTCGGGATTCACATTCGGCTCGCAGAAATCGTTCTGTGTGACGGTGTGGACCTCAAAATCACCGTTCGGCAGGCGAACCGTGATCGTGCCCTGACGCGTCATGTTGTCCTGCGAGCTGTTGAAGAACTCTTCCACTTCGTAGCTGATGATGCTGTTGCCAACACCATCGATGCCGGAGGTGATGCTGATCCACTCGGTGCTGTCGACAGAGTCGATCGCGTCCACTTCCACGGTCCAGACGCAGTCAACCGTGCCACCCGCGGCAAAGAGCACCTGGAAGGAGCCAAAGCCGCCGGCCTGCGTGTAGCTGGCCGCATTTGCCTGAAGAGGCAGGAGGTCACAGTCGTCTTCCTGTGTAATGGTGTAAACGGCGTCGGCGACGTTGTTGTCACGAGAGGTGATCGTGACGGTCGCTGTGCGCGTCGGTGCAGGCGGGTTCTGCTGCAGAGCCTGCTCAGGATCGCTGAAGTAGGCATCCACTTCATAAGTAATCAGCTGGTCGCCTTCACCGTCGTTGCCGGAGGTCAGCGTCAGCCAGCCACCTGCGCCGGAAGTGTACTCGATCTCCGCATCCCAGGGACATGTCAGGAACATGCCGGAGAGGATGAAGGAGTTCGACTGCTCTGAGTGGTCCAGCGTAACCGAAGCGGCCTTGGCAGGAGCCTGGTCGTCATCGCTCACAAGCGGATCGCACTCGTTGGTCTGACTGATGTCATGCTGTTCCGAATCGCCGTTGGGCAGGAAGACAACCAGTGTGGCCGTCCGGGTGCCTGCTCCGGTGTAAGGAAGAACTTCGTAGCTGATGTTACCGTCGCCGACACCATTGAAGGTGTCCTGGACGTTCACCCACTGAGCACCGGCGTCCTCGTTGTAGAGAATCTCGATGTTCCAGACGCAGTCCAGCGTGCCACCGGCCGCAAAGCTGACCGTGACGTTGCCGGAGCCGCCTTCGTGGTTGAAGTCGCGTGAGGCGGGCACGAGCGCGAGAAGATCGCAGTCGGCAACCTGGCTCACGGTGTGAACCGCGGCGGGGCGCTGGTTGGTCGGTGTGACGATGATCTCCGCAACACGCGGCGTCACCATGTCGGGTCCATCGAAGTAAGCGGCGACATCATAAGTGAAGAGGCCGTTTCCGATGCCTTCCTGGCCGGTCTTGAGAGACAGCCAGCCTTCGCCACCGGACACGTAGTTGATCGATGCCGTCCAGGGGCAGCTGTCATCCATGCCTGTCAGCACGAAACTGCCGCTCTGTGTGGAGTGATTATAGTCTTCGTCGGCCGGAGTCACGATCGGCTCGCACTCATCCGTCTGAGTAACCGTGTAAACCAGGCTGTTGTTGAATGTTGTTACGGTAATGGTTCCGACGCGATCGAAGCCAGGCGCCACGCCTTCAAAGAAGGGAGCGACCGAGAACACAACGTTGTCGGTTCCTGTTCCGTCATTGCCTTCCAGAATGGTCAGCCAGCCAGGAGCGTCGGAAACCGCCGTCCAGCCGCAGTCCGCTTCCTCGCCCATGCCGACGTTGCCGCCAACATTATCCGCGAGGTTGACCGTGAACTGTCCGGTTCCGCCTTCCTGGTTGAAGGCGTCCTGGTCGTCAGCATCGGCATCCGTCAGAGATTCAAGCGTACAACCGTTGGCCTGGTTGAAGACCACCTGGATCTCATTGTTCTCACCAATGATCGTGATGGATCCGCTGCGGGCAGGACCGGGGTTCGGCGCCAGCGTCACTTCAACGGTATCGGCAACCGTGCCGGTTCCGCCGGAGGTAATCGAGATCCAGTCATAAGGAAGGTTCGTGGCCGCATCTTCATCAACGACCGTTGTGTAGGGGCAGTCGACCGTCACGCCATCGACCTGCACGTTTTCAACACTGCCGGCGGCGGGAACCGCAAACGGACCAGGCGTTGAGGTGCTGATGATGCAGCCGCTGGCCTGGACGATGTTATGAACCCGTGTTACGCCGTTGTAGGTAACGAGAATGTTGCACTCGCGCTCGATTCCGGCGTTCGGATCGACCGTGTAAGTCACTGTTCCGTCACTGAGACCTGACGCCGGGCCAACGATGGTAACCCAGGGGCAGGGATCGATGGTGAGCGGATCAAGGTCACTGGAGACCACCGCTTCCCAGGCACAGCCATCGCCAATGATGACGTCGAAACTGTCGGTTCCGCCCTCGAAGGGGAAGACAGACAGGAAGGAGTCGATGCGAAGGTCGCAGCCAGGTGACTGAACCACTTCGTAACGGTTGACGATGTTGTCGTCGCAGTCCGTCACGAAGATAAACGTGCGGCGCTCCGGTCCGAGATTGTCGAGAAGAGTGAAGTCGACGCGGACGTTACCCATACCCTGCGGGAACGTGTTGATTTCAAGCCACTCGACGTTCTCCGTCAATCTCCAGCAGCAGAGATTGCTGGTGTTGAGTTCGAAGAAGCCGTCGCCGGCCGTGCTGACGTAAGTGCCGGTCAGCGGATCGCCGCCGTCACTGTCGTTGACGATGTCGTAAACACAGGGATCGGGAACCTGGCAGATCTCATGTTTGTAGAGACCGGCTTCCGTTCCAACCTCGATCCAGCCGATGCGTTCCTCAGGTGTCGGGTTCTCCGCAACGTCATAGGTGACGATGGCGGTTCCCTCGCCCTGGAAGTTGTCGGCGTCCGCCGGGAAGCCAGGATCGCCGAAGATGATCGGGTTCACCGGAAGGTTCGGATCGTGGCCGAGTTCGCCGGCAGGCGGGTTGACGGGAAGGTCGGGATAGTCAATGCGAGTGACTGTTGACCAGTCGACGATGTCGTCGAGTCGCCACGTGCAGGCATTGAGCGGGCCGAGAGGCTGCTCAACTTCAAGGGACAGCGTCCAGCTGAAGACATTGAAAGCATCGGCACCAAGGTTGTCCGCGATTGACAGTTCCCAGGTTCCAAAGGCGTCCAGACCATCGAAGTCGGCCATGGAAGCGCCACCCGCCGCGTCATAGGTACCGGACGGAGAGATGGCACCTGGAGGAATGGAGGCACCCGTGTCGGAGAAGACATAGGTGATCACTCCGCCGTATGGATTCACATTGAAGTGCCCTGACGGGACGAGGGTGACAGCGGTACTATCGGGTGCCGTCAGGATAAGCTCGATTTCATCGTTGAAGGGGCTTCCGCCGCCATGAGGAGTCCCGCAGGCACCGTCCTGCTTCTCGAACTCGATAGCGAGAACTGCATTCGTAACGGTTGCCAGCGGGTTGAGATCGAACATGTTGAGCACGCCGATCTGTGTGTCGCTGCTGCCGTTCACACAGACTTCCGTATCGCTTGAAGCGACCGCGTTTCCAACGCCGAAGCCCTGGTTCGTCTGGATGGTGAAGGTGTGATCGGTGCTGGCTGCCGCGCCGACCGTGTTCTTCTTGGGATCGATGGTGTAGAGGCAGTCAGCCCACTGGGTGATGTTTACGGTGGCCGGGTCCGTGTTGAAGACCTGGTCGCAGGCATCGCCAACGGCGGTGGTGAAGGGAACCACGCGAAGTTCAGCGTTGCGGGCCAGTTCGCTCGGCGTCGGAAGGACGTCGAAGTTCACACGGCTCGAGCCCGAACCGACGTAGCGGATAATGCCGTTCATGTTGATCGGCGAAACGTTTGTGATGTCGATCCAGCTGGGGATACCGTTTCCATTAAGAGGATCGCCAACACCGTCCACGGCGTCGCCAACGATTTCCCAGGCGCAGCCGATGGGCTGGTAGTCGATCTCAAGACGGAAGCTGTCGATCTGTCCCGTAAAGACGCCTTCGAACTGGTCGCTGGCAATCAGCGCCCACGTTCCGCGCATGGGAAGACCGTCGAACGTGGAGAGCGGTGTGTCGGGACGCGCTTCACCTGCGATGGGGCAGATGTCCTCGACGTTGATCGGGAACAAACCACCTGTCGAAGCTTCATCGCTAAGGTCCACCATGATATCGGGAGCAAGACAGACGTCGCCAAAGGGCGGGCCGATAATGCCACCGGGCTGATCGATCATTTGGATGATCGTTCCGGAATCGAGGTGCATGAGCCAGACCTTCAGCTCACCGCCACGTCCGTGGGTGATGTTCACAGTCACTTCGAGATCGGTGATGAAGCCTTCGTCCGGAACCTCGAGCGTTGCGATGGCAACGTCACCGGTCAGCGCGTCGGCGGGAATGCCGTTGCCGTCCGGAATCGGAACCGGAGCGCCTGTGTATTCGAAGAAGCCGTTCTTCGCGTCTGCAGGTGCAGGTGCAATCACGTCGAAGCTGGCACTGCTGTAAGTGGAAGGCACCACGATGTCGCTCGGAACGGCCGAGACTTCGCAGACACCGTCCTGGCAAATCAGGAACTGAGCGGCCGGGGCAGTCAGGCAGTCGGGAGTGACGGTCACGATTGCCGTGCGCGGCACACCACCTGCGTTGTCTGCCACGTCGTAGTTAACAGTCGTGGCGACCGGATTACCGGGCATGCCGGCAGGACCAAACGGTCCGGGGAAGCCCATTGCGCCGCCAACATCATTAAGCGTCACCCAAGGCTGATCGACGGTGACGTTGTATTCGCAACCCTGGTCGAGGATATCGAACGTGAGGCCAATGCCTCCGCCAACATCCACGAGGACGTTTTCGGGCTGAACCTCGATGACGCAGCCGCAGAGCTGAGCAACCTGGAAGTCCTGCGGGTCGCGGCACGTTGTGGTGCTGAACTCAGGATTCAGGTCGAAGTTACGATCCGGTCCCGGGTTGGGAGCGATGTCGTAAGTGACGGTCTGGAAGAAGTTGCCCATGCCGTCATCCGTCACCGGGCCGATGTTGTCGATGATCAGCCATGCGGGAGGAGCCGGGTTGAAGCCGGTCACGACGCAGGCTTCGTCCGTCAGGAAGATGTCGAACATCAGATCATCGGCGCCCATGGGGTCGATGCCGAGTTCGTCACTATCGTTAACACCCATCACTTCGTAGTGATCGACGTCGCAGCCACCATCCTGGTTGATGGTGTGCACGCCGCCGCCGGCACCGTCGTACCACTCGAAGACGATGTCTTCGCTGCGGGCGGGACCGAAGTTCGGGTCCACGGTGATGGTGATCGTCGCGGGGCCCAGTCCGTTATAAGGAAGACCGGCGGAGGTCAGACCAAAGACATCGGCGGGATTGTCATCCGCGTCGTCGATGTCGATGCTGATCCAGTCGGGCATGGAGGTGATCGTCCACGCGCAGGTGGGATCCAACATGGCACCGAAAGCGATCATGTCGCCAGCGTTCGGATTACCATCGCAGTCATAGTCGGTGTTGCCGGGATCGATGGCGTTCGTGAAATCGCAGGGAGGCTGCGTGATCAGAACGACTTCATCGACATTGCCGGGTGCGCCGAGAGCGGCTGGCGGATTAGCGGCAATATCGTCGCCAAAGCGCACAAACACATAACGGGGATTCGGAGTATTATTGGGAGCGGCAAGGAAAACCGCCTCCGCATCGTCCTGAACCGCGCCGATGGCGTTCGCGCCCGCAACGGGCGGAGGGAACATGAACTGAACAAGGTTAATGGCGAAACCGCTCTGGGCCATCACACCCGGATCGGTAAAGGTGCCATCAGCGATAATCGGGTCACCAGGATCGACCGCGCTGAGCCATGTGTTCTCACCGGGCATCAGAGCGGGCTCGAACGGATAGTCGAAGCCGAGCGCCTCAGAGGCAAAACCAAGTCCGTTATTCAAACCGGCGGCATCGAGGATGGCGAGGTAGGCACAGCCATCGCCCGTATCGAGTTCGATCATCTCGACAGGACCACCGCCGGGAGGAGCGAGGATCTCCTCCATGCCACCCATCATGGGGTTGCCGTGTTCGACAGCGTCGATCGCGCAGAACGGAACACTGATGGCAATGGCGCCGTTCACGGGAGCGGGGTTGATAGCCGAAACGGGATCTGTTCCGGCGGGGCCGTTGAAAATCCCGACGCCGGACCAGGGCAGACTCTGGAGAGCCGACTTCTCGGGAGTAAAGTTTGTGTCGAAGTCGATCTGGGCCGCGACGACGCCGTTTACGGTGGCCGGAGCATTGAGGTCGGTCGTTTCCAGATCGACATCAATTGTTTTGGCACCCATATTGACGTTAATCGTTCCAGTCCATCCGGGAGCGATGGAAGTGCTCATCACCTCGACGTAGGGATCCGGGTTCCCCGCAATTGAGGCCGGAAGCGGATACGAGATCGTACCCTCGAAGCTGTTTACACCACCAACTTCACCCGCGGCGTTGACCGTAATCTCAACCGAGGCGATGGCGCCGTGGTTCACGGCTACCGAACTCACTTCGATATTGGCATCGGCCATCGTAACGGCCGGGACCGTCAAGAGACCGGCCGCCAATGCTCCCAGGAAACGATTCTTCCCTGGCACACTCACCATGTCAGAACTCCCTTCTGCGTACTGGTTGTCGTGCTTATTATTTATCCTACAAAAACCGGCCATTACAGACCGGAGACTTCCCCGTTTTTTCGGGCGGTTTTTCGAACGGCTGTTCGAAACTGCAAATTGCTCGCCCATAGGTCTTACCATCCTTTCCGGCTCCGCTGCTTGATTAGTCAGAGGTTGTGATGGTTCGCTTTCGTCCAGATGTCACACTCGTTTGCACAATAAAATCGCTAAAGGTGAACGCACTCAGGGCGACGCAATTCCCAGCCGGAACCTCGATCTAATATGTCGGTCTCGGCCAGAATTCACAACCTCACGGACAGTGCCGCAACAGAATTCCCCGCGTGGATAGCGGTATACTCCATTCTTTTCTCCGCGGATGGAAGGACCAGGGCCCGACAGTGACAAGAGGTTTTTGCAATCCTCAGAACAATTGTCGGTCCACGCCCAGCCTTGAGTTCTCAGCATTTGGTCTTCGTTTGCCCCCCCCGGCCGCCCCTTTTTCCCCAAATCCTCCTGCCTCGGGGAAATATGGGGACAGCGCCGAGTGGCCTTGACACGGCCAAACTCCCACCAGATTGGTAGGAGATACTTGTCGTTCCGGTGCCAGCGCCTGTGAAACTCAGCCGAAAGTCCGACTATGCCCTGCGAGCCCTGCTCCACCTCAGCAGCGCTCCGGAGCGCCCAATACCCGTCAGAGAGCTGGCGGAGGCGAACCAGATCCCCCGCAAGTTTCTTGAGAGTATCATGAGAGACCTGCGGGCCCGGGCACTTGTGGAAAGCGTGGCAGGGAAAAACGGTGGCTATATCCTGCGAAGGCAACCGGTTGAAATCTCTATTGGCTCCATTCTCCGGCTCTTCGACGGTCGGCTGGAACCAGTTGCGGAGGACCTGCCGGATTGTGATGAGGAGGCGCCCACAGGGCAGGTCCGGCGAGCCCTTCAGGAAATCGGGGATGCCGTGAATACGATCATGAATGAGCTGACGCTCGAAGACGTGATAAGGCGGCGACCCATTCGATACAGTATTTCAAACGAGGCAGAGTTTCAGTTTGGCGATGGTATCTGAACAGGGATTGAATTTCGAGCCCCCCCAAAAAGATGGAGTAACCTGAGCTTTGGACCCTTACGCATGGTTCGTCCTGCTAACGGTGGCGGTCACGTTTGCGGTTCTGATGACAAACCGCTTCGGGACGGACCTTGTTCTGCTGGCGGCGGTCTGCCTGCTCTTCATTACCGGCGGAGACCGGTTCACGGCTCGGGACGCTCTGGGCGGCTTCGCCCACAGTGGAATGCTCACGATCGCGGTTCTCTATATCGTCAGCGCCGGAATCCGGGAAACGGGTGCGATCTGGTTTGTGGTCAATTCGCTCCTCGGAAATCCGAAGGGGCATCGCCGTGCTCTTGCAAGGCTTGTGCTGCCGGTGGCCGGCACAAGCGCTTTCGTTAATAATACCCCTTTGGTGGCTGTATTGCTGCCGGTCGTCCAGGATTGGGCCCGGAAGCGCAACTTCGCGGTCTCAAAACTCCTCATTCCACTTAGCTATGCGGCCATCCTTGGGGGAACGACGACACTCATCGGGACCAGCACCAATCTGCTTGTTGCCGGAGAGCTGAAGGAGCTGAACGATTATCAATTCGGCTTCTTTGAAATCACACCGGTGGCACTTCCCTGCCTGATTGTGGGGCTGGCATTCCTTCTGACGTTCGGCACAAAGCTGCTCCCTGACCGCAAGCCTCCCGCAGTTCAGCTGGAGGACCCCAAGGAATATACCCTTGAGATGCGCGTGGAGCCAAAGAGTCCGTTGGTCGGCAAAACGATCGAGGAAGCGGGACTGCGCCACCTGCCGGGGGTCTACCTGGTGGAAATTGACCGCAATGGGGAGACGATTCCTTCCGTGGGACCGAGGGAACGGCTTCGCGCCGAAGACCAGCTTGTCTTTGTGGGCGTGGTGGATTCGGTCGTCGACCTTCAACAGTTTCCGGGACTGAAGGTTGCCACCGACCAGATCTTCAAGCTGGGAGGCGGGGCGACTGGCAGGGAGTTGTTCGAAGCCGTCGTCTCTCACACGTCTCCGGTCGTGGGGAAAAGCATTCGTGAGGGACGATTCCGCACTGCATATAACGCGGCGATCATTGCCGTCGCGCGAAACGGAGAGCGCGTCCGGGGAAAGATCGGTGATATCGTCCTGCAGCCGGGGGATACGTTACTCCTGGAGGCATTGCCTTCTTTTCTCGAAAAACACCGTGATTCGAAGGATTTTTATCTCGTAAGCCGTATTGAGGGATATACTCCTCCGAATCACGACAAGGCATGGCTGGCTCTTGCGATTTTAGGCATCATGGTGGTGCTTGCGGCGACGGAGCTGCTTCCGATGCTCAAGGCCGGCCTCCTCGCGGCGGGAGCGATGTTGTTGACGGGTTGCTGCAGTCTCACCTCGGCCCGCAGGTCTCTGGACGGGCGGGTTCTGATCTCCATTGCAGCCGCACTCGGTCTTGGAAAAGCGCTGGAAGTCAGTGGCGCCGCCCACGCGATCGTTGACCAGGCGATGACGCTCGCAACAAGCGATGTCGTCACGGCCGTTGGACTGACAACTCCGCTGGCTGCCTTGATCATGATCTACGGGGCCGCGGTTCTCTCGTCGGAGCTGCTGACGAACAACGCGTCGGCCGCGCTGCTGTTTCCATTCGCGATTGCAACAGGCGAGTCGCTTGGTGTGAGTTACATGCCCTATGTGGTGGCTGTCATGCTGGCGAGTTCCATGGCGTTTGCAACTCCGATCGGCTATCAAACCAATCTGATGGTGCTGGGCCCCGGCGGCTATCGCTTCTCCGATTTCGCCCGAGCGGGGTTGCCACTGGACATTGTCATCTTTATCATGGCTGTGGTAACCATCCCGATGGTCTTCCCCTTTGTACCATGACGGATCCGGGACGGCGGCGCGCCGAGCGACTTGACTTCCGCGACCTGGGAATTCCCCCCGGACCGGAGCATCCGTGTCCCTACCTTGAGGATCGCGTGGCGCGGGAGCGTGCGTTTGGCCTGTCGGACTGCCCGCAGGGATTGTACAAGCATTTGATGGACTATGGATGGCGCCGCAGCGGCCGCATCGTCTACAAACCGGCATGCGTGAACTGTTCCGCCTGCGTGCCGATTCGCGTCCCGGTCAATGACTTCAAGCCGTCTCGTATTCATCGCCGCATCACGAGGCAAAACGAGGCTATTGAAACCACCGTTGATTCGCCGAAAGCATCGGATGAAAAATTCGATTTGTTTGTGCGCTATCAAAAAGCCCGTCACACAGGGGATATGTGCACACAGCGCGACCAGTTCGAACAGTTTCTGTATGAATCGCCGGTGGCCTCCGTGGAGCTGGAGTTTCGCCTCGATGGAAAACTGATTGGGGCATCGATTGTGGATCGCGACGGAGACGCACTGAGTGCGGTCTATACATGGTTCGAACCCGATCTGTCAGACCGAAGTATCGGCACATGGGCGATCCTGCGATCCATTGGGTTTGCAAAAGAATGCGAAATCCCCTATTACTATATGGGGTACTTCATCGAAGACTGCCGGAAGATGAACTACAAAATCGCCTTCAAGCCGTTTGAGCTGGGCGACAGCGAGGGAGAGTGGAAAAAAGAAGCGAATGGGTGAGACGCGCCGCCACGTCAAAGCGACGACGCGTGATGAATCGCCAGCCGCAAAAACGGCTGCTAATAAAGAGTCCAGTCTCCCACACTGCTTCCGATGTTATTGACCTGAACGCTTGCCCCGCCAATGGCGAGGGAACCCGCTGAGCCGGAATTTGTATCGATGCGAACCCGGCCACCGCCACCGTCGCCTCCAGCTCCCACGGTAAACGTACCAGCGCCACCTGCTCCTCCCGTACCGCCTTCAGCGGTGACACTACCCGACCCGCCAGCAATTCCGGCAACAATGAAAACGGAGCCGCCGGCCCCGCCTCCGCCGCCGGAAGACGGACTGGAAACAGATGTCACTCCGCCCTCGCCGTTCTCTCCGTCAGCTTCAATGGATCCGTTCACAACAAGGTTCTGAGCGGCGATAAAGACGATGCCGCCCCCTCTGCCCCCATTGCTTCCATTGCTGCTGACGCCGCCAGGGGCGCCGGAGCCCCCTCCGGAGCCTCCGAAGATTTTCGCAAGATCGGCGGTTCCATAACCCGATCCTCCCGCACCAGGCGTGACGGGAAAACCGCCATCCATGGTTTGCTCACCGGCCTGGCCGGCCTCGCCATAGCCACCTCCTCCTCCGCCGGAAGGAACAAAGCCGCTTGTGCCACCTCCGCCGGCGCCGCCGTTGGCTGCATTCGATGCTGTTCCGAAACCGCTGGGTGAATCGCCCTGTTCGGCGCCGCCTCCACCGAAACCGCCGGAATACCCCGTGGCTGTCGCGGAAATTGAGCCGTTTACCGTTGCCGTGCCATTGACACGAAGAGCGACAACCGAACCTTCCAATGAGCCCGCGGGATCCACGGTCAGGCTGCTGAAGTGAGGAACTTTTGAAACGATAACCAGGCCGCCGGAGATTGCAGGGTTATAGGAATTGGTCACCCCTGAGGTTAAAGTTAATGTCACCATCGAGAAGATATTGTCGACAGTATCGATAGTGGCAAATTCGTAGGTTCCGACTCGCGAAAGATCAGAGTCACCCTGCGTGCAAATAAGCACCTCATCGCCGGGAGCCAGGCCGCCGGGAACACTCAACCAGTCCAGCTCAAGGGTCGTCTCACCGGAATTCAGGGCGTTGTTGATCAAGACACCGGAAGACACGGTGAAGTTGGTCTGGCCTGAAATCGTCGAACTTCCGTCGGATCCGTCTCCGAACTGGGCCGGGGCCGTCGATGCCAGGGGAGCCAGCGCAAGAAGGGCCGCTCCAAATTTGAAACGCATGCTCTCTCCTCTCGTGATGTGGAATGTACATGATTGGTTGTGACAAACCGTTGAGCGATCAAGGACAAAGTCCGCGGGCTTTTCCACAGAGATAATGCGGAATTCACGACGAACATGACTTGCCGCCGGATAGCTGAAAGGGTCAGGTTGTTCATGGAGAATAATTAAAGCATCCTCTCCGTCAGGAGTCCTGGAACAGCATGAAGCCTTTCGCCATTGCCGGCGTGCAGATGAGTCTTTCAGCGACTCATGAGAACGTGTCCGCCATGCGGTCACGGCTTGAGGTGTTGATGCACCTGTATCCCTGGGTGCAGATGGTGCTCTTCAGCGAACTGGCGCCCTTCGGGCCTTTTACTTCAAACGCAATGCCCTTTCCGAACGCAGCGGAGGAGTCGTTTCAGGAAATGGCGGAACGTCATAACATCTGGCTGCTTCCCGGCAGCATGTTCGAGCGGGACGGTGACAAAATCTACAACACGGCTCCGGTGATTTCACCGGAAGGCAGGGTTGTCGCGCGCTATCGCAAGATGTTTCCGTTCTTTCCCTATGAACAGGGTGTCGAGCCGGGAACGGAGTTTTGCGTCTTCGACGTACCGGATGTGGGCCGCTTTGGCGTGTCGATCTGTTACGACATGTGGTTTCCGGAAACGACACGGTCGCTGGCGACTCTCGGTGCGGAAGTGATTCTGCACCCAACGTTGACGAGCAGTATCGACCGCAAGGTGGAACTGAGTATCGCGAAGGCCAGCGCGGCCTGTAACCAATGCTTCTTCTTCGATATCAACGGTGCGGGTGAGGGCGGAAACGGACGGTCGATCGTTCTGGACCCGGCGGGAAACACACTGCACGAGGCTGGCCATGCGGATGAAATCATCCCATTGGAAATCGATTTGGAGCGTGTCCAACGCAGTCGCGAGGTGGGTCTTCGTGGTCTCGGCCAGCCATTGAAGAGCTTTCGGGATCGTCTCGTGGATTTCGAGGTCTACAAACGGGAGAATTCTCTTTATTCAGAGTATCTGGACACGCTCGGTCCGCTGAAGAAACCGGAGCAGGGGTCGAAAGCGGGGTTGCGCGAAGAGAAGGTTGTCCAGCAGTGTGAGGAAGATGCCAAAGCTCCGGAGGCCCGCGAGCGTTTTGCCCTGCCGCCGGAAGTACTGCCGGAACCGCACTCACCGATCACGACTCCGGGTGTTTCACCACAGGAATCGGGAACAAGAGTGCCGGACAAGAAGATGAGCCAACACTCCTGAATTTCGATCCGCCCCCATGATTCCCAGCGAACTGATTCAACGAGAGTCCACTGACGCCGCAAAGCAGAACTCGCTCAGCGCCTATTACAATGCTTCGCGGCTCAGAACGGATACATGGGATTCACTGCGGGACGCGGTTCGAAAACTCCACGACACCGATCGCCGCACCGGCGAAACACTTAACCTCAGGAAAGAGATTGAGCGTCTTTTTGGTCTGCTCAAGCCGATTGAGGAATACTGGGCATTCCCGGGCAAACGAGGTTACAATGAACTCGTGCGTCTTTTTGAAAGGGAGGACTACGAATCCCTGTCCCGTCTGACGGACAGAGTGCTGCGCCTCCTGGTCAGCGATGCATACCGAAACCGCGACGTGGCCGAAACAATCACACAGGAGTGTCTGGAAAACGGCGAATTCGACGTGAGCCTTGAGGAATCCGGTCATCAGCGGCAATTCAGCGATACTCGTCCGTATTTCGAGGTTTTGATCGTCGACAACATCTCCTCCCGCGAGGAGGAACGGTTGCGGCAGAAGCTTGTCAAACTGCGCCGCAACGAGGACGAATTCATCTATAATATCGTCGTCGTTCCAACGTTCGAAGATGCACTGATTGCAATCCTCTTCAACTACAATATTCTCTCGGTCGTCGTCCGTTACAGCTTCCCGCTGCGTTCACACCATCAACTCGAAATTCTGCAGCGGACCATCGAAAGCATCAGCCGCTCGGACTATGAATCCATGTCCGACCGGGACCGAAGCGTCGCGCTGGGCGAGCTGATGAACCGCCTGCGGCCGGAGCTGGACCTCTTCCTTGTGACGGACGCACCGGTGGAAGACATTGCCGGGTCGGCGAGTCAATGTTATCGTCGCGTGTTTTACCGCCAGGAGGATTATGTCGAGCTGCATCTCAGCATTCTCAAGGGAATCAGCGAGCGATACGACACGCCTTTCTTTACGGCACTGCGAAATTACAGCCACAAGCCGACTGGTGTTTTTCACGCGATGCCACTCTCGCGCGGAAAATCCATCGCGAAATCCCACTGGATTCGCGACATGGAGGAGTTTTACGGACAAAACATCTTTCTGGCGGAAACCTCCGCGACGACAGGCGGCCTGGATTCACTGCTGCAGCCTCACGGATCGCTGAAGCAGGCACAAGCCCTCGCGGCACGTGCTTTCGGCGCAAAACGCACCTATTTTGTCACGAACGGAACATCAACCGCGAACAAGATTGTCATGCAGGCGCTTGTCCGGCCAGGAGATACTGTTCTTGTTTCCCGCGACTGCCACAAGTCCCACCATTATGCGCTTATTCTCGCCGGAGCCCATCCAGTCTATATGGATCCGTACCCACTCTCGACCTACTCGATGTACGGTGCGGTTCCGCTTCGCGAAATCAAACGTCAGCTCCTGGAACAAAAACGCGCCGGGAAACTCCATCGGGTGCGGATGGTGCTCCTGACAAACGTAACGTTTGACGGCATCACGTATAACGCGCGTGCAGTGATGGAGGAATTGCTGGCGATCAAACCGGATCTGATTTTCCTTTGGGATGAAGCGTGGTTTGCCTACGGCCATTTCACTCCGATCACCCGTGAACGCATGGCCATGCAGGGAGCGACGGATCTGCGTTCGATGCTGAAGCAACCTGACTATCCCGAAAGATACGCCTGCTGGCGTGCCGAGTTTGATGCGAAACCTGACAGTGAAGAAGAGAAACTGCTGTCAGAGCGCCTGTTACCGGATCCCGGGAAAGCACGAGTCAGGGTCTATGCAACACAGTCGACGCACAAGACTCTGACGTCACTGCGGCAGGGCTCGATGATCCACATCCATGATCGCGATTTTGAGCAACATGCCATGAAGGCCTTCAATGAGGCCTACATGACGCACACGTCCACATCTCCGAACTATCAGATTCTGGCATCTCTGGATTTGGGGCGGCGACAGGTCGAGCTGGAGGGCTTCGAACTGGTGCAGAAAAGCATCGAACTGGCGATGACGCTGCGTGAGCGCATTCGCTCCAACCCTTTGACAAACAAATACTTCACTGTGCTTGGTCCGAAGAATGTCATTCCGGAAGAGCATCGAGCCTCCGGCATCGAACTGTACTACGATCCGGAAGCCGGTTGGAGCCGCATGGAAACGGCATGGGAGAGGGACGAGTTTGCACTCGATCCCACCCGTGTCACAATCGAGGTGGGGCGGACCGGCATGGATGGAGACGAGTTCAAGAATTACCTGATGAACGAATTCGACATCCAGATTAACAAGACATCGCGGAACACTGTTCTTTTCATGGTGCATATCGGGGCAACACGTGGAGCAATCGCATACCTGATCGAAGTTCTCGCAACGATCGCCCAGCGCATCGAGGAACGCAGTGAAGACCAGAATCCGATCGACCGGAACATTCATGAGAGCCGCGTGAAGAGCCTTACGGAAGATCTTCCTCCGCTCCCCAACTTCAGCCGCTTCCACAGTTCCTTTCTTCCAGACGAGGGGTCGCCAACGCCGGAAGGTGATATGCGAAAGGCATTCTTTCTTTCCTACGACGAGAGTACCGTCGAATACCTCCATATAGGTGGTGAAATCGAGGAAGCGATGGCCCAGGGACGTGATCTTGTTTCAGCGTCCTTCGTAACGCCCTATCCGCCGGGGTTTCCGATTCTTGTTCCGGGGCAGGTTGTGAGCGAGGAGATTCTGTCTTTTATGAAGGCCCTGGATGTGAAGGAAATCCACGGTTACAATCCCAAGTACGGCCTGGGTATTTTCACACGGCAGGCATTGAAGGATACGGCCAAATCAACCAAATCGAGGAGCAATGGAAATGGCCAGAGCGGCTGAGAAACCGTCGGCAAAAAAAGTTGCGAGGAAGACTGCATCAAAGAGGAAAGCGAATGCTCCCGCCGTAGCAAGGCGCCGCAAGAAGATTCACCTGAAGAGTATATCCGATGTCCGGAGATACTTCATCAGAAACGAAACACCCTACTTTTTTGTCAGCGCCACCAATTTCAACCTGCTCAACATGGACGAGTGGGTGCGAAATTTTCGTTTCATCAACTACATCGACTGTTTCGACGGACAA
>JANQSL010000253.1 GCA_028284075.1 Candidatus Sumerlaeia bacterium | reverse complement strand
AAATCCACGATGTTTTCAACACGGCCCGGTCGCACGATGTTCCGGTGGCGTTTCGCGGAGGCGGACGCAGTTACGGCGATGCGTCGATTAACGAGGACGGAATTGTTCTCGATTTGTCACGAATGAATCGTATTCTCTCGTGGGATCCCGAGTCCGGTCTTGTTGAGACGGAACCAGGGGTGACGATCGAGAAATTATGGAAGCGGATTATTGTCGACGGGTGGTGGCCGCCGGTGGTGTCGGGAACGATGTTCACGACAATGGCGGGCTGCGCGTCGATGAACATTCACGGAAAGAACAACTTCAATGCGGGAACCTTCGGGCGGCATGTGCTGGAGTTCGATCTGCTGACGCCAAAGGGCGAGCACGTCACGTGCAGTCCGGAGGAGAATCCGGAGTTGTATCATGCGGCGATCGGCGGCTTTGGGATGCTTGGGTGTTTCACGCGGTTGAAGTTGCGCATGAAGAAAGTGCATTCCGGAAATCTGATGGTGGAAGCGTTTCGCACGCGGACTATCGGCGAGATGGCTGAAGAGGTTCTCGAACGCGTTCCGGAGTCGGACTACCTTGTGGGGTGGATTGACTGCATCGCGGGCGGACGCGGTTTTGGCCGGGGCGTTGTGCATCAGGCTCAATACCTTCCGGAGAATGTGGACAGGCATCCGGAAGATACGCTGCGCGTTTCAGCGCAGGAATTGCCGTCAAAGCTGTTTGGTCTGATTCCGAAGTCTCTGATGTGGTGGCCGTTGAGTTTTTTTGTGAACAATCCCGGCATGCGCATGGTGAACGCGGGAAAGTATCATGCGGGTGCGATGCAGCCGGAGGGGCACCGATACCTGCAGTCGCACGCGGGATTCGCGTTCCTTCTGGATTATGTTCCGAACTGGAAGTGGTCGTACCGGCCGGGAGGATTGATTCAGTATCAGAGTTTCGTTCCGAAGGACCGCGCGGTTGAAGTGTACGAACAGTTGCTGCGGGTGAGCCAGGATGCGGGAATGCCGTCGTACCTGGGGGTGATGAAGAGGCATTTGCCGGATCCGTTCCTGATGACGCACGCGGTGGATGGATTTTCGCTGGCTCTGGATTTTCGCGTGACCCGGTCGAAACGGCGGCAGTTGTGGGATTTGTGTCACCGGATGGACCGCATTGTTCTGGAAAACGGCGGCCGGTTCTATTTTGCAAAGGATGCAACACTCCAAAAGGAAGCGGTGGAGAGGTTCTTCCCTGAGGAGACTCTTGAGACGTTTACTTCCCTGAAGTCGCGTTGCGATCCGGAGAACCTGTTGCAAACGAATTTATCCAGACGCTTGTTCGGGAATCGTTTCGGAAGGTAGGGGAGCGATGGCTTTGGTGTTGGCAGTGACCGGGTAGAGCCGGAAGGTCCGGACATGCTGGCACGAGGGTCATGGCGTTCAACGGATGGCTGAGCAATCCCAACCAAAAAGCGCGCAGAAGGCACGGCCACGAAAGAAGAGCGCTGAGTCACCCAGCGCCTCGCGGACGAGTGTGTCCCGTGCCGGGAAACTGAGGTCTCGCAAATCTCGGCGGGAAAAGCCGGTACGGCTCTCAACATCGATTATACTGCGAAAGTTCGCCGAACTTTCGATTATGGCGGCATTCCTCGGGGCGGCTTTCGCATATCAATTCAGTCTGCCGGACAGGGTTCTGGGAACCATTCATGAGTGGATGGTTTCGATTAACGGAGGGAAGATTCCCGGCCCCGTGACCGCGCCACGGCACTGGCTGGCTCTTGTCATCAAGGACCTGCTCCCGTTTCTCAGCGCCGGAAAGCCGATTGTGGCAAACTCCGGTGTGCCGGTCTCGGATGATACGTTTATCCGGTTTTACGGCAGCCTCCCGGTGCTGGAACTAAAAGCGGTGGTCTGGCTGTTCATCGGTCTGATCGGGGTCGGTGCTTATTTGTGCGGTCGCGGTTGGGAGAAGGCGACGGGCGTGAACGTGTTCCCGCCGGATCTCTCGCCACGCCCTCTCCTGCGAAACCCGCTGCGGCTGATACCAATGCTGGCGGGCCTGCTGTTTCTCGGCTGGTCCCTGTTGTCCTTTAGTCCGCTGGGCTGGCCTCCGCCGGTTCCCGATGCGGTGGTGGAGGTGCTGGCTTCCGGAAGCAACGATGCCGTGGACACGTCGGCGGGTGGCGATCAGCAGTCGCTGATTGCCTGGCTGATGGTTGCGGCGGGGCTGGCGTTTCTGGTGATGGCGGAGGACGTGATTCGCACACGCCGTCTGGTTTACAAGATTCTGGGGTTGATCTTCGGTACGGGAGTGACGGCGGCGCTGGTATCGATTCTGGTGCAGGCGGACGCGCCGCTGATTCGAAGCATCTGGATACAATGGGGTCATGCCGACTTCAGAAATGACGTTGGCGGGTTTATTGGCCATAACACGGCCGTCTCATCGTTTCTCATGGCACCGCTGTTGATTGCGTGGACGGTTTTCAGCACCACGCGTTCTGATCGCCGATGGGCGCGGGCCGGGATCGCGGTCAGCATGGCCATTATGGTCATAACCATTATCATGGCACAGAGCCGGGCGGTTATTCCGATACTGACAGTGATGTTTGTATCGCTGATTTTCCTGCTGGCACGGCGTGCATCGATCAAGCCCTCCATGAAGTTCGTGGTTGGTGTGCCGCTGATGCTGTTCATATTGCTGGCAACCCAGTTTGTGCGGCACGACGCGAATCCGTTCTATCGCGACAACCTGCCACTGGCTCAGCGGTTGCGGCACGTCACAGCGGAACACCTTCATACGGAAACCCGCTTGAGAATTCTGATGTGTTCGCTCCCGGTCATCAAAGGGCATTTTCTGCAGGGTACCGGGTGGGGATCGTTTCACTACGTTTATCCACAGGCTCAGGGAGACTATTACCGCAAGCATCCACGCTCGTCCATTCTTCCCACTCCGAAAAAAACATTCCGTGCGCACAACGAATACCTGCAAACGATTTTCGAAACGGGAGCAGTGGGTCTGGGCCTGGCTCTGACAGGCTTGATAACCATCCTGCTTTCCGGGTGGAAACACATGCGGCGTTCGTTCCGGCAGCGGCATATTGCGCTGCAGGTTTCAGTGCTCCTTGGAATCTGTGCACTGCTGATGCACGCGGCACTCGACTTTCCACTGCGCGTTGCTCCACTGGGCTGCACACTTGTTCTGTTGCTGGCGATCTGGAGCGCCGGTGACCGATTATGGGTCATTCGAACGAAGAGTCTCGAGGAACGTTCCGCGGACCCGATGGGAAGTGCGGATTCGTCGACGCTGCGAATGTCGGGAGCGCGTGAAATTCGCATGGAGATGCAACTGCAACGAGATGTACGCGGGCGAAGAACAGGGTTCAATCCCCTGATTGTCGTTTGGCTTGTCGGGGCGGCATTCGTTTTGTCGGTGATCGCAAGCCGCGGTGCGATAGCGGCGACATGGTTCGGCTCCATGGTGTCGACACTGCGGGCAGGAAACGCGATCGGTAACTGGGAAGCTCCGGAGCAGTACTACAACAACGCGCTCATGGCGGAAGCCTTCAATGCAACAGGCATCGCCACGCGTTTGTCACCATTGAACGGTGAAGCGTGGTTCAAGGAGGCGCAGGCTCAACAATATCTCGCGACGGATCTTTCACAGAAACAAATCAACCTTCGGAGTCAGGGCGGTCCGGATCATCTGGTAGAAGCGAGTGCTCGCGAGGCAATGGACGCGGTGGCGCGATCTTTTTTTGCCATCGATGGCAGCATGACACAGTACTACTTCCACGGATCCTGGCGCGTACGGGGTTTTTGCGAGTATCTGCGCTTCACACTGACAGGAAACCGGAACGACATCAGGTCCGCAATCAAGAGCATGGAAAGGGCGATGGACATGAATCCGGGCGATTATGAGACGGCGCGTCTCCTGATCGACTGGAAGGAACGATGGGAGAGACCGCAGGACAGAGAGGAGCTTTTGGAGCTCTACGGCAGCTTGCGGCACTTTAACCCGGATTACTTTGAGGAACAATATGTCGATCCGATTGGTGTTATGCTGTCGATCGGCGAATATGGAGAGGCCTCAGACCGCGCAACGCGCCTCCTGGAAGTGGAGGGGGAGGAATCCCGTGGGATGCGGCTTGCGCGCGCCGGTGCGTTTCGTTCCGGGCGGATTCGGGAGGCATCGGAGTGGAATCGACGTATTCCACCGGAAGAGAACCCCGAAGCGGGACTGTACCGGGCTTTTCAACTGCTGGCGGAAGACAATGCGGATGCCGCAAGGCGTGAACTGGCCGCTGTTACAAAAGAAAATCAGGCGGTCCGCTCCGTTGCGAATGCCGTCGAGATTTGCATCCGGATCCAGGAAGCACGTGCAGCGGGCGATGAAGCGGAAATTGAACGGTTAGTCGAGGAAATACTGCAGGCGGCGGAACAGGATCAGCGGCTCCCCTATGAAAGCCAGAGAGTGCTGGAAGCCTGCTACGGCGACTATGAGACGGCGCAGAAGCTGCTCCGGCGCACTCTCAGCCGATTTGGCGAAGCGGAACCTTTCACGCCAAGAGCCGTACTGGCATATCTTCTGACAAAACCCTATGATGAAAAACTGAACCGCCTTCTTGCCGAGCGCAGAGAGTCACGAACCAATGGCGAGGCACCGTCTCCCGCTTTGGGCGACAACGCCATGCGTGAAGCGCTGGAGGAAGCCCTGAAACTGAACGGAGAAGCTCTCGCGATTTGCATGTCGAAAACCGGCAGTGAGATTCTTCAACGCCGTATACGGGCTCTTGAGCTTCTTCTGGGTCCGGGTAACCCGTTGTGACGGGTGTTGCACAGAGAATCATGTCGGAGCTTCGGGAACAAACGCCCGAAGCACGACTGAGAGGGATTACATTTCTGATCCTTCTGATTGTGGGAGGACTGGCGGTGTATCTGCTTGCCGCCATGAAGTTCCTGCCGGAACTCGGCATCTATCTGCTGGGTGGCGCAGCGTTTGCGGCGGCGCTGATGGTGGCGGGACCGCGTTTCACGATGCCACTTTATTTCGGAACGTGGTTTTGCGGATCGGCCATTTACGTCGGCATGATCCCGGTATCGCTGAACAAAGTCGCCGCCGCGACGTTTGTTTTGTCCAGCATCGTTTTCTTTTTGCGAAGACCGTTCCGTATTCCGGCTGTTGCACCTCTCTTTCTGCTGTCGGGAATGACAATTTATGCGGTGATCTTTGGTTTCCTGAACAAACCTGCAGACGCACCTGTGAGTATTCACGCCGCTTTCTACCTGGCAACAGCGCTTCTTGTGGCAAGTGCCTTTCGGACACGAGACGATTTCCGAAGGTTGATGACCGCGTTGTTTTACATCACATGCGTTATTTCCTTTGTGGGCGCGGTGGAGTTTGCATTACGCCGGGATCTTTTCCCGGGATTCAGCGATGAAAGAATCTTCGCCGTAAATCTGCGGATCAACGGCGTTTCCAGAAATGCGATTCAATTCGCTTTCAATGCGTGCTGGATAATGCCGTGGGCTCTGTTTCTGCTTTCGGAAGCGAGGAAAGGACGCGAGAAGATCTTCATTCTTGCCGGACTGTTCCTCCTGATTGTTGTCAGCATTCTGACGTTCAACCGGCAAACGCCGATTATTCTTGGAGCCATGCTGACGGTAACGGTGTTTTTTCTGCGCTCACCGATGCGCAGACGACTTGCGATCCTGCTGGGTGCGGGTGCGCTTTTGTTCGCTCCTTACATCACGATGAAGATGGTCGATCGGTTTCAGGGTCTCGACGAACACGGAAGCCGCGACGTTTCCATCGTGCAGAGACAGGACAAGTTCAAGATTGCAATGAACATGCTGGAGGAGAATCCGTGGACGGGTGTGGGTCTCGACAATTATCGCTATTACTGGTATCCTGAGCGAACCACCGGTGAACTCTATCGAATCCACTTTGAAAAAGGCACGTTGCAATACATCGATCTAGGGTATATGCAGCTGCTCACGGAGACGGGCTTCATTGGTTTCACGATCTTCCTGCTTGTTGGCGGTACGGGATTTATCGTTTGGCGGCGTTGGAGGAAAAGAGCGCTTCGCGGTGGAGACATGTTTTTGACAAACGGCTATGCGGCGGTGGCGGGCGGATTTACACAGCTGGGCGTCTCGCTTCTGATTCAGGACACATTCTTTTTTCCCCATACGTTCCTGTTGTTCGGACTGTTCTTCTGTCTGGTGGGAATTTCGCGGCAAACATGGAAAGAGAAGGAACAGATCAGCTCGAACGAGCGGGCCGCGACTCCACAATAGCGTGATACAGATCGATATGCTTTCGGCCAACAACGGGAAGGCTCCAGTTTGAGACCGCGTGCTCGCGTCCGGAGCGCCCCATTCGTTCAAGTTGATCCGGTTCGCTCAGCAGTTTGCCGAGAGCGTTCGCCAGTTTGCCCGGGTTACGGGGTTCAACAAGAAGGCCGGTTTTGCCGTCGCGAATCATTTCGGGAATTCCCCCGACTCGAGACGCAATGACAGGAGTTTCACAGGCAAGGCTTTCCTGGATGACGCAGGGGAAGTTGTCGGCGTGGCTCGGCAGCACGAGCACGTCCGCCGCATGGTAGGCCGTGACAAGCTGTTCGTCGCTGCGCAGATAACCGATTGTGCGAAGTTCGACCGGCAGGCCGCGAGGGATGTCCTTCTCATGTATTTCACCAGCGGCAAGAAGAACAAACCGGGAGCGTTCGGTTTCGGGGAGTGCGGCAATTGCCTTGAGAAGGTCTGTTCCGCCCTTGCGCTTATCAAGAAAAGATGCTGATGCAAAGAGAACCACTTTCGAATCCGCGGGAAGGTCCAGTTGCAGACGGGCCGTTCCCCTGTCTCCCGGACTGAATGTCCCGGTGTCGATGGCGTTTGGAATGACGTGGATATCGGCACCGGAAAGAATGCTCTCCCGTGCCATCTCCGCGAGCCATTCGCTTGGCGAAACAACTGTCAGGGGAGTTTGCCGATATGAACGGCGCTTCAGGCGCCATTGCATTGCCGTTGTATCGATACGGACCGGGGGCCATGAGCGAGGATAGGGACAATGACCACATCCGACTCTCCAGCGTTCACAATCGTGGCTGAAGGTACAATGGCCGGTGAGAGGCCATGTGTCGTGCAACGTCAGTACCACCGGCCTGTCCCGGGCCGCACGTCGCAGCCAGATATGCCCGAAGCTGTGGAGCAGCATTTGATGAATGTGCAGGATGTCGCTCTCCGAAACACGGGAGTCACGAAGCAGGGCGGGGGATGTTGTATTGAAGAAGCCGTACAGACCGGTTGCGCTCTCAAGGCGCCGTGCAATGCGTTCCCGCAGAGTGTCTTGCCGGGGAATCCGGTAGGTGGCGCTGCGGGTGGGCTCGGCGGCGGTGTGGTATGTACAGTCGACTCCTTCGCCACACAGAGCTTGTTGAAGGCGACGTGCGGCAATACCGGCACCGGTGTAGTTGTCCGACATGCCCACGAGGGCGGTTTTCATGAAAGCCTTCGGTCCGCGTCGTCTCTGTTTGCGCTCATCGCAAACGAATGACTTCACTCCATCACTCCCTGTGCGGCAAGACGGAAAGGCGAAAAGTGGTGTCAGTTCGTTTCATGCTTCTCAACTCCTGGCTTTTGAACGGAGGCGACGCCGCTATCGCTCTCGCTGAAAAGGCCCAGCTCGAAAAACGGTTCGGCGACGACACCTTCGTGGTTGTTTCCACGCCGCAGGAGCGGGCGGCGCGTTGCCTCTACAGGGATCTGAATGTTGTTCCCCAGCTGTTCTCGGCAGGCCGTCCGCTGCGGCGAGGGTTTGTGAACAGGTTGGTGCGGACGACACGAAAAGGCCGAATTGAGGCAGCCCTGCAGCTGCGAAACCCGGCACGGATGGTCTTACTGAAAGAGGAAAAACAGCAACTTGAACGGATGGAATCGGCGAATGCTCTGATCGCGGCCGGAGGGACGTATCTGACGGACTATTATTCTTTGGAGGGAATTCTGTTCGACTACCGTGCAGCGCGAATGTTGAAGCGGCCACTTTGTTTTTTTCCTCAATCGATCGGGCCGCTGACGGAAAACAAAAGGATGCGAGCGCTTGCAGAGGCTTTTTCTCACGCAACGTTGATCTGTGTTCGTGACGAACGCTCGCTTAATGTGGTGCAACGAATTCAACCGGAGGCGGAATCGAAGGCTGTCGTACTGGCTGACAGCGCGTTTTACTTTTCAAGACACCATGCGAAGGGAGTTCTGAGACGGGACAATGACTCGTCGAGCCGGTCGGAAGGCCGGCCCCGCGTGGCCGTGTCGGCAAGACCACTGCTCTTTCCCGAATCGTCCACAACGAATCGTGGGGTTCTGAGAACACGGTATCTCGAAGAGCTTGCGAGAACCGTGGAAGAGCTGGTGAAGGCGGGCTTTGACGTTTTGTTCATTTCGACGACGCAGGGTTTTCCCGAACACGAGGATGATGGCGTCTTTGCCGCCCGTGTTGTCGAGAAAGTGGCGAAACCCCTCAGAGAACGGTTGACTGTGGATGGGAAACCCCATCGGCCGGAAGAATTGATTGAGCGCTATTCGCAATGTGCCGTCGCGCTTTCGGTTCGAATGCATGGAGCCATTCTTGCAATGTGCGCAGGCATTCCGACCGTTGCAATTGCCTATGAGTTCAAAACCCGCGAGCTCATGGAGCGGCTGGGATTGAAAGAACGCGTTTTCGATGCGGAGACCTTTGTTGCGGATGAGGTTGCACGAGCCGTTTGTACCGCCGCTGAAGAGGAAGTTCTCACTCAGGAAACGCTGGAGGGAATTGATCGAATGGCGGAGTCCTGCGAACAGGCACCACGATTATTGGCCGAGCGACTGGGCTAGAGCGTCCTCCGGTGTGCGGGGGATATCGAGAGCAATATCTTCCGGGAGGATATCAAGACCGGTTCGTACACGGCGCTTCACGAGTCGGATACGGTCCTCCAGAGAAAACCCGGGTATGTCGGGAAGCAGATTGTCTTCCCACGGAAGCGCGCGAGTCATGAGAAGGTGACCTTCCGATGAGGCGGCGATGGCGTGCATGCCGTCATCACTGAACGCCGCTCCAAGAAGGAAGTCATCTCCCGGTAGAGAGAAGACCGTGGATACCTCACGCCCCGTTTCAGTTTCCCAGAGCTTGACCGCATCATCGCCGCCCGCGGTAAGAACCCGTGCTCCGTTGGGATGAAAAGCAATGCTGCGAATTTGCAACTTGTGTCCGATGAGTGTCGAAACAAGGTCGCCGGTTTGGACCTCCCAGATTCGAACCTTCGACGCCAGGCCGCCAGCCGCAACGAAGTGTCCGTCCGGGCTGAATGTAACGGCAAACACCGCACCGTCGTCGGGTTGAAGAGAACGCAGGCGCTTCCGGGTCTTGACATCGAAAATTTCGAGGAGTCCGTTTCGCCGTCCGACAACGATCTTTGATCCGGTGGGATCGAAACAGAATGCAGCGGGGATTCGCGCCTGAATATCCTCTGGCATTCGATAGGACTCGCCAAGGACACCGAGAGCCGTGAGCGACGTCGACTCCCAGAGCACAATGTCTCCGTTAACAGACCCTGTTGCAAAGTGGCGACCGTCAGGACTCCATTGTGTATGGAAAATGTCGTCTTCAGAGAGAACCTTCACTGTCTGAGCGGTTTTTGAATCGACGACAATGGTATGTAGCGAAACATGGTCTGTAACAATTCGGCGGGAATTGTCGGGTGCCCATGCCGTGTAATAGGAATCGGCAGTGAAAGCTTTATTCTCAAAGTCGTAGAAAGACCGGCCTTTGCCGGTGGATCCCTGACGGTAATGACGATCATAACCAAGCCAGGATCCTTTCTCCAGGGGAGCGGCGAAAACACGCAGGCTGCCGTCGATCCGCTTGTCGGTGGTTTTTCCGGAGTGAAGTGCATGGACGGCACCGTCGTCGGGCAGGAGATCAAGATCCCAGATTTGGGCGGAGTGATTGGCAGCTGTGAGGAGGCGTCGGCTGTCGGGAGAAAAATCCACTTTGAACAGCGAATGGCGGGTCTGGACTTCGTGGATGAAATCGCCTGTCCGCGCATCCCAGACGCGACCCGTGCCGTCATTGTCTCCTGTGGCGATCATGGAACCGTCGGGACTCCAGTCGACACAATGCAACCATGACGTGGTGTTGGAAATCTCAAGCTCGAGTTCCATCGTGCCAACGTTGAAAACCCGTGCAATGCGGTCGGTGCAGGCAGTGACAAACTGTGTTCCGTCAGGGCTGACACAGACATCGAGAATATTCTCCGGATGTTCCGGAGCGGTGCGGATAACCCCGCCTGTGGCTGTGTCGTACATGTTCACATACTGCCACTGCGCGACGAGAAAAGCGGATCCGTCCGGAAGAAACTTTGCTTCGTAGGCGCGGCTTCCGGTTGATTGGTAGGGAAGCTGTTCACCTGTTTCCATGTCCCAGAGGCGCGTGACGCGATCCCGGCTGGTTGTCACGGCGAGTCTTCCGTCGGGACTGATGTCTCCGCCTCGCAGAATTTTCCCGTGACCTTCAAGGCGATGGACAACTTCGAGTGTCGACGCATCGATAATGGCAGCGGTCTTGTCGAAGGACGTTGTCAGAAGTTTTTGACCGTCCGGCGAAACAACGATGTCCCAAAGCCCGGCGCTATGGGGAAAGGCGGTCTTCAGAAGCCGGCCCGTTTGAGCGTCCCACACGGAAAGGCGGCCGAGGCGATCACCGGTGTAAGCGTGCGCTCCACTGGGTGAAAACGTTGCGTGAAGAAATTCCGTGTCCTCGTTTGCAGTGCAGAGAGTGATTGTGTCAAATGCGGTGGCAAGATAAAGCTGACCCCACTCCCAGTTTCTTCTTTCAGCGGGGGTCCGGTGGAGGAGCTGCTCGCGAGCGCTTTCAATGCGTCCGTGTTCAAGCATGTTCGCAGCGAGACCGATGGCTGAATAGTACTGCTCGCGTTCAGCATGTCGACGGGCGACATCAGCGCCGGCCCGTTCAATTTCGGCAAGCCTGCGTGCGCTTTCCGCCGCATTCCGCTCGTGCAAAACACGATTGATGGATCGACGGTGGTCGATATTGTACTTTGCCGCCCCAACACCCAGCAATAACAGGAGAACGACAACACTCGTGACTGCCGCTCGCCTTATGCGAGCCTGTGTATTCCGCCGCTGAAGACTTCGTTGAGCGATTCCCGCAAGCCGGTCACGCAACGTGTGATCGCGAATGTCCGGAATTCTGTAGCGGGCCAGACCGAGGTCACCGGCGCGCAGAGCGGTCACGGCGATAGCTGCGGAAACCGCGTCGCGCAATTGTGGCAGGGAGGGGTTGGCAAACCACAGACCAAGTGCGCGGTCCAGCAGGTTGGAACATTCATTCAGAGTGGAATAAACACTGTCGACGCTCAACTCGCCAATGGCTCGAACATCGACACTGTTGTCTTTGAGCTCAATGGAGAGTCCCGCACTCTCGAGACGTTTGAGGCGAAGCTCGGCCGAGCGGGCGAGCTTTTCTGACTCGCGCCGGAACGAATTGCCTGTCAGATGATCGGAGACGCGGTTGATCATTTCGCTCACGGAGGCGATTCGGTCGGCGGGGTCAGGCGCGAGGGCCTCCATGGCAAGCGCTGCAAGATCCCCGGGGATTCGGCGATGGGGATTTCTGTCGCACGGCGGAGAGACGATGCCTTTGGCGGCGAGTTTCATGGAAACCGCCGTGGAGGAGGCGTCATGAGGGTAATAGCCTGTCAGGAGGTAATACAATGTGCTGCCAAGCAGATAGATATCGGTGCGCCGTGTGATTTTTGCAGCCGTGTCGAGAGTCTGTTCCGGAGCCATCAAAGCGGGAGTGCCCGAGGGGCTTGTCGCCGTTACGGGAGTGGGCAGAGTCGGATCGAGGTCTGACGACAGTGTTCCGGCCGTATTCTCCGTCAGAATCGCCAGCCCCCAGTCGATGAGAATGACTTCTCCAAACTCACCGATCATAACCTGGGATGGTTTGAGATCTCGATGCACGATGGATCGCGAGTGCGCAAAGGCGACTGCCTGCATCATGTCAATGAAGGTGGGGAGATGCTTTGCAAGGAATGCATCGGCTCCGAGTTCCTTGAAATCCTCGCGAAGAATCTGATCCCAGGGGCGGCCCCGCATGAGCTTCATGGCGAGCATTGGCGTGCCGTCGATATCCTGACCGAAGTCGTAGACGGGAACGATGTTGGGGTGCTCGAGGTGAGCGGTGATCATTGCCTCGTCGTGGAAACGCTGATCGATGAACCGGCGCTGGGGAGAGTCCGGATCGAGCTCAAGATAGTCGCGGTCACCACGAACCTTCTTAACGGCAACAACCCGATCCAGGGAAACCTGGAGGGCGCTCCAGATTTCCCCGACGCCTCCTTCCCCAATGACATCATTGAGGATGAAGGATGTGCCTTCAGTGGTTGTTGTTTTGATATCGCGAAGCTTTACTGAATCGCTGGCGCGAGTAATCGTCCACGTGGACAGTGTCCGCGGTACACTCTCAATGCCTTCCCGCCGTTGCGGCCGCAGGCTGGCATGAGGGTCGTCTCTTTGCGGTTCGGAAGCCGAATCACTCAAGCCGCGTCCCCTTTGGCTTCCCACCTCTTTCAACCGTCCGGTCCGACGGTTTCCCCGGTCGGGGAGATGAAACCCGTGGCCCCCTCCCGTCGGCAAGAGGTGACTGCAGCTTATGGGACGAGGACAACCCGTGACCGACAGGATCCGCAAGGCGCTGCTTGCCTGGTACGACGGCCACCGTCGTGACCTGCCGTGGCGTCTGACGCGTGATCCCTACAGGATCTGGGTCTCGGAAATCATGCTCCAGCAGACAACCGTCAAGGCGGTGGAGCCACGCTGGAGGCGGTTTTTGGAAAAATTTCCCACTCTTGAAGCCCTGTCCCAGGCCACCGAGGACGATGTCCTGGCGGAGTGGTCCGGGTTGGGGTACTACGCCCGGGCAAGAAATCTGCACAGGGCGGCGCGCAAAGTGGTGCAGGATCTGGACGGCAGAGTGCCCGAATCTTTCGAGCTGCTGCTGGCACTTCCGGGATTGGGGCGGTATACGGCCGCTGCCATTGCATCCATCGCCTTTGGCGAGGCTGTTGCAGTGGTTGACGCCAATGTGGAGCGGGTTGTGGCACGGCTCGATCGCATCGACGCGGAGGCAAAGTCGGCGGCGGGAAAGCGTCTGTTAACGGAAGCCGCACAGGGGCTGTTGGATTCGAAAAGGCCGGGAGACTGGAACCAGGCAATGATGGAGCTCGGGGCGATGGTGTGTCTGCCGCGATCACCGCAGTGCCCCGTGTGTCCGGCGCGGGATTTCTGCGCTGCGCGAGCAAGTGGCGAACCGGAACGCTATCCTGTCAAGGCGCCAAAGCCGGAAATGCGCGAAGTGCGCGAAGTGGCGGTA
>JANQSL010000218.1 GCA_028284075.1 Candidatus Sumerlaeia bacterium | reverse complement strand
TGAGGAAGCCGCAAGAGTGATGATTGCAACAACGGCAAGGCAACCGGTCAGGATCAGATAGGACCATCCGAAAGCCGCGAACAGAACGATGTGGCATCTCGAGAGAAGCGGGTGCCGCGTAGCGAATCCTCGCTTTCGCCGGATGCGAGCGGCGATGCGAACATTTGTCGAGGTGCTCATGATCGTGGAACCGGCAAATTCATCGTTTCAATTCGATCCATTGGCCGGGAGGACAGTCGCATGGCTGTGTCTATTGACAGAACGGCACGAACGGAGTCGTGTGGTTCGGTGGATTTTTCACTCCAGTCCCGATACCGGAGCATGAACGGCCTCTCAATGCAACTCTAGCCCACTTAAAGATGGGGCGGCAGTGGGGCAACCGCTGTCCAGAACTTCCATCTCCAAATCCTTGAGTCTGGTAACTCGCACGTTCGCTTGCTTCGCGGCGAATCCTGCCGCAGGCTCGGATGGGTTGCTTCTTGTTGGAAAGCCCTTGCCTGGAAGGTTGTCCGACCAATAGGAAGGCTACTGATATTAAACAATCCCGGAAGCCAGTTGGATTGTACGGTTGGGACAGGACACACCCACAGTCACGGTAGTGATGCCGGTTTGGAACCGGGCGGATTTGATCGGCGAATCCGTTCAGTCTCTTTTGAATCAGTCTTTTGACGATTGGGAATTAGTCGTTGTCGACGATGCATCCACCGACAACTCCGGTGATGCGGCACTCACAGCGGCCGACGGCGACCCTCGCATTCGTGTCCTCACAAGAGATTCCAACGGTGGACCAAGCGTTGCGCGAAACGAAGCCTTTCGTGAGGCTCGCGGAGAGTGGGTCGCGTTTCTCGACTCTGACGACGTCTGGGCCGTGACGAAACTTGCAGAGTTTGTTGCAAGAGCCGACACGTATGAGCGTGAAACTGGAAAGCGGCCGGACGTTATCTATTCCTGGTATCGAACGACGATCGATGGCAATGAGCACTGGACCAATGAGTGCTCCGCTGAGGGTGATGTCAGGGAAGGTATTCTTCAGCGTTTTTTTGGAATTCCGTCCGCTCTGATGGTGAGACGGGAACAACTGTTGGCTGTTGGTCCGATGGAACATCGCTGGAGAGGGAACGAGGACTACGATCTCTTGATTCGTCTTTCCCGGACTTCCGAGTTCGCAGTGGTGCCAAAGGCGTTGACAACCGTTCGACTTCAATCGGCCAAATTCCATATGTCACGGAATCCGGACTCGTACATGGCACTCATAAAAAAATGGCGAACGGAGATGCTCAAGGCTGGAGGGAAAAAGCATCTCTCTCAAATCTACATACGGGCGGGGCGAATGTATCTCAAAACGGGCCAAAGGGTAAAGGGCATGAGGTGTGCGCTACATGCGATGATACTGACTCCGTCCTCTCGTACTCTAAGGTTTGCGGCAGTCTCATTGCTGAAATGATTAACGTGCTTCAAGAAACACCGGCTGAGTCCATGCCACGCCTCCGTCCGCTCCATGGACCTTGGCTCGGACATACTTTTCGTTTCCTCTGATTTTGTAGCTGGCGGGATTTGAAGTCGTTTCGGCAAGGATGGTTCCGTCCACTCCGATGAACTCTGTCCATACCCTTCCCCGAGCGGTGACTTCGTATCGTTTTCCTGTCGTTCTAATGTCATCGAGTACCACGCCGGTGCTAAAGTAGAAATTGCCGGCTTCGAGGCTCCCAAGAATCGCATTCTCCGTCAGAGAGGGAGAGCGAACCACAACCCATGCTCTTCCGGGATTCGATCGCTTCGGCAGGAATTCACCTTTGAAATGATGGGCATCATCGACGCCGATGCCGTAAACCCGCCTTCCACTGCTCAAGAGAATGTCCCAGACGACTTCCATGGCAGGATGTGTGGAGTCGCCCGCATTATTGACGAGAGGGTGTCCATTGTGGATTTCAAGAAGATTGAAGCCATCGGTTGCAAGAAGATCTTCATGCGATATCGCCCAGCGAAAGTTGGGATGATTAACATGCGGGAGTGCATTCGCTTCGCGAATCGCGCGAAGATTTTCCCGAAGACTTTCCTTCACACTCCCGGTTTCGTTGGCAGGTTCGATGACTCGATCGGTTCCGAGTGCATTCACGTGAATGGGTTTCGCTTTTTCGAAGGGTGTGCGAAATACGGCGGAGACTTCCTCGCCGGGGATGAGAAGAAATGATTCGTCTTTCGTGCCCGCCTCGGCTGGATTCGTGAGGACGTTATGATCTGTTAAGACAAGAAAATCGTAGCCATGATCTTTATACCACCGCGCGACTTCTTCAGGTTCACTGTCACCGTCGCTGCGTGTCGTGTGCGTGTGAGTGTTGCCCTTGAACCATTTCATGTCCGGCTGATGAGGAACCGGTTCAAATCGTGCACGGGAACCGGTGCACGATATCAGGAGGAATATCGCCACAGCGGTAGCGGTGAGACGGAGAAATGCCATAAGTGAGGTTCCTTTGGACACTGAGCACTGTTCTAAACCGGTGACATGAAGTGGAAACATTCTTCAAGTGTATCAGTCAGGGTGTTCTAATTATTGCTCCAGTGTACAGGTTCGGCAAGGGGATGGTCTGTCTCTCCGGTTGGTTGATAGTCCGTCGCGGCGGTGAGAATGGTCTCCACGAAATCCAGCGAACCACCAAGAACCGGATCAATGCTCTGTTTTAAGTTTCCGCGCAAGGAATCCAAAGTCATATCATCGAGAAACCTTGTGTCATAGCGCCGGAGACAATTGCCGGGAAGCAAATACTGGTCGAAGCCCGGATTGCTCCTGATGGTTTCCGCAATGTCCTGGCCGGTGAGAAGGCCGGTGACGTGGATCGTTTCGCCAAAGACACTGTTGACGGTGGGGAGGAGAGTGACTTCGATATTCGCACTGGCGCAGGCTGACACGATCTTTTCAAGAACAGGGGGACTGAGGGTGCTTGTCACAGCCCCGACGCGCCAGGGTTTCGAGAGCTCTCTGGCGCGGAGCAGTTTCTTCGCATCACGAAGATCTTTATAGAAGTGATAAACCATGCCGACGCCGTTTTCGAGCTGAGGGAGGTCCGGATACTTTGAATACGAAGGTGCCTTGCGACCGGCAATCAGATACCATTCGTCCGCCAGAAGTACAAAGGGCTCGCCAAATCGTTTCTCCACATCGCGCAGACGGGGGGTCACTGACCGGATGAAGGCTTGCGCATACTCGGGAGTCACAGGCGGAAGACCTGGCAGGCCGTCGCGCCATTTCGTCATGCCCAGTGGCACGATGGCAACAGACTGAACCGTCGGATAGAGGCCTGTCAAAGCCTCCAGAGTGGCTTCAAGCCGCTTTCCATCGTTATGAGTGGGACAAAGGACGATCTGGGTGTGGACCTGAATGCGATTGTCACGAAAGAAATTCAGGACGTCGAGAATCGGGGTGGCTTTTTTGATACCGAGCAGCCATCGCCTGAGTCCTTCGTCCACGGCGTGAACACTGAGATAGAGAGGAGAGAGGCGTTGTTCCGCAATTCGTTCAAGGTCTTCCGGTTTGAGTGTGACGCCCGTCACGTAGCTGCCCTGCATGAAGGAGAGCCGGTAGTCTTCATCCTTGATGTAGAGGGACTTTCGCATGCTGTCAGGCAACTGGTGAACAAAACAGAAGACGCAGTTACATCCGCAGTTCTGTGTTGTGAACTGCTTCAGATCAATACCAAGTGATTCTTCAGGAGACCTCTTGGCGATCTGGACCTCACGGTTCCTGCCGGATTCGTCCAGAAGTTCCAGATTCAGATTCTCGTCGGCAGCATGGAAAAAAAAATCCACAGTGTCACGAATACCTTCGCCGTTGATCCGCCGGAGTTTCCAGCCCGATTTGACTCCGGCCGCCTGAGCCAGGCTGCCTTCCTCCACATGCTCTATCTCCACCCCATAAGCCGCCTTCGCGACGCTGATTCCTGAGGAGACGGTATCGTCCGGATTGGCGCGGCGAACTCGGCGGCGGATCTCCGGTGTGACGGGAGAAATGCGTTTGTAGTCGGTCGAGGGGGTGTCTGTCCTGCTCATGAGATAAAGCTGCGGGGGTGGGGTGGTGCACGGCAAGGCGGAATGGAGCCCGTTTGGCTCGACATGTGAATTCGAGTGATTTATCCAGCTGGACTCATGTTATCTCGGGAGCCCTCAATGATTCGCCGTGCATCACTTATCCTGTTCACAGCTTTGTTCTTGGTTTCTTCGGCCCTGGCCGCTCGGCCTGTTATTGGTGTGACGGTCAGCGCCAGAGACCGTGGCGGCTATGAATACGTAAGCCTGAGTGCGAGCGTGATCGATTCCATCGATGAGGCGGGCGGGCTTCCGGTGCTGCTCCCGCCCATCAAGTCTCTGAGCGAAATTGACGGATATGTCACAATGGTTGACGGATTCGTTTTTACGGGTGGGGCTGACATTAATCCGGCGCGCTACGGTGAGAAACCTCACGAGACAGTTTCCATCCTTCTTGAGCGACGGGAGGACTTCGATTTCGCTCTCATGGAGAGAGCTCTGGCCAGTGGGAAACCCGTTCTGGGCATTTGCCTTGGGATGCAGGAGATGAATGTTGCCTGCGGCGGGACTTTGATTCAGGATATTCCCTCCGAGACCGATAGTACTCTCGTTCACCGGGGAGAGGGATCAGGCCACGATGTGATCCTTGAGAAGGATTCCCGTCTCGCCGGGTTTGTTGGTGAAACGGAATTCCCGGTAAACAGCCGCCATCATCAGGCGGTGGAACGTGTGGGAGAAGGACTCCGGGTTGTTGCGAAGGCGCCGGACGGCATCATCGAAGGCATTGAGAAATCGAATCATCCCTTCGCCATTGGAGTCCAGTGGCACCCCGAGTCCATGATGGAAGCCCCTCACCGTCGGCTTTTTCGTGAGCTTGTGTTTGCTGCGCGGAGCGACTCTTCTTCAGGAGAAGTGGAAGAGGCTTCTAGCGGGGGAGGAGAATAGTCACAACATTTCTACCGTTCCTGCGTTTGTAATCCATGCGCATGGCGGATTTGCGGATCATCTTGAGGCCGAGCCCGCCAACGGCTGTTTCCTCGATTGACCGGGGAACATCGGGGTCCTTGCTTCGGGTTGGGTCAAATTCCCTGCCACTGTCTTCAATGGTCACCGTAATGTAGCGGTCACCGGCGTCTATTTTGAGGCCGATCAGGTGGTTGGCGGGATTGTCATCGTATCCATAACGAATCGCGTTTGTGGTCAGTTCCTCGATCGCGAGGTCGGCAGTATACATCGATTTCGGAGACGGTTTGATGGCTCCGAGAAATTCGCGCGCTTCAGCAACACAGCCGGTCATTGCTTCGATTGTTGCCGGGAACTGTTTTTCAAAGCGGTCGCTCACAGAGTTCGATCCTTATGCGGCAAAATACTATTCGGCTTCGGCGACAGATGCGGCAATTGGAATAACGTCTGTGAGAGACGCTGTTTCGAGGGCCTCCGCCACAAGGGCCTGAGGCGACAGGATGACCAGCTTTCCATGATGACGATGGCAGGTTCTCGCCGCGGTGACGAGCATTCGGATTCCCATGGAAGAGAGAAATTCCACACAGGTCATGTTGAGAATCACGTTTTTTGTCTTCGGCCCCATAAGGGCATTGAAGCGTACTTCAACCTGCGCGACGCCAGCCGTATCGAGTCGCCCTGTCAGAGTGATGGTTCTGATTTTATTCTCATCGTCTTCAAACTGCAGTTCCATGATTGCTCCTGACTTGACTATTGAGTTCGTGATGTGAATCGAACCGTAAAGATCGTAAAATCGTCCTCCCACTTCCGTTGTCCGGTCAGATTTTCAACAAGCTTTAGAATTTCGCCGGAATGGCTCGCCTCAGTCTGTCGGAGGTGAAGAAGCTTGTCCTGGAGTTCACCGAAAGACCAGTCCGCTCCTTGGATGGTTCTTACTTCGAAAACTCCATCACTGAAGACATAGAGGACAGCGAATTCATCGATTTCGGCGGTTTCGTTTCTGTAGGGTGCGCCGGGATAGAGGCCGATTGGCATCCCCTTTGTCTTGAGTTGCCGCATATCCTGGCCTGTTGCCAATAGTGCCGCGGGATGACCCGCCACCGAATACGTCAGCTGGCGGGTTCGGATGTCATACACACCGTACCAGAGCGTGAAGTAGACTCCGCCATGCTCATCCATCTGGAAGACGTCGTTCAGTTTCGTCAAAACACTTTGAGGGTCCAGGAAATCAGTATGAGGGAGAGATTCGTGCCGAATGGTGTTCAGTACGGAGACGGAATGCATCGCGGCCGCGACGCCATGCCCTGAAACATCCAACAGGTAGAGGGCGAGAGAATCATCGTCGATCCAGTGGTAACCGAATGAATCGCCTCCCAGCGTGGATGACGGCACGAAGGTCCATTCGATGGAAATTCCCTTTTCGTTCATGGGCGGGGGGAGAACTGACTGAACGTACTTTTGTGCGGTTTCCAGTTCTTCGGAGATCTGATCGCTCTTCTCCACCTCGGCGCGGTCACGAAATTCGTGCTTCAACACATGACTGCCGATCTCGAGAAAGGATTCAGGGGGAAGGATCGCGGTTTCTTCCAGTTTTTTGTCGTCCAGATAGGTCCCGTTCGTCGAACCAAGATCTGTCACACGCACCCTGGCGTTACGCAGAACCACACGGCAGTGCCGCTTTGATGTGCCGGTATCCTGAAGCGTTATGTCGACCTCATGACTTCGCCCGATCACAACAGGATCCTCGTTGATCTCTATACGCCTGCCCTGCTCGGGACCGTTTGTGAAAAGGAGGTAGTGAGTTCGTTGCCGGGGAGAAGATGTTGCGGACAGAGCTCTGCTTCCGATTACAAAAGTGCCGTCCGGGTCATCGATCCATTCATCAGAGGTTGTCATTTATAGACGCTTTTCAGCAAAGTGAAGACCGAACTTCGAATAGGACCGTGGAAAGCGGTCAATGAAAAGCGATTCACCTCAGAGCAAACCAACCTTTTTACGAACACGGGAACTCGAAAGATGTGCAGCCACATCCGGTGCCTTGCAGGAATTGTCGCCGTAGTCGACTTCAATGGGTCCAATTTTCTTCGCCGCTGCCAGAGCCTTTTCGTATAGCACCGCGTTACGCGATCCGATGGCCAGCAATGCACTATTCATTGCGTCGCGTACATAGTTTTCTTCATTATGAATATCGCGTTCTATCAATGTTAGCAAATGGCTAAAAACGGGGTCGTCCGGTTGCTTGTCTTTTTTCGAAATCTCCGCTGTAATCAGCCAGCCACATCGCCTGCGCGTTTGATGGCTGTCCGTTATCCAGGATTCAGCAAGTTCATGGCGATACGGAAGGCGTGGCGCCAGAGTTGAGCACCAGATGTGAGAAAGCATCCAGGCAAAGAGGGCATCGACCTGAGCAATCGCCTGCTCTTTTTTCAAGGCTGTGGGGTCTTCCAGCAGAATTGCAAGAACCTGACATTCCCACACCGGCTCAGTGCGAAGTTCCGCTGCAAGGCTTGTGCTCGGCTTGCCCAGTTGCCGTGCCAGACTCTTGAGTCTGGTCAGGCCAATACCAAAGGAAGACCACTTGCCATTCGTCAGGTTGTTTTTTTCCCAATGAGTGACACCGCGCTCGTCGCGGTGCCACTCAAGGAGATCGTAGACCTGTTTCAGGGTTGGCAAGTATTGAGAACCGTTAGTCGAGAATCAGCCAGTCGCTGACTGCGGATGGTGTGCCAAAGAATGCTGTGGCATCCGATACGATTGCATTGATCGTGCTCTGACTTGTGACGGTTTCCAGAGGGAAGCCCAGGTAAATCAGCCGCCCTGTTCCATCCCACGAAATCGCCGCACTCCCTCCGGTGCCACCTACATACGACATTGCCGAGAGAGATCCGTTGATGGGAACCAATACGTCGGGGAATGCGACATCGAAGTCCCCATGAATATCCGATCCGTCAGAGAAATTCACTGTGCCGATGCCGTCAAAGACGCCACCGCCAACACCCGTTGCCGTATAAGTCTGTGAATCGTCTTCCGGATTGCCGGAGGTGAAGCGGGCCACCCGCAGCGTGTCCTCCAGGAAATCCTTGTTTGCAGTGGATGCTGCGGTGCGACCGAGGTCCCACGCGGCCTCGGAACCGGAGACAAAGAGGTTTCCGCCCGTGGAAAGATAGTTGGCAACCGCAGCCTGTTCCGTGGCATCGAAAGACTGATCAGCGGTACTCTCTGCGCCGAGGATCCAGTATACGGTTCCGTAGTCGCCAAGACTGACTGTGCTGGAGATGATTTGATCATTCTGGCATGAGTCAAACGTCAGTCCTTCGGCTTCGAGTGCCTCTCCGAGTTCCACCACATAGTCGAACCGGTTATTGAAACGCGGGATGACACGGTCGAACGTGCCGCCGCCCGCAGCGGCACTGCCGAGAAAGGCAGCTTCCGTCTGACGGTAGTTCAGAGTGCGTCCGTATCGGTCGAATCCGTTCACGACCAGAACCGACGCGGCGTTGGAGTTCCTGTTTGCACCGATAACGATGGAGGGGGTGGAAACGCCGCCGGCATTCGTGGCTACAACACGCATATAGACAGCGCTTCCCGGTGAAACCAGCGATGTGACATTGGCGGAAGAGGTTCCACCACCGGCAACAGTCTGGGCGGGAGCGAAACCGCGTCCATCAGCCGATGTCTCAATGATAAACCCTGTGGGTGCATCTCCACCTGCACCATAAGGACCACCCGCGACAGGCGGCGTCCAGTTCAGTGTCAGATTTCCCGACATGTCGCTGACGACATAAGGATTCTCAGGCCGTTCCGGAGGATACGTGGAAGGACTGCCGGATTTGTCATTGAAGTGATTGATGACGCCATGCACACAGGCGCGGGCAATGGCTTCGCGGGCCTTGGGATCGCGCATGAGCTCAGCGTCAAGGGCGCTGTCGTGAAAGGCCACCTCAATAATTGTCGCGGCCATTTCTCCGCTAATGTTCGAATTGCTGATTTCACCGTAGGCGGAAAACCCGACACAGCCGGACCCGAAAATGTTGGTTCCCGCGCCGCTTTGCCCCCATGTATTTTCAAAGGGGTTACCGGAGGCGTTGGTGATCGTGGTCATATCGGTATTGATGATCGTTCCGAGTTCCACCGCGAAGTCGACGCCGTTTGGCGTATTGGAACTGTTTGCGTTTGCCACGGAGTCGCATGGTGTCCCGGGAGCATCACTGTTGTAGAGACCGTCCGCGCCGCGTCCACCGCCTCCGTTGGAGTGAAAGCTGAGATAAACACGGTCGGTGTCCGTTCCGCTGTTGGAACCTGCCTCATAGTTCATGTGAGCCGCGAGACGCGGGGGGCTGCTGACGGATCCGGATGTGCTCAGTCCACTTCCGAAGCCACGGCTTTCCGCCAGCCAGTAACGGCCGTTCTCCTCGTGACGCGGATGGCCGGAAGCGTCACCTTCGACAGAGTTGTCGCCCATTCCATTGCCAAAACGCACGGCGTCGGCAATGACCACGCCGCCAGGATCTCCAACCTCTTCGACGTTCGTTATCGTCACGGAGGCGGTACCGCCGGGCTCAAAGTGGAAGGTTCCCAGGTAAATCCAGCCGGAGCCGACACGCTGGTGGTTGATGCGGCGGGACGTCGTGCCTCCGGAGTGAGCAACGATGTATTGCTGATTGATTCGGTCCGTTCCCCATCGTGTCCAGACATAAACCGGATAGTAGCCCGTTGTCGGAATCAGGCTGGAAGCATTATAGACGGCCGTCGCGGTTGCACTGCCGGTGGTCACACTGGCGAAGCGGTATGGCACGTCTCCCGACGAGCCATAGAAGGCGGTTGAGGAACTGTTGGACCAGGAACCGGCAAAGGTGACTTCGGAGTCATCGTTGTCGATGACAACCTCCTGCTCCTGGATACCGAACGGTCGCAGCGGCACGACAGTCGCTCCCGCGTTCAACAGCAGGTCGGCCATGATCGTTCCCTGGTCGAGATTGCCGAAGTCCTCGATCATTTCGTTGAATTCAAAGCGCTGTGTATACCAGACTCCAGGGCTGTCAAATGTCCAGCCATGGCCATTCATGAGATAAACGATCTTGCCGTCGAGCGAACCTGAAACCTCTGAGGCGGGCGAGGAGATCGGTCCGGCAATCTTCTCAACGGAAACCGACCGGTCGGGATTCTTCGCTTTCTGTCCCGGCGGCAGTTCGTTCTCGGAAACCGGAATTTCCTCCGGGACGGGTGGAGCGTGCTCCGACTCAAACATGTGGCCGCACTCCTGGGCGGGCGTGCTTGCCGTCGCCAGAAGCAAAGCGGATAAAATCAGACTCGAGTTTTTCATGTTTCCCCCATGATGCGGCCGATCTGGTGGCCACGATAATGTCCGATCCCAACTGATATCCAACCCAAAATCCAACATGATTCTGGCAGTTGGCGAAGGCTTGCGCAAGGCGGAACTGGGAGAGTGAGCGTGTGGACAAATCGGAAAACAGTATTCTTGCGCCGGTATCGGCCCATCGCTTGAATCCTGCCTATGAAATTACTGAAGAGAACTCCAAAAACGGCCTTTGTCAGCGCTTTTGTTTCGCTTTGTTTTGTAATCGTTGCCTCAGGTTGTGCGACCGGCGGTACTGAGTCGGGATCCTCCAATCCGGCACATTCTTCAGGTGTCTCCGCGCCTTCGACCAGGGTTGTGCCTTCCACGGCGACGGGAGAATTGCCGGAGGAGCTACGCCGCAGTCTTCAGGTTCGAGACTACGGGTTTAAACCCGGGAAGCGCCCAACAGTTTCAGTTCGTTTCTTCAATGCGTCGCGCAATGAAGAAATGGTTTTTCATGTGCGAACGATATTCTATCGGGCGGACGGTTCGATTGTTGATGCAACCCAATGGTCCGATGCTGCTATCAGGCCGCGTCAGTCATTTCAATACCGGGCATCCTCATTCTCGCCCTGGGCGAAAAGTGAACAGGTTGAGATTCGTTTGCCATAAGGGGCCATGCGGATTGTCAGGCGCGCTTGCGAATGATCGCGAGTCGCTCTGAGCCGGGGATCGGGCTCACCCTGTGAAGCCACGAGAGATTTTGCAGTCCGAAGCGCCGAAGCCTTTTCGCAACACGAGTGACTGGCGCCGCGAGGCGAATATCATCGATTGTTTTCAATATGCCGTCCGGGTCAGGAATAGCGTGAGGCCTCTCAAATGCGCCCTGCCTGTTCCAGTGTTGCAGGACTCTGCGAGTGTTTAGGACGTTCTCGCAGGCCATACGCCCCTCCGCATTGTCTCCCTTGCCGTTGCTCAACAAATCTTCGATGAAGTAATGAGAACCGGACTTAAGTCGGGGAAAGCAGACGCCAAATGTGATTTGCTGATGGTCGGGACGATGACTTCCATCATCAATAATGATGTCGAAATGAGATTCGGGAATGTCAGCCAGCACGTCGCTCAACTGCTCTTGATTTCCCTGGTCCGCTTGGAAAGTCCGAATACGGTCATTGTCCAGGTGCGAGCCTGGATTGATATCGATTCCGTAGATACGTGCCTTGGGAAAATACTCATGCCACATTCGTAGGGATGCCCCGCCTTCACTGTTGCGGCCCAGGGCAATGCGGGCATCCCAATGCTCCCCCCGAACACCGAGACCGACCTCCAGAAGAACAAGAGGCTGGTCACGGAGATGCTCGAAAAAGGTTTCGTAGACTGCCGTGTAATTGTGGCAGTTCCAGCCTCGTGTCGGACCCTTTGTGCCCTTGTCGGTGCCGTACTTGTTGGCGAGTGTGGTAAGCGATGGTCGGGACATGCGTTGTAGCCGTCATGAAGTGTGACTCATGGAGCCATTGACATGGCCTGTCGTCAATGAGGGAGGATTCCCTTGTAGAGACGCCGTTGTCAGGGGTTATCAGTACACACCCCACGCACTAACACCGCTGTTGAGGTGTGTGATGCCCCATTTGAAGATCAACCCGTCCTGTCCGAGTGTAAGCAGTTCTTTTTCACTGTTGATGAAGGCTGTGGCGGTAACGTGATTTCGGTGGGCAACGAAGGTTTCCAGAAGAGTTGCGGAGGGGAGTGCATAGAGTCTTACGGAACTGTCGTTGATCGGGATTGCAAGCAGGCCGTTGTCGGACGAAATCGCCACGCCGTTGAGGTTTGCGGATGGAGCACTGATGGTTCCGGCCGATGAGCCGTCCAGGGAGTTCCAAAGAAAAACCGGACCGGCGAACGAGGAGGTGGCAAGGAGCGAACCGTCAGGAGACTGGGCGAGACCCTCGGGGGCATTGGAGTGTGCCAGTGTATACGCGACGGTCCCGGTTGCGGGATTCCATGCCCGAATACCGGTATCCGAGAATCCGCGGGCATACACGTACGCTCCGTCGTGTCCGTACTCAAGGATTTCAATCCTGCCACTGTGGCCCGGGAGTGTATGTTGCAGCGAGCCGTTGGTCATGTTCCACAATCGCACCACCCCGTCGCGATCACCCGCGGCAAGCACGGAATCGTCCGGAGAAAACCGGAGCTTCAGGAGAGGGTCCGTATGACCGGTGAGGTGATGGATTTCTGAACCTGTTGAGGAGTCGAAGACACGAATCTCACCGACGAGATTGGGTGGAGGGGAATAGACACTGGTTCCAACCGCGACGTGTGCCCCATCATTGGAATATCGGATGGAGCTCGCAAATTGAGGGGATCCCAGCGAAAGAGTTTGGATAACGGAGGCGTCCGCCACACTGATGATGCGGCCCTCAGGAGGATCTGTGGATGGAAACTGAGGTAAATAGAGATGGGCGATGCTCGTGGAATCCGGAGAGATGTGAGTCTGGTCAGGGCTGTTTGCGATAATCCCCGGTACCACGTGTTTGTAATCGGTTTGACCCGCTTCCCACACGGTAAATGAACCGGAGTTGATGGACTCCGTAACGTAGTGGTTTTCGTCAGATGCTATCTGCAACTCCCAGGACGTGTGAAGATGGCCTTGAAGGTCCGCTTCCATTGTTCCACCCGAGAGTTCGATGACTCGCAGTTGGACTCTTTCGTTTCCTGACAGATTACCGGGCGAAACGGCTAGCACTTTACCGGAATCGTCAGTGAAGGAGAATATCTCAGGAAAAATCACTTCTGCAGGGCTCGGCAGTTCGACTTCAGTCGAGACATTATAGATCGTTACCTCGGCATTGTCCACTGTTCCAGCGCGACTGAGAAGGACGGAGCCATCCGGAGTCAGACCGAACGGATGACGAGTGTTCGGAAGGCTGCTGACAAAGCTTCCCGTGGAAGCGTTCCACTTGTTGACTTCGGCGTTGACTCCTGCAGCCAGGACGAAGCTGTTGTCAGGTGTGAACTCGACTTGATAATAATCGGGAAAAGAGCTTCCATTGAGAGGCGTTATCAGATTTCCGGTGGCCGCGTCATAGAGGTAGGGAGTTGATGCCGCAGTCGCGATTCGCGTTCCGTCCGTCGAGAAGGCAATGTCCCAAACAGTAGCGCTTGCACCTGTTAATGTATGAACAAGAGCGCCAGTTGTGGAGTTGTAGACGCGAGCGATTTGTTCAGTTTCCGTCGTGACACCAATCAGACTTCCGTCGGAGTTGAATCTGATTCTTCGAATACTGCTCGCGGCGCCTGAAAGAGTTGCCGCGAGAGAACCGGTTGTGGAGTCCCAAAGCCGCACTGTCGCATTGCGGGACCCGGCGGCAACAATGGTTCCGTCCGGCGACCATTCGAGGGCCGTGACCGCCAGCGTGTGTCCGGTCAGGGAGCGAACGAAGGATCCGTTCACAGGATTCCAGAGCGAAACCCGTCCCTGAGAGTTTCCTGCGGCAAGTGTCGAACCGTCCGGGGAGAATTCGACTTCCCGAGTGATCGCATTGTTGTCGTTCAGCTCGAAAAGAATGGATTCAGTATCCGTGTCCCAGATCGTTATGCCGTAGCCTCCCGCGACGGCAGTCCGGCTGCCGTCAGGAGAAATATCCGCATCGCTGACGCTCCCGCGTCCAAAGCGGTCCAACGGAGTTGTGTTGGTCGTTTGAGCGGAAAGAAATCCGGGCGGGACAATAAGACACACGAGTTGAAGTATGGCCATCAGATGATGATGCATTGGCTGGACCCCCTCGTCCGGGTGAGAAAATTCCTCCCTTACCGACATATTCCTCCGGTGCAAGGGAAAGCCCCCTGGGATTCGCATTCGTGGAACCGGTCAGCTTCCGGATTCCGGAGAACCGGCGTTCAGGAGCAGGACGGTGGCTTTGGGTGATCCTGCGAGATCCGTCCTTGCAACACCCGGCCACCGCGCCATACTTATACATATTCGGAGGCGATCATTCCAGAATGGCTGAGCCAGGCTTTCACAGGGACGGTATGGATTCGATGTGCGTTCTTCCTGTTCGGGGGCATGCAAATTGAACTGGATCGGCGGGCTGTTTCTGATCGCGATCATCGGATTTCTCGCCTGGCAGTGGCGGGGAGTTGGTACCTTCACAGTCCTGTTTCTGCCGGGCCTTCTCAAGAAGCTTCCCGTTGCACTACTGACGATGTGGTTTGTGGCCACAATGGTTTTTGCCGGAACGAAGCTCGTCGGTGAAGATGTTATGACAGAAGGCCGCATGGATGAAATTACGCGGCAGAACCTGATCAAGCAGTGGGGTCTGGATCAACCCATCCATGTCCAGTACTTCAGTCAGGTGTCGAAACTCCTGGTTTTCGATACGATGCCGTCCCGTGTTCAGCAGAACAAAACCATGCGGGATATTCTGCGAGATCACTTTCCATATTCCGCCTCCCTCGGCTGGCGGGCGATCGTTTTGGCCGTATCACTGGGTATACCGATTGGAGTGATCTGCGCACTCTTTCACAACCGATGGATTGACCAGGGCGGGACGGGTCTGGCGCTGATTGGAGTCTCCGTACCCAACTTTATTATCGCATCTCTGGCGATTTATTTTCTTGCTCGCAAGTTGAAGTGGTTCGAGGCCACCAACTGGGTCGATCCGGTTAATATGTGGATTCCAGCCGTTGCCCTCGGGGCTTTCCCTTTTGCGGCCATTCTGCGACTGACGCGAGCCTCCATGCTGGATGTTCTGGGCGAGGATTTCGTGAGGACCGCACGGGCGAAAGGCGTTGCGGAGTGGAAAGTGATCGGACGTCATACGCTGCGGAATGCTCTCAGTCCGGTGGTTACCGTTCTGGGGCCGATCACCGCCGGTGTCTTGACCGGGAGCCTTGTTGTGGAAAAGATTTTCGTGATTCCCGGCATGGGCGATATGTTTGTGAAGTC
>JANQSL010000201.1 GCA_028284075.1 Candidatus Sumerlaeia bacterium | reverse complement strand
CGGCCCCATCGCCCACCAGTCCGACAACCCGGAGACTCGAAAGCCACCGTTTGAAGAAGCTTCCTCTTCGTCATCACTGTCCGGAAACCCCAGCAGATTACCCATCATTGCCACCGGTGACCCGTCGGGACGGCGTGCAAGTGCCGTAATCAGCCTGCCGCCATCGTTCTCAAACACAAGAAAAACCCGGCTGTTGAAGAGAACTCCCTCGTTCTCTCCATCGTGGTCTATGTCACGCAATTCGGCTGTCGTTCCGCTTCCCTTTGTTGCGGCCCACTCTGCCGCCTCCGCATAAATGGCACCGCGCCGCAAATTCAGGAACTGCAGCTTTGCCGCAAAGTCCGCGACGTTGTCGAAAGTCGTGTCAGGATTGCAGTACGTTCCATCGGGACAGCGTTCGCCATTGTCCTCATCATGCCATGCGGTTTCAAAGATGGCGGTGGAGTAGCTGAGCCGTGCGAGGGAAAACAGATCCTTGTCGCCGGTGAATGTCTGGCTGAAAACGTCTTGGGCAATCGTGCCTGGTCCGTTGGGGATTCCCGCTCCGTTGGTCGGGACATATGTCGAGAGAGCTCCGAACATCTTCTGAGTACGGATGTTCGAGTCACGCCGGATGAACGGCTGAAATCCATCAAAGTCCTCCTCGAGACCACTGCCCTGGTACCAATTCTCATAGCTGTTTTCTGTCGCATGATCGAGAAAATCATAGGTCTCGAAAGGTAACGATATGTCTGTTCCGTGGTCGATGGGCGTCCATGCCCATGATGCCACCTCTTCCAGACTAACGATCTGAATCCACGGACGATTGGCAAGCCAGCGCAGGTTGGTATTGAAGTTGTCGGGATTGTCGCTACCCGTGTTGAAGCTCAGAAACGACCGGCCTGCGTAAGCCTCCCAGTCGTCAAACACCAGGACAAGCTGCTCCTGATCGACATCGATGGCTTTCTCCACAAGAAGTCTTCGTGTATCAATCCACAGGCCACCATCAGTATTGGCAAACTTGAAGCGATCCGGTTCGTCATTGATCATGAAGCAGTTTACATCGTTGATGCGATGAATCTTGAAACCATCGGCAGCGTCGTTTCCAAACCATTCGCGAAGATGATTGATCTGGTCGAGAATGGTCCAGCCATACCCGGTTGCTTTCAGATCTTCAAACGTCGAGCCGCGAGCAACACGCTCAGGAATCCAAAAAACCGAGTTGGCGTTTGGCGGATCTGATCGGAGAACCTGCTGGAGGTAATTCTCATTCAACGAGATGGAGTCCCGGTTAACACTGCCTTCAAAGAATGGCATGATATGTTCCGAGTAAACGCCCCAGATGAGAGCTCCCTCGCCACCGTTCGGATCGTCGTTGAAAAAGGCGGCAATTTCCTCGACAAACGCCACGCCGTCGTTGCCGTTGCCCGGGTTGGCTGCCCAGAGACTTGACGCAAGGAGCGTTGCGGAAACATGAATGTTGGCGGGCACGCCGAAGACACGAGCGGATTCCAGAGCGCGGTAATATCCAGTTGGCCGATCATTCGGAGTGCGAATGGCTTCATTGCGCACAAGACCCTGAATCGTCGTGGCCGGACTGATGGCCTGGTTTCCATGCAGCACAAAGGCATACTTCGCTGTCGGACAGTTCGCGTCCATATCAACTGAACCGCTGTCGGGAATAACGTCGGCGAGACTTGCCTCAAAGTCCTTCGCACTGGCGACCTGGAAACGCAGTGTCGAGGTTCCGTTCCAACCCTGTTCCGTCAGGAGGCTGCGATCGATTCCAAACTCCACGGCATCAAGATCAGAACGGAAGTAGGCGCCTCGAAAGGCGGACTGGTTTGTGTTGTTGCTGCTCAGCGAAGCCAGTGATGCATCGTAGACATTCCAGAACTGGCCCGAGTACAGTGCCACTGCAAGGTCCCAGCGAATGGCTGGAACACCGGGCAATCCATCGGGCCAAACCTGCGCACCGGTATCCGCGGAATCGAAGTCGATGAGAACGTAAAGGTCCAGCTCACTGTCTTCGGCGGCGACAAAAAGATCCAGAAAGTCCGCGCGAAAATAGATACCGCCGTCCGCGTCGTTATCGTGAGCATAGAACGCGACAAGGTCGCGGGCGTTTTCACCTCCGCCCGGAATCGTGGAATCTCCGTGGCTGTCCACTGCGCGGCAGTCGTCGTACGACCAGTCCTGGTATTCCTCAAAATACTCAACGCCTCCGGCGCTTCCAATGGAAGGCCCCGCACCAACGGTCACGGCTGCCGCGCGTTGAACCGCAATGCCTGTGAGTGCAAGGGTCAGTATTGTGAAAACAGCCCATCGAACCATTTGCAAGAGCCTCCACCGCAAGCGTGAGAAGTACTCTTCATGATGCCCGCCGCGTCGCTGACCGCAAGCACGGCAGAGCTTTTTCGAAATAAAACTCCCGGACGATTTTTACCTCATTTCCAACCGGGTAAATCGGTCAGGCGGGCCGCCTCACATCCAGCCCGCATCGGGCAAAGAGAGCTTCGACATGCTGAAGATAGGGCTGCACATCGAAGGCTTCCACAAGTTGCTCCCGAGTGAAGGTTCTTGCGACTGCTTCTTCATCCAGCAATTCGTCGACAAATTGCCGCTCACCATGCCATGTGCGCATGGCGGCGCTTTGAACCGCCTTGTAGGCATCCTCCCGCGTCAGACCCTTTTCCACGAGAAACAACAGCATTTTCTGGGAGAAGATCAGGCCTCGAGTCACGAAGAGGTTTTTCTTCATGCGCTCGGTATTTACCGTGAGATTCTCGAGAATGTTACCAAGCTTTGTCAGCATATAGTTGGCAAGAATACACTGATCCGGCAGAGCAACGCGCTCCACGCTGCTATGGGAAATATCGCGTTCGCTCCAGAGCGCAACATTCTCCAGTGCGGGAATGGCGTTTCCCCGCACAACTCGCGCGAGACCGGTCAATTGCTCGCACTGCACGGGATTGCGCTTGTGAGGCATCGCGCTGCTTCCCTTCTGTCCCCTGCGAAACGGCTCCTCCAGCTCGCGGATTTCAGGCCTCTGAAGGTGACGGATTTCCGTGGCGATCTTCTCGACCGTGGCGGCCATATTGGCGAGGGCGCAGGCAAAGGCCGCGTGACGATCCCGTTGAAGCACCTGAGTCGAGACCGGAGCGGGAGAAAGACCCAGAGTCCGGCAAACGGCTTCCTCCAGCTCGAGCCCGGTGTGCGCCAGGGTGCCGACAGCCCCGCTGATTTTGCCCACGCTCATATCGCGCAATGCGAGGTCAAACCGGTCGGCGTGGCGCTTGAACTCTTCGCGCCAGACAAGTGCCTTGAGGCCGAACGTGGTGGGCTCGGCATGCATCCCATGAGTCCGGCCCACCATTTCATCAAAAGCATGCTTCGCGGCGAGCGCCGTTGCCGCATCGATCAGCCGATGCAGATCTTCGCGAATCATCTCACCGGCTCGCTTCAGCCGCAGCGCCAGGGCCGTGTCGACGACATCGCTGCTGGTGAGGCCCATATGGACAAACCGTGACGCCGGACCGATTTCCTCGGCAAGCTGCGTGGTGAAGGCGATGACATCATGGCGAACCTCTGTCTCGATTTCCTCGATCCGAGGGACATTGATCTTCGATTTTTCATGAATGGTTTTCAAATCATTCGCCGTGATCCGGCCAATGCTCGCCCAATAATCGCAGACCGCCAATTCAACATCGAGCCAGCTTTGAAACTTTGCCTCCTCGGTCCAGAGGTCCTTCATTGGCGACAATGAATAGCGATCGATCATGGGTGTTGTTCTCCAAGCGGGTTTGTGCCCCGCAGAGTCGTCAGGAAAGGCGGTGGGGCAAGGGGCAGCAGCCTGGGTGAGAGCAGAAAGGCTTCGATAGAGAGTCAAACCTCTCCCCGATGACCCTGTCTCCTGCTGGTTGATCGACAAACATAAGGGAGAAAACCGGGCTGGCACAGCATTTTCCACCCTTCGACAGGCTCTTCTCGCCCAGCCGATTGCCACCGGGACAGTTGACACGAGCCCCGCAAACCCTTTGCCGTCAACTCTTCAGCCGCCAATGGGCACACTCCAACGCCGCAGTAGAGAAGTCTGAAGACCATTGTAACCGGATGGGCTCAAACCGGAGAGCTCCGTCAGGGAAAGCGAGCGGACAATGGAACGCGACGCTGTCGGAAATGCTTGTGGTCATGGGTGCCGTGCCGGAGGGGATGGATAAACCGGCTTTTAGAGTTCCGGCGAAGTCAGATCGAGTGGCTGACAGGCGGAGTTCTCCGCGGCCGGAAACCGAGCCATTCTCAGGAGAAGCCCCCATGCTTGAAATCATCGCCGCTGTCGTTGTTCTTGTCGTGGTCGGATTAGTTGTCGTCATTGCCATGCAAAAGGCGGACTTTCGCATTACGCGATCGGCAACGATGGCCACTCCGCCGTCGAAGCCCTTCGAGCAGGTGAACAATCTGCGTAACTGGGAGGGATGGTCGCCCTGGGCGAAACTCGATCCAGAAATGACCCAAGCCTATGACGGTCCCGAAGCGGGTAAAGGTGCGAAGCATTCGTGGTCCGGCAACAACAAGGTGGGCGAAGGGCGGATGGAGATTCTGGAATCGCAGCCGAACACGCTTGTGCGCATGAAGCTCGAGTTCCTCCGGCCCATGAAGGCGACAAACGATGTGGAATTCTCGTTTGAATCCCAGGGTGAACAAACAGCGGTCACCTGGACCATGACGGGGCGGAACAACTTCATGGGGAAAGCTTTCGCTCTCTTCATGAACATGGACAAGATGGTTGGTGGCGATTTCGAAAAAGGGCTGGCCAGCATGAAGTCGAAAGT
>JANQSL010000162.1 GCA_028284075.1 Candidatus Sumerlaeia bacterium | reverse complement strand
GACTTCCGGCAGCTGCAGTTGTCCCACCAAAAGGATCCGATGGGACAGCGGTTCCTCCGGTTGAAGGACCGAAAGGGTCTTCGGTTCCGCCAAAAGGATCGGCAGGCGCCGCAAAGGGTGAAGAAGGCTGCGCCAAAGGCTGGCCAATTGTTTCGAACGGATTCCCCGTTCCCGCATCAAACGGGTCCGGTGCGGAAGCGAACGGGCTTTCACTCGCCATTGCCGGAGCCTCAACACTTCCCTCCGACCCCGCGAAAGGCGTTGACGCCGAATCGTCTCCAAAAGGACTGGCCGGCGTGGCGGAAGGTGCCGCCTCACCTGTGAATGGTGCCGCGGCCGAGTCATCTCCGAAAGGGCTGGCTGGTGTGGCGGATGACGATGCATCATCAGTGGTTGCAAAAGGTGATTCATCCGACATGACCGAAGATTCACCGCTGAAAGGAGACTCAGGCGCCTCCGAAACACTGCCCGTGGAGCCTTCGAAAGGCGACGTTTCATCCGTCAACGTCGAACCGACCGCTGTCGGCGGGTCATCGGCAGGATCCTCAAAAGGACTTGCGGGATCGTTCTGAGCTGCCGCCAGAGTCGCAACCGCGAGGGGCAGAATCAAAAATCCGAGACGCTTATGACGAAGTGATCGAGACACGGGCGCACCCTTCTCCACACATGATGATTTTCATACGCAGCCTTGCTTCCGGCGCGTGCGACGGCAAGGAAAAAACAGGGGGCAGGACACTGGATTTCTTCACTTTCCGGGTTGCCTCGTCACCAGTCTGAAGCGAATTTCCGCCGCGTCCAGTTCTCAGGATGATCTTCCATGAAGACCTCACCCGACGGCCCTGCCGTTCGCAAACTCAGCATCCTCATTCCGGTCTACAACGAAATCAGGACACTTGAGAACCTGCTGGGCCGGGTCATGGCCTCCCCTCTCCCCTGCGAGCGGGAACTCGTCATTGTGGATGACGGCTCCACCGACGGCAGCCGGGAGTTTTTGGCGGATTTTGCGCGTCAAAACCCGAAAACAGTTAAACTTGTTTTCCATAAACGCAATGGCGGCAAAGGGAAAGCCATCCGGACTGCGATCAGGAAAATGACCGGTGACTGGGCCATTATCCAGGACGCTGACCTCGAATACGATCCCTTCGAGTACGAGCGGCTCCTGGTTCCGGTGCAGGAAGGCATTGCGGATGCGGTTTTTGGCTCGCGCTTTCTCACGGGAAACTACCGCCGGGCCATGTTTTTCTGGCACACCATGGCCAACCGGATTCTCACCCTCCTCAGCAACGTTTTCAACGATCTGAACCTCACGGATATGGAAACCTGCTACAAACTGGTTCGCGCCGATATTCTCAAGCGGCTCGTCATCCGCAGCAGCGGTTTCGATCTTGAACCCGAACTGACAGCCAAACTTTCGCGATGGGGAGCACGAATCTACGAGGTTCCCATTTCCTACCGGGGACGCAGCTACGCCGAGGGCAAAAAGATCGGACCAAAGGACGCCGCAATGGCACTCCTTGCAATGCTGCGTTACCGGTTCTTCGACCCGAAATACGCCGACCACGACGGATTTCTGATTCTTCAGGCGGTGCGCCGTGCACGAAAATTCAATCGCTGGCTCTTTTCGGAAATTGAACCTTACGTTGGCGATGAAGTTCTGGAAGCGGGATGTGGTATCGGAAACCTGACGGAAATGATGCTCGATCGCAAGCGCCTCGTCGCGGTGGACTTTGAAGACTTCTACATCGAGCGCCTCCAGCAGGCATACGGACACCTCGCAAACTTCAGTGTTCGAAAGACCGATCTGCTCGATCCCAGGCAAATTGAGACGGCGACGGAGGGACAACCCTTCGACACCATCATCAGTCTGAATGTCGTTGAACACATAGAGGACGATATTTCAGCGCTCAAGAACATGTACGACGGACTGAAGCCGGGCGGGCGCGCCATCATTCTCGTCCCAAACGACCCGAGCAACTTCACCGATGTCGATGAAACCCTCGGACACTACCGACGCTATACAAGACAGATACTCTCCAATGCTCTTGAAGAGGCCGGATTTGATGTCGTCAAAGCCTGGGGATTCAACCGTGTCGGTGGACTGGGCTGGCGTGTTTCCGGGAAGCTCCTTGGAAAGAAAACACTGAGTCCCGGCCAAATGACGATTTTCGAACTAATCGTGCCCCTTGTGAAGCTTCTCGAACACATTCCCTTTCACTCCCACAACAGCGTGATCGCCGTGGGGGAAAAACCGAGAGACTAGCGGTCGTTTGCCGGCATGATTCGCCAAAAGGATGCTGAAAAAGCACACCTGATCTGAATACAGCATGCCCGCCATGCGTATGATGCGATGAATGAAACATGATTCGAAGTTTTCCTATGTGGTCCGCCCGCCTGTTTTCGGTGCAATCACGCTGGCACTTTTGATGACGGGTGCCTCCGGGCTGCTGATTGATTTCACGCCGCACCAGATCGGAAAACTGGCACTTTCACGTTTTCCCGAAGCGTTTCAGACAGTGTCAGGCAAATGGAACCCCGCTACCGTGGGATTTCTTGTCTACGGCACTGTTGTTCTTGTGATCTTTTCGCTCTGGAACTTTCGGCATGTAACCTTCGATGCGTCGTCACGGAGGTTTCATGTCTGGATATGCCTTGGGCCCATACCGATATTACGAAGAACATATTGGTTTGAGCAGATCCGATTCATCGACATGGAGTACGTCCCCAATGGATTCCTGTCACATCTTTTCAGCGGCGAGTATGATCACACGATGTATGGCCATGAAGAAGGTGTCGGTACTTTTCGCCTGAAAATTGTCATGGAGAATCGGACCGCGATACTTGCGGGCAGAGCCTGGTCGCCGGACCCGCTTCGGAAGACCGCAGAACGTATCGGCGCCATGACCGGAGCCCGCATCGGTTAGAACGGATCGTTGGAGACCGACATCGGCATCCTCCTTCATGCCTTCTCGCGCGGCGCCAGAACCTCGCGATAGCCCTGCTCGCCCACACCCACGGCGATCAACACAGAGACGTTCCGCACCTCGCCCCCCCGGTGCGCTTCATCCACATGCCGTCCATAAAGACACAACGTGTCCGCCTCGGTCTCCAGCATCGCGTTCAACGTCTCTTCCTCTTCGGCCGGCGTCACAGGCTCTGGCCGACGGCGTCCACCGTTCCGCGCACCATCTCCGAGAGACGGTCGCGCGCCTTCCTGTTGTCCACCTCCACGACGCCGGGAAGGCTTCGCCTGCCGCGCCAAAGCCTCCGGCGAAGGCCGGTCTCCATCGGTCTGGTCCCCGCTTCCTGAAAGATTGGGTTCGCAAACACAACCTCTCGGCACGGGGACCATGCCCCCAAACTCAATGTGCACAATAAAGACCGCCTTATCATGAGCAACACCTTCAGATACGACAAGACATACGAATCTGAGTTAATCGCTCTTCTAAAAAAAGATCCGGAATGGAACTCGTTTACCCACGCAGGAAAGATAGATGTTTTCAAGAGCGCATTGCTGAGCAGCCGAACATACATTTGCAAGAGTCAGGGCGAGGTGTGCGGATATCTCCGTGCTTTAGTGGATGGCTTCGGAATTTATGTAAGCGAACTCTATGTGGCGCCGGCATTCAGAAACAATGGATACGGAAAAGGGCTTCTAAAAGAGCTAAAACAAGATCATCCGGATCAAGTCGTTTACGTCTTGTCTGACGAGGACCTGTATTACGAAAAACTCGGCTGCAAGCGTGTTGGTTCGGTATTCCAACTGTAGGTCGATGACCGGAGTCTGTCCAAATATACGCTAATTCAGGCCCGAAGACTGATGAAGAGTCAGATCACTTCCGCCGTCAGGTCGTACGTGTCAGCTTCAATAACATGCGTTTGCACGAACTGACCGGTTTGCAGTTCCTGCTCTGAATAAACGCGAACGACACCATCGATGTCGGCGGCTTCACTATGGCTGCGGCCGACGTACCAGTCGCTTTCCGGCACTCGTCCCTCAATCAGCACTTCACGATCGGTTCCGACCTGCTCCATCGCCCAGTCGTTGCTGATTTTCGACTGCAACTTCATCAGCTTGTCCTTGCGGCGCTGTTTCACTTTCTCGGTGCAATGGTTTGCCATCTCACCTGCCGGAGTGCCAGGCTCCCGGGAATACGCAAACACCCCCATTCGCTCGAAACGAATTTCCTTCACCCCTTCCGTCAGCGTTTTGAACTCGGCGGGCGTTTCGCCGGGAAAGCCAACGATGAAGGTTGTACGCAGTGTGACATCCGGCAGTTCGCTGCGGATCATACGCAGCATATCCATTGTGCGGGCTCGGTCGTGGGGACGCTTCATACGGCGCAACACGTCGTGATCGAGATGTTGAAGCGGTATGTCAAGATAGCGCGCGATCTTCGGCTGATCCTTCATCAGTGCAATCAGGTCCCGTGTGACCGTCGATGGATACAGATAGAACAACCGCAGCCAGAAACGGCCTTCGATGCCACAGAGATCATTCAACAAATCCGGGAGCATCAGGCGCTTTTCCAAATCGAGACCGTATTTGGTGATGTCCTGCGCGACGATGTTGATTTCGCGCACGCCGTCGTCAAGCATACGCCGTGTTTCGTCGATGAGTGTCTGCTTCGGCACGCTGGTATAGATGCCTTTCATCAGCGGGATGCTGCAGAACGTGCAGGTATGATTGCAGCCGTCGCTGATTTTCAGGAATCCGTGGGGTCTCCTGTCCACCCGTTGGCGGGGAAGCGTTTTTGCCACCACGACGCGGGGGGCATCCGCTGCAAACTCACGGTCATCGAATTCGATATCTGAAACGGCGCCGCTTTGTTGTCCGAGGTTCCAGTCGTTTCGACTGTCCGACACATCGCTCACAAAGCGACTCTTGTTCTCCCCCGCCACAAGGGAGGCAACGCGCTCAAAATCTCCCACTCCCGCCAGGAAATCAATTTGCGGAAAATCGCGAAGAAGCTCTTCGCCGGAACGCTGAGCCAGACAACCGATCACGCCAAGCCGTGTGCCGGACTTCCCGCGAATGCCCGCCCATTCGCGAATCTGAGCGATGGACTGGTTTCGAGCGGCTTCGATAAATCCGCATGTCGTAATGACCACCACGTCCGGAGGATTCGCCGGATCGGCGATCTCAATATGATGACCGCGGGCGCCCAAAAGGCCCGAGAGGTACTCGTTATCGACCGTGTTCTTGTCGCACCCGAGGGTGACCATTCCAACGCGCATGAAAAACAGGCTCCTGCCCGCGACCCGACGCGGGGCCGGAGTGTGTGGCGAACTGACGGATGGCGGTCAATGAAGTGTTACGCCATCTTTCCGCGGTGCATCGGTTTCATTGGCTATTCTTTTGTTTCAGCGGGACCGGTGTCCTTTTTGACTGAAAGGGGCACACCTTTTTCCCCCGCGTAAAAGACAATGATTTCCGCGGTTTCCTCTCCGGTATTTTCGCCGTAGTGCCACTTGTCGACAACCTCGATGAGAGTATCTCCCGCCTTCAAATGCTTTGTGCCGCCCGCTGCGGTGTTCACGGTCAGTTCACCGGAAAGCATGTACCCGGCGTTGATCACGGGATGCCTGTGTATGGGCAGTTTGGCTCCGGGCGGGACGATGACTTTCAGGATGGTGATTTCCGGATTTCCTTTCGGATAATCCGGCAAGGGCGTTCCGTCCCACATCTCGCTCGACCGGACCAGTACCTCCGCCTTGATTTCGCTAACAGCGACTTCCGAAAGCGCGTACAAACCGAATGTGGCTGCGACAAACAAAACGAGGAAGGCTTTTTTCACGATGTCTCTCCTGACAAGGGGCTCATGACCCGAAGGATGTTTCGTTCTTGAACCGGATTGGCACAAGGTCGGCCATATTCGGCAAAGGCGTCAAACCGAGAGAGGTGTTCAGGTCACCATGGAACGAGGCCGATGAGTTTTTCGCCCAATGGAGTCAGAGTTGCAGGATCGCCGGGCTCAGGGTCGACGGCACCGCGCCACCGGTTCCAGGCTGTCGGGATGCGTTTGGTCTTCCAGAGTTCCGCCTGGCTGCTTTTGACGAATGGATTGTCGCAACGTCCCATGGAGACATAGGCGCCCAGACGCGGCTTGCCGGAGAGGTTCGGCGAAGTGCCATGAGGCAGCAGCGTCGACCAGAGGATGTAGTCGCCGGCCCTGCCTTCGATCTGTGTCGCATCCTCTATGGGAATCCCCGGAGCGTCGGAATCGAAATCGGAACCGGCTGCGTTCTCCGCGAGCCAGGTGTCGAGGTTGCGGTAGATTTCAGGGACGCACAGATAGCCTCCACCGTTTCGGCTGACGTCCGTCAGCAGCACAATTCCCTGGTACCAGTCGATGTGACCGACTCGCGGATCGATGTCCCAGTGAATAAAGCCACGGCTGACGGTGGGTGCGCGGTCGCTCCAGGGAGGACGAAAGCAGCAACGATTGATGTCGACGAACAGTTCTTCGGTTCCCCAGATGTCCGAAAATACGGCGTATAGATTCGGACACTGGCGAATGTCCCAGAGGGACTGTGCATGATGCAGCGGCACGATGCCGTCGTTTTCCGGCAGACCGTTGTACCATGTTTCGGAGTCTTGCGGATCCGCGCCCAGGTGCTCGTGGATGTCACGAACGGCGGCGTCGACCAGGGGCTGCGGAATGACGCCCTCGATCCTTAGGTAACCGTCTGTTCTGAGTTGTTCCAGGTCTTTCTCCCTCACCCACTTCCTTGTTTCCATTGCTGCTCCTCGTCCTCCTTGTTGCGAAACCACACTTCACAAATGTTGGCAAAATGCCGGAAAGGCACAAGCCTGGTTTGATGATTCGCGGCTCTCGAGACGCTGCGAACCGGGTTTTGTTAGAGCATACGCTCGGTAATGCGAGTCCGGGGCGGTGGAGGACTTTCCGGGCTTTCCAGAAGCCGGTTTGTCTCGCACCCCAACGAACTGACGGGAGTATAGACCAGGTCGCCGATGGATTTCAGGAATCCGTGGGAAATATGGGAGGAATGGGAAATTTGAACGAGAAAGGCTGTTTTGGAAAGAATGGACGGAATGGAATGGATACAGAGCCGGTGCCCAGGATGCCAATGGTCCCCGGAGTGTGGGCAGAGGAAGGCGATCCTTGGGTTTTGAGGTAAACGCTTGTCCGGATCTGCTCGTGGTCTTTTGCCGTCGACGACCTCCATGATTCCATCGATCCACAACCTCCTGAGATTTGAACGGTGTATTGCTTTTGCCGGTTCACAGTCGTGATTTGTTGTATATTCTTCGAATTAAAAGAGAAAGACGGGGACGCATGCCTGTGAACTGACAGAACTCGAATAGGAATATCGGAGAATTAGAAAAGTAATAGATAGAATTATGATTTTGCTTGCTCGAAAGCAATGGTAAGAAACGAATGGCTAAATGGATAGGGAGGCAAATACTAGCACTCTGAATCTCCGATCTCATCTATTTTACCATTGACTAAATCAAAATACACAAAAGACTTGAGCGATTTTCAATCACAAAACGAAAGTGCATTCGCCATGGATCCCATCCCCGATTACTTGCTTCAAGAGATACGTGCCGGGAACGTCTGTCTCTTATTTGGTTCTGGTGCATCCATGTCTGCGAAAGACATCGCGGGTGATAACCCGCCCTCTGCAACCAAGTTGACAAAGCTACTATCTCAGAAATTTTTAGGTGGCAAATTTAACGATCACCTTCTTGATCAGGTTGCGGAAATTGCGATCAGCGAAAGTGATCTCATAACTGTCCAACGGTTTATACACGATATCTTCGAACCTTTTCAACCTTCAAAGCCTCACAAGATTCTGCCAACTTTCTCATGGCACGGCTTAGCCACAACAAACTTCGATCTCTTGATTGAAACAGCATATGAATCTGTCCGTAACCCCATTCAAAGTGTTCAGCCGAGAATTGCAAATGGTGACCGCATCCAAGAGCGCCTCAAGAACCCTCGTAACATCTCTCTCCTGAAGCTCCATGGTTGTATTACGCGAATAATTGATGAAAGATGTCCACTGATTCTAACTCCTGATCAATACATTTCACATCGCGACAATCGAGACAGGCTGTTTAACGAACTATTTGATTGGGCGTTTGAACACCCCATAGTTTTTATTGGCCATAGCCTTCGTGATGCCGATATTAGAGCACTTCTCCAAGAGGTCATCGCAAAGGCAGGGCAAGGTCGTCCACGATACTATGCTGTCCTACCACATGTGACTCCAGAGGAGAAGCGACTCTGGTACGCCAAAAGAATTACAATTATCGAATCGAGCTTCGAAGAATTTATGGCCGCCCTCGATAACGCCGTTCCGTCTCCGCTCCGAGGAATAATCGCGGAAAACAATAATAATCAATCGCCATTATTCTCACGATTTGATAGAGCGGAAACAACACTTAGTGATCGAGCGCGCCGGTTCCTTGAAATCGATGTCGACTATGTGCTTGGCATCAATAAGATAGAAAGTGTTTCAGGAGAGGATTTTTATTCAGGTGCGGCAAAGGGATGGGCACCAATTGAGATGGACCTTGACTGCAGAAGGAGTATTACCGATCAAATAATGTCGGATGTAATACTTTCCGATGAAGAGCATGTGGGACGAGTTCCTGACGCTTATCTGATTACGGCCCATGCCGGGGCAGGAAAGAGCGTACTCTTGCATCGCCTAGCATGGGATGCCGCCAACGATTACGGCAAACTGTGCCTATTTATGACACCTCATGGCAGCCTAGATTGGCCCGCTCTACAAGAAATAATCGATAAATGCAAAGAGCGTATTTATTTGTTCATAGATAATGCCGCAGATCGTATCCAACAACTGGCTGAGCTCTTCAGCAAAAACGATCCAGATGCCGGCATGCTCACACTAATTCTGTCCGAGCGAACTAATGAATGGAACATGCTGGGAGAAGATACGGGCATTTCTATTTCTGAAACATATGAAATTAAGTATCTCTCGGAAAAAGAGATCTACCAGCTTCTCGCCCTTCTAGAGAAGCACAAGGCACTGGGTGTACTGACAGACGAAACACCGCAGCGCAGAGTGGAAGCATTTAAAGAAAGAGCCGGACGACAGCTTCTGGTGGCGCTCCATGAAGCAACCTACGGAGAGGATTTTGAAAAAATTATCGTTGATGAATACAATGCACTGCAACCACTAAACGCTCGTAATATATACTTAAGTATTTGTGTACTAAACCGTCTTGGAGTTGGTGTCAGGGCAGGTATTATTTCAAGGCTCTATGGAATCAATTTCGTTGATTTCAAAAAGCACTTCTTCCTCCCATTGGAGCGGGTAGTTTTATCACGTTTTGACCCCACTATAAGAGATCATCTTTATACTGCTCGACATCCTCACATAGCCGACATTGTTTTTATTAATGTTCTAACTAACCAAGAGGAACGATTCGACGTGTACATCAGATGCCTCAAGCAGCTGAACCTAGATTATGACATCGATCGGCGTGCGTTTGATCAAATGATTCGGGCACGAGTTCTTCTCGACCTATTTACGAATACCGAACTTATCCCCACTGTCTTTGAACAGGCAAAGGAAGCTGTAGGCGACGAACCCTTTCTGATGCAACAAATGGCCATATACGAGATGCAGCGAGACCAAGGTAATCTGCAGAAAGCAAAGACGCTGCTAATGAAAGCCAAGGACCTCGCTCCACGATCAAATACTATCAGACACTCCATAAGCGAACTCTGTCTGAAAGAAGCGGACCAATCCAAGACGGCCTTACAAAGAGACAAGTATCTAGAAGAAGCGGAATCACATGCACAAGAAATGCTTCGACGAGGCGGAAATAATGCGTATTCCCATCACACACTATGCAAAGCAAAACTAAGACGGCTACGGCATGTTCTAGAAAACAATGAAAACTCTACATCGACTGAGATCGAAACCTTGATCAGGGATTTAGAGAATGCGATTTGTGACGGGTTGCGAGAAAATCCCAGCGACCCTCGGGTGTTGAATACAGAAGCGCAGCTAGCCTCTATCTTAAATGATTCTACGAGAGCGGTAAACGCGATTGAGCGAGCATTCAAGGCAAACCCTAGAAACGTCGTTTTTGCCATACGTCTCTCCTCTATTTATTGTAGCAAGGGAGAATCTTTGAGAGCGAAAGAGGTTCTGGAAGAGGCGATCAACGCTAAACCGACTGACCACATGATCAACTATGCCTATGCAAAGCACTTAATAAATACCGACCTATCTGACCAAGATCGAATTCTCTATTACTTGAAGCGCTCCTATTCACCTGGTGACCACAATCTCGATGCCCAGTTTGCACATGCGGTCATTTTGTATAATTCAGGAAATTTCGATGATAGCAGATTGTTGTTTCAACAATTAACTCGATTCAGATTAAGCCCCCGAGCGCGAAAAGAGATCCGGTTTAAGGACAAAAACCGTTTCAAAGGAAGAATAGTTAAAATCGAAACAACCTACGCCTTCATAAGAACTGAGATAATAGGACAAGACGTATTTCTTCACAAGGTGAACACCAATTCGAAGGACTGGAAGAACCTGAGCACTGGAATCCGACTCGAATTCAGTAGAGGGTTTGCCCTACGAGGCCCCGTTGCCTTCGACATAAAAATATTGGGTTAGTTGGAGAGCTGAGACTGGAAGTTTTCCAGAAAAATAATCGACCCCTGAGTCAACGTTTTCACTCTAGCAGCATATGCAATTAGACTCTACGCGAACTTTTTTTCACAGTCTATCTGGCGGGGATGGTTTCAGGCAGTTTTGGGAATCCGTCTTCGCTCTTCAACTGGGCTCAGGGATGCGACGGACAAGTCTGCTGATAAGAGATCTTACAGAGCACTGCTTAATTATCTTCCCTACTCAGTCAGCTTCCTTGTCGCATCGCTCCAGACCTTCCGCCCGGTGAAGCAACAGTGTAAGGAATCGCAAACGCAACGAAGGCTTAGGCTACGTTTGATTTTTCGCGTGTCTGCGTTTGCAAGATTCGACCTGACCGATCAGTTTAGAATGTTCGATGCCTGTTGGTGGATTTCTTCGAGCGAGGGGGCGGTCTCCTGCCAGACGACGTTGTAGGTTTTGTCGACCAGGACGACGCAGGGAAGTGCGCCGATGTCCTGGGATTGAAGTATATCCAGAACGTCGGAGGCGGGTGTTTCGAGGCAGATGTAGTTCCTGAGGGTTTCGGTCACTTCGGGTGTGCCGTTGATGCTTTTCATCAACCTGGTACCATAATCGGAGCCCGGTACGGTGATGACCCACAGCATGGGTTTGTCAGACATGCTGGCCTGGCTGAATCCTTCGGCTCGTTCGTGAAGCCACGCGAGGTTTCCCGACAGGCCAAAGACGTTTTCCGGAGAAGCTGTTTTTCCGCTGAATCGCGGCTGAAAGTTCGCGTAAACGATGTTGCGGTCAGTGTGGATATCAATGGTCGTATGGCCCGCTTCGTTGGTGTCGATAACGCTCGGGTCGGATATCCAGCTGTAGGCGTCGAGCACGAACTTGTATTCAAGTCTGCCGGGACCGGTCAGGGGAATGTGGTATTCGTAAACGTCAGGAACAGCGGTCGGTTCGGCACGGTGAACGGTATCGCCGACAAGATCCGTTTCGCCGGCCCACCCGTCCCAGCTTCCCACGCAGTGAACTGTTTGAGCGTGACGGGAATAGAACCTGACCCTGAGACCGGGCTTTCCGTTCCGAGGATCGCTCACGACGGCGGGGTGCAGGAGTCTGCTGTCGAGCCAGGAGGGCCAGGGAGGCGTCGGAAGAACGAAATCAGCGGCTGAATCCGTTTCTCCAAACCGGCCCCGATCGTTTGAGTCCTCGAAGAGTGCACCGTTTTTATTGCCGTGCGTGGTTTCACCGATTCGGGCATGCATGTTCGTTTCGAACAGTCCATGGCTGCGCGCGGTATGGGTCTCAGCAGAGCCGTCAAGGCGGGGAAATGTCTCGCCTGCAGCGGATCGGCCATTGGAACTGCCGATGAGGTAAACGGGGTCAGATGAAGTTTCACCTGGTTGAGCAACGATGAGTGCGGCGAGGCTGAGGAAAACCACTGCGATGACTAACGGGGTGAGATTGGGTTTCATGGAAGGTTTCTCGCTGTTCTGACGCAGGCCCGGCCCGGACGGATTTTCCCTCCTGTCTCGCCACTCGTTCTTACTTCAAACTCCACACTTCATGCATTTCCCAGTTGTTGAAGTCGCCTCGAACATAGGCTTTGCCATCACTGGTGTTTTGAAAACGAAAAATGACTTCTCCGGTGGAGTCGTTGACCTTCGGCCATGGCGCTCTTTCTCCCCGCTCATCCCGGGACCCGCCGGGCACATTGAGGATCGAGGTTCGGCTCTCGCGGACGGTTCGTGATTCGGGGTTATGCACGTCGTGAGTCCACTCCCCGGATTCGGTGTAGAAGTTGTAGTCATACTTCCCGGGGGAAATTCTGAGTGCGAGGTAAGCCCAGTGATCCGACCTGTTGAAGCCGGTCGTCAGTGAAGGTGAAGCCGGCAAAGCCACGATTGGTGAATCGGGCCTCCCGAGGAAAACCTCGGGATCGAACGTTTCCTGCTGAACAAGCGGTTCCGCGATGTCGGAGTGAGTTTCGACGGGCTTACTTTCTCCGGGCGCTTCATCGAGAAGAGGAGTTGAATCTTGTGGCCGGACGGGAGCGGGAGGTTCGATGGAGCGAAGCGGTTTTGTCTCCACCACCGATGTCGTTCGAGGCGTAACAGTGGCGCTATCTCCGTCGAGAAGAACAACAATCAAGCCCACAAGGAGGAGAATTGAGAGAAGGGCCATACTTCCGCCAATCATCGCCTTCGTTCCGAACTTCCGGCCGGCAACGGGCTTTGGAGCAGGTCGTCGCGGAGTGGATTTCGTGATGCCGTCGAGCAGTGAGATTTTTGACGCTGTGGTGGAATCCGTTCGCCTGTCAGGCGGAGTTTGAGCGGAAGAAACAGGATCGGTTTGAAGAGCAATGAGAAGACTGTCGCAGAAGTCTTTGACAGTTTGAAAACGATCCTCCCGCCTCTCCCCCAGAGCCTTCCAAATCACTTCGTTTACGCCAACCGGCAACCGCCGATTGATGGATGAAGGGGCGGCCGACATACAGGAGGGATACTCGCGGGTAAGCATCTTGTGGATGGTCACACCGAGCGAGAATACGTCCGACCGCTGATCGAGGCGGGAGCTTCCGCGGCGTTGCTCGGGCGACATGTAGCTTGCCGTTCCCGACGATGAATTCGCGTCAGCAGTGTCAACCACCCGACCGGCAAGGCGGGACACACCGAAATCAGCGAGATAAACCTGACCGTCCTCGCCAATCAGAATGTTTGATGCCTTCATGTCGAGATGAACAAGCCGCCTGCCGTGAATATGGCTTAAGGCGTCCGAGCAGGACCGGATGATGCGAGTCCAGTCGCGGTCTTTGAGTTTGTTCTGCAAAATGAGATTGTCGAGTGTGCAACCACGCACAAATTCCATGACGATATAGTAGATGCCGTCTTGTGTTCCACAGTCCAGGACGGTCACAATATTCGGATGGGAGAGGAGCGACATAACCTTCGATTCAGCCTTGAACCGATCGATAAACTGTCTGCTTGAGGAAAAACGGGGACTGAGAACCTTGATGGCAACGTCACGATCCAGACTCAGTTGTCTGGCAAGATAGACGTGTGCCATTCCGCCTCGTCCAATTGACTTGACGATCTTGTAATTGTCTTTGATGAGATACCCGGCGGGAAGACTTTCACTCTTATGACTGTTAATACTTTCAAGAGGAGTCTTTAGGTTCGCCGGCCGGACGATGCTTGCCATGTTTCCCATCTCTTTAACTCATCCACCCTGTTCGAATAGCTTCTGCATGTCAGGATCAAGTATTGAGCCATAGGGACAAATGGATCTCGCCCGATGAATTTTGCAGCAATATCAGGGAATTCACGGGCTGATGCTCTGGTGCGCCAGCCCGTGATCAGAGTGGTTTCTCAAGAGGAGACTCGTGCCGAGATCAGCGAGACCAGTCTCAGAGGTTCCAGCATCAAGTGACTCGATTGCCACTTGCCAGATCGGATTGACGGTTGAGGCCCGTCAGCCGTTGTCCAATGCTGCGCTTGTTATTCCGCTTACTTTCGGGAGATGACTCATGCGTTTCACAGTTTATCTGGCAGGTCAAATTCATGACAACTGGCGCGAGCAGTTTCGATCTGCCCTGAACGAGAGAGGGTTACCGTTCGATTGCGTCGGGCCTCAGGAGGATCATGATCTGTCAGACAATGTTGGTGAGTCTATTGTTGGAGAACAACCCAGCAAGCGTTGGAAGGACGAGACAGCGTCACAGGTGAACAATCTGCGGACTCGTGTGCTGATGGCCCGGGCGGATGTCGTGGTCGCGCTGTTCGGCGGCAAATACAAACAGTGGAACACGGCGATGGACGCGTCGCTGGCGATTGCGATGAACAAGCCGGTCGTCATCGTGCGGCAAACGGAACACATCCATGCATTGAAGGAACTGTCTCAAAGGGCTCAGCTGACCGTGGAAACCGTCGAGCAGGCGGTGGAGGCTCTGGCATACATTGTCCGTTAGGGCTCATTCCGAGTTCATTCCGTAGAGATTTCCAGATGTGATCCGTCCGGTGTGATGAATTCACCGGATTGCGGGTTGAGCCCCCGACCGCTCTTGCTCAATGTGACCGCTTACTTTGGTCCGAGGTGAACAATTACTCATGAAAAGGCGGGTTCTCCGATGAAACTCCGGTTTCTTGCAGTCCTGATACTGGTTCTGTTGCCGCTGGGAGTGCCGGCGCAAAATCAAAGCGCTCCAGTCGCAGGGGAAGCACGGCAGCCATCGCCGGAAATAATCAAAGACGCGCTGCAAGGGCTGGTGGCTCTACCGGATGACGGAGCCGCGTTCGATGTTCTTATTCCTCAACGAACAAAGATCGAGAAGGTCGAACGAGATGGAAGTGCCTATGTGGTCACCGTTAATGATGCCATCGGCGAACGGCCGTGGTCGCTTGAGTCAAAGGCACAGTTGGTGGCGCTGATGTCGACGGTCATCAAAACCGCGACCGGTGAAGAGGCGCCACGGGTTCAGATCATGGTACAGAGGTCGGCGCGAGGCCAGACGCGAACGTATTCGCTCGACGACTATGTGACGTCACCGGAGCTCATTCAAGCGCGGCAGGCAGTGGCTCCGACGGAGCACTTGGCGGAACCGGTCGTTTCGAGGCCTGACTACGCAGGACCGGAAAGAACACAGGGTCTCGCGGGCAAGCACTTGATTGTGTCCCCATCCCACGGATGGACATGGCACAAGGAGAACCGCTGGCAGTTGCAGCGGGCGCGCGTGTACACAGTCGTGGAAGATCTCTATACCCAGTCCTACATCAATCCGTTTCTGGTCCCAATGCTGGAGAATGCCGGGGCCGTGGTTTTCATGACACGCGAGCGGGATTACAACACGGCGGAGGTTATTGTCGACAACGACGTGCAATCGACAAAATCCCGTTTTCTGCAGGGTGGGACATGGGAACTCGGAGGGGACGGATGGCTTGGCGGACGGCCTGTGGCGCTGCGAAACCTGGATCAGCCATTCACGATGGGAACATCGCTGCGAGCCCTGATGGATCCAGGCGCTCCGGCAACGGCCACGTTTGTACCCTACATCCCCCGCAGTCGCGAATATGCGGTCTACATGTCATGGGACCATCTGCCGAACAACAGCCCTTCCGTGCCGGTAACCGTGCGCCATGCGGGGGGCGAAACAACAGTGCGTGTGAATCAGCAGGTGGCGGGCAGTACGTGGGTCTACATCGGGACATGGTTTTTTGAGGAAGAAGCGAATGAGCAAACCGGCAGCGTTACGATTACTTCGGAAGGCGCGGCGGCGGCTGATACTGGAGAGACGTTCATTTCAGCGGATGCGGTGAAGTTCGGTGGAGGCATGGGAAACATTTCACCGGATGACTTGAGCAGCGGAAAGCCCCGCTATGCGGAAGCGGCGCGCTACTGGACGCAGTACGCAGGAGCTCCGCCGGATCTCGTGTACAACACACCTCAAAACGAAGGGCACTTTCACGAGAACTACAATCAGGACATCACGGCCCGGGGGGAGTTTGCGAACTACATCCAGGGAACACCCAACGGGCCGAATTTCGATCGCGATAATCCAGGCCTGGGGGTGCCGATCGATGCCATGCTGAGCTGGCATACGGATGCCGGCGGCGATGAAGACGGACTCATCGGCACTTTGTCGATTTACAGTGTGCGCGATGATGAAGGGAACGACACGTTCCCCGATGGACGCAGCCGGTTTCTGAACCGCGATCTGATGTCGCTGATCCATTCGGAAATCGCTCGTACGGCCCGCGAACAGTATACGAGCACCTGGGCCATGCGCAGGCTGTGGGATACAGGCTATGGAGAGGCGCGACGCCCCAATATGCCCGCGGCTCTGCTGGAGCTTCTGTCTCATCACAACTTCAATGACATGAAATACGGTACGGATCCGCGCTTCAAGAGAGACATGTCACGTGCGATTTACAGGGCTATCGTGCGATTTGTCGGCTGGTCGAACGGATACGATCCGGTGATTCAGCCGCTGCAGCCGGCAAATGTCTATGCAAAGGCTCTGGCCGGAGGCCGCGTGCAAATTTCCTGGACTCCGGTGGAGGACGAGCTGGAACCAACGGCAACGCCGGATGGTTATATCGTCTATACAAGTGAAGATGGGAACGGGTTCGACAATGGCCGTTACGTGGAGGCAACCACGGCTGTATTTGACGGCCTGAAGGATGGACAAACTTACTATTTCAAGGTCACCGCGGCAAACGCGGGAGGCGAATCGCTTCCAACGTCAACCGTTGGCGTTTGCTCCGTGGCCGGCAGGAAACCGGTCCTGATTGTAGACGGATTCGACCGTATCAGCGGTGCGGAAATCCTCGACGAGGAAGACGCACAAGGCTTCATGCGCCAGACTGATCCGGGCGTGGGATATCACAACAACTATGGAATCTGTGGCAATCAGGTCGATTTCAACTTCGACGCGGTCTGGTACAACGATCTGGAAGGTCCGGGTCGTGGTGCGAGCCGCAGCAACATGGAAGACCGTCTGGAGCCCGGCAATCTCTTCAATCACGTTGTGGTGCATGGACGTGAGTTTGCACGCATGGGGCAATCATTCGATTCCGCGACATCGAGTGCATGGTCAACAGGTGCAGTCGATGAGCGATACGGGCTGATCGACTGGGTCGCAGGCGAACAGCGCACCGTCGCCCCTTACGAGGGAATTGAAACGGAAGGTGCTCCCGATCGCATGTCTCACGAGTTCGAGGTTATCGATGCGGACTCACGGCGACGATTGAGGGATCACGTTGGTAACGGTGGCAAATTGCTCATCAGTGGTGCGTACGTGGCGGAGGACCTGATGGACGGGCCTTTGGCAAATGACGACAGCCGCGCTTTTGCGCGTGAGATTCTGGGTATTGACAGCTACATTCGAGACTCAACGGCGATCAACAGCGTTCGCACGAACAATGAAGCGCTCGGATTTGAGGACTTGAATCGCGCACACAGACATTTCGTTGATTACTCGCCACGGCACCTCCCTTCACCACCCTGGAAGGATGGATATTTTCCAGAGTCGAACGTGTTCAATTTCGGACAATGGCTCGATCAGGAAACCAACGTCGAGGATCCGGTCTATTGGGTTGAACAGCCGGAGTCGTTTTGGCCTTCAGACGACGCGGAGACGATTTTCGAGTATGGCGAGAACGGAGATATTGCGGGCTATGCAACAGAGAACGTCATCGTCCTCGGGTTTCCCATCGAAACCGTCGTGCCGATCTTTTCAAGGACTGCCATTCTGGAAGGTGCATTGGTGAGATTCAGTGCAGAGTAACACAAAGAAAGATGCCCCGTGCTGCATGTGCGGGGCATCCGGTGCGAGTCGGGAAGACAAAGTCAGGGCACGCAGGTGAAAAGAACTTCCGGAGGGTTTGCCGCCTCGTGGACATTGACGAGGAAGTAAACAACCTCAGAGTTTGAACCAGTTGTGTAAACCAAATTCGCTTCGCCGGTATCGCTGCAGTTGGAGGCTGTAAGGGCAGTCGAGCAGGAGGCGTATGATCCGACACCCGCGGACGAGCTAAGATCGACATCGATCACCGTCACGGTCATCTGCGTGTTTGCAGGAACAGTCGCTTCAAACCAATATCCCTTAACGGGGTCGGAAGCAAGGCAGGGAAGCTTGTCCGGTCCTCCGTCGAACATAAAACCAAAGGTGTTGTCGAAAGTGTTTCCGCAGACGGCGGAGACCGCTGCCGCGCAGGTTGTCGCGGGCAATTCCTCACATACAACCTGTACTTCCGGACCGTTCGCGGCCGTGTGGACGTTCACAAGAAACACCCGCGTAACTGCAGAGTTCGTGTGATTATCCACGATCACTTCGGCAAATCCATTCGTCTGACAGTCCGACGTGAATGGAGAAACGTCACTACAGCTGTTATAGGCACCAATGCCCGCATACAGACTGAAATCGTGGTCTGTCACGCTGACCGTGGCCGTGGTCTGCGCGGGTGTCGTGACCTCGACCCACTGTCCCCGGACAGGATCACTTGAGAAGCACGGCAGCTTCTCCCCCGATCCGGTGCCTGGAAGAAACGCGGAGTCTCCACAGGGTATCGTCAGCGCCGTGGCACAGGTCAGACTGTCGCCACCGGCAGCGACTTTTCGCGCGTACAGATTCGAGGATCTGACATAAAAGAGCCACACATTGCCCTGAGCATCCATTTCGAGGGTGGGAAGATCGCCGTCCACGGTGATTACAAGGCTGTTGTTGTTTTCCACCGCGATTAATTGATCGCCTGATCCGTTGGTCGTTTCATAGGCAACAAAAACATCCTCGTTGTCGGGTCCCCGCATCAGAATCTCAGGACTATGAGAAATGAGCGTATCTGAATAAACAGTTCCTGTGAATCCCTCCGAGGTCACACCGGTGGAATCCGCAACAACATGTATTCCATAGTGAAAGTTGGGTGCTTCGGGTTTTGTGGTATAGACCAATCGTGTTCCGTAGGGCGTCGAATCGATATCATAGTTTCGATTATCGGTGGGGTTTGCGAAGAGAATTTTGTCAGTAACCAGGACCGGAGTCTCCCAGTTCGGATCCTCCCAACTCCCAAGGTTCCTGGTGAAATAGAGTTTGTCGTCGGTACTGTCAACGAGGTAGCTGACCCAGGCGCCGAGTGCACTTCGGGCAATTCTTGCATCCTGAAAGTCATCGGGAGACGCGATTGAAACCGGGAGCTCCACCGACGAATTCAGAAAGTGTGAACCGGGTGAGCAACTCGACACGGAAATGTTCCCGGTGTCTGAAACACGGAGGCCGGTTGCGGTTGTGACCGGTATGGTGAACGGGAACACGAAGAGCGGGTCGTTCGATGCGGCTTCTTCATGAGACACCATGTCCTCGACTATGAGAGGCGTACAGGAAAGTCCGTCTCCGGTGAGTCGCTTGACGAACTTCTCACTCAGGGGGGAAGAGTTGAAACTTAACATGTACTGGTCACCAGCCGCGGCGAACCACATATCGCCCTCGCGAAGATTGGAGAAAGTCGCTCCCGTGCCCGTCAGAAGAAACTCCAGCCCAAGAGTGTCGGGACTTCCTCCGGTTCTGGCATATGTATCGGACGGATTGCCTCGTTCGTATCGTATTTGCCATCCGGAAATGCGCGGATTGTAGTCAGCGCCATAGTACCTGTGACCCGGGGCGACCACGTTTGAGGCGATGAGGATTTCCTGGGCATAAACGGATGCTCCTGCGATGGTTGCTGCGGTCAGCAGCGCAAGCGGTTTGAACTTGAGCATTTCACTTACTCCTCTCCTTAGTATGCATCAAATGTGCATAATTTATTTCTTGAGGGCAAGAGAAAGCATGTATGCTTTATAATTGTTTGTAAAATTACATAACCACTGTGTTTTCCGCTTTCCGAGAGGCTTTTGGAACAGGTGGTTACGCCGGATTTCTTGAGCAGGGAATGTGAATTGAGGCCAATCAGGCTTGTCAGCGAGTGGTTTTCCCAAAAAGAGAGGGACGGGAATGAACAAATCCATTCCCGTCCCTCAAATTATTCATTTCACGGCTACAACCGGATGTTCATGCAGGACTATGTACTAAGCGACAGAAGCGACGGCTTTCTCAAGGATCGCGAGGCCCTTGTCCAGGTCGGTGTCGTCGATGGTCAGTGGCATAAGCGTGCGGATGCAGTTGCCGCTGGCGGTCATGATCAACAGGCCGTTTTCACGAGCAGCGGTACAGATTTGACCCGCCTTTGCCGCGTCGGCACTGCCACTGCTGTCGACAACCTCGAACGTGCACATTGCGCCAAGACCGCGGGCTTCTCCGACAAAGTCATAAGTCGATACAAACTTGTCGAACAATGCCATGACCTTTTCGCCAATCTCGTTGGCGCGCTGGGGCAAATTCTCATCCGTCATGACATCGATGACGGCGTTCGCCGCGGCGCAGGAAAGCGGATTGCCGCCATAGGTTCCGCCAATGCCGCCGATGCCCGGCGCCTCCATGATATCGGCTCGAGCGGTTACGCCACTGAGAACCATACCGCCGGCAAGAGATTTGGCCATGGCGACCATATCAGGTTCGAGACCGTAGCGCTCGATGGCGAACATCGCGCCGCAGCGAGCAAAACCTGACTGCACTTCGTCACTGACGTACACAATTCCGTTGTCGCGGCAGCGTTCAACGAGAATGCGGGCGCCGACGGGATGCAACGGATGGAAACCACCCTCGCCCAGCACCGGCTCGACCATGAGGCAGGCTATGTTTTCGGGCTCAATGTGATAGGCGAACAGTTTGCCGAGTGCCTCGTTGCAGAGTTTCTCGACCTCGGCATCGGTATGATTCCGGGGGTTCGCAAAGAACGGCTCATAAGGAAGACGGTAAACTTCCGGCGCAAAGGGACCGAAGCCGGCTGTGTAGGGCTTCACTTTACCGGTAAGGGTCATGCCGAGAAGCGTGCGGCCGTGGAAACCGCGTTCAAAACCGACAACGCCCTGCCGTTTTGTGTATGACCGGCAGATCTTTACGGCGTTCTCCCCCGCCTCCGCGCCGCTGTTGAACAGGGCGGTTTTGCAGGGACCGTTAATGGGAACGAGATCGTTGAGGCGTTCGGCAAGTCGCACATATTCCTCGTACATCACCACGTGAAAACACGTGTGGAGAAAACGATCGGCCTGTGCCTTGACGGCTTCGACGACGCGGGGGTGGTTGTGTCCCACGTTGATGACTCCGATGCCGCCGCAGAAGTCAATATAGTCGTTCCCCTCAACGTCATAGACGTGACTGCCTTCGGCGCGTTCCGCGAAGACGGGAGCAATGTTGAAGGGTCCTTTGGGAATGGCGTCCTGACGCCGCTTCGCAAGTTCCGCATTGGTGATGGTGGCTGTTGCCATTTGGCTGATGTCCTTTCCAGCGCCTGCTGCTTCAAATGTCAGTCAAACCGGGCGTGATGTCAGCCCGGAAGTTCCACGAGAAGGGCCATTCCCTGACCTCCGCCGACGCACAGGGATGCAACCCCGCGCTTCAGGCCGCGAGCGCGAAGTGCTGAGACAAGAGTGATCGTAATCCTGAGTCCGGTTGCGCCCAGGGGATGACCCAGGGCGATCGCTCCGCCGTTCACGTTCAGCTTTTGATCGGGAATCGGGTTTCCCTCTTTTTCCATCATTCGACGAACGGCGATGACCTGGGCGGCAAAGGCTTCGTTGACTTCAAAAAGATCGATGTCTTTCATGCCGAGACCGCAGTCATGAAGGAGCCTCGGAATGGCAATGGCAGGCCCGAGTCCCATGCGGTTGGGATCGAGTCCGACGGCGCCAACTCCGCGAATCCATGCGTCCACCTGAAGCCCTTCTCGTTCAACCTCCTCCGCGGACATCACGAAACAGGATGCCGCAGCGTCATTGAGAGGTGAGCTGTTGCCTGCAGTGACGCGACCGTCCTTTCGAAAGACGGCCGGAAGCCTGCCAAGTTTCTCCAGGGACGTATCGGGACGAACGCATTCGTCGAGCGCGTCGATCGGAATGGCCTGACCGCTGCCATCGTTCAAGAGCGTCCAGAGCTCGGCGGCGAATTGTCTGCCTTCGCGGGCGGCAGCGGCCTTGCGATGGCTTTCAAGTGCGAATGCATCCATTTCCTCGCGCGTGACATTGTATTCGTCCGCAACGGTCTCCGCCGTCTCGCCCATCGTCGGGTCACCAACATGGGGAGAGGACATGCGAATGGTAAAGGGTTTGGGCTCGAAGTAGCCATAAGGACGAGATGTTTTTTGATACAACCACGGCGCCTGGCTGGCACTTTCGACACCACCGACAAGAATCTTGTTCGCAAGGCCGGCGTTGATTTTTGCGGCGGCGATGGCAAGGCATTCCATTGATGAGGCGCATTGACGATCAATGGTGGCTGCGGGAATTTCCTCTGAGAGTCCGGCTTCGAGAGCCGCGACACGCGCAATGTTTCCAATGCTGTTGCGAACATTACCAACGACGACTTCGTCCGCCTGCAGTATTCCTTTCAAGGCAACCCGTTCCTGAGTGCCGAGCCGTTTCTCGATCGCGTCCTCATCGCTCTCGCTCAGCTCTTTCTTCAGGACTTCCCGGAACTTCTGACTCTGCTCGTAGCAACGAAAGATGGTCCCGCGAAACGCACTGGCGAGGAGCAGATACGGCTCCACGCGGGCCAGCATTCCGCCCAGCTTCCCGATGGGTGTGCGGACGGGAGAGACGATGGCCACGGGCTGTTGGAGTTTCATCATCCGCGCTTCTCCAATCCGCACCAGTCGCCAATGAACGAAGACATGACTTCGGTGACGCGCTGCATGGAATCGATACTTACTTTTTCGTCAACACCGTGAATGTTGCGGGATTTCGGACCATAACACGTTGAGGGAATGTCGTAGTAGAGATTGAAAAACCGCACATCCGTTGTGCAAGTGGCCGTTAGCTCGACGGGTTCGCTCCCCCGCCAGTTGCCATGGGCCTGGCGGAGTGCTTTTCCGAAATCACCACTGACATCAAATTCACAGCCCTCCGCTTGGAAACCAACGTAATTCACTGTCGGTGGAAAATCCTTAAGCCACGAATCCACGGCCGCGGCCTCCCGAACGCGTTTTTCAATGCGGTTTTTCAGATCAGACAAGGATTCGCCGGGAAACAGACCGAAACGAAAGCGGGTTACACACTCCCCCGCGACGGTGCTTGCCCAATCACCCCCGGTGATGATTCCAACGTTCAAATTAATGGGATGCTCAATGTCCTTGTACGAATCGGGCACGCGATCAGGATCGTTCGTTTCAACCTCGAGTTCCCGCAATGCCTGGATAATCACCCAGGATTTCTCAATCGCGTTCACTCCCGCACCGGTTCCCAGAACGTGTGTCGTCTTTCCGACGATTCTGACATCGAACCACATCACACCGACCTGACGGCGCAGAATCGATTCAGCGAAGGGCTCTGGAATCAGGCAGGCATCCGCCGTGTAACCGTTGGCGCAAAGCGCGAGAGCGCCGTTGCCCGTGCATTCCTCTTCGATGGGAGACTGGAGAATGACCTTCGACGCCGGTGTATATCCCATGTCCCCCAGAGCGGCAAGAGCCCAAAGGTAGCACATGGAGCCGCCCTTCATGTCGGCGGCGCCACGTCCGTACATCCAGGTTTCGCCGTCTTCTTCCTCTTTCACCACACGCGGCCCGAATGGATCTGACGTCCACAGGGAGGAGGGCTCGGGACTGACAACATCCACGTGGCCATTCAGAATCAATGAACGCCCTTTTGACGACGGTGGATCATGAAATCCCACAACGTTGGGACGGTTATGATAGGACCAGTCGACGGGGCTATAGCCTGGAAGTTTTGATATTGCGTCAATATCGATGGTCTCAAAACGCGAGGAAAAACCGATCTCCTCGTAGACATCAGCGATGTACTCCTGGGCCTGCAGCTCCTGGCCCAGAACACTGCCGTGGCGCACCCAGGCGCCGAGGCGCTCTACAGCCCAGTTGCGTCTTGCAAGAATGGCAGCCTGTAAATCGCTTTGCGCCGGAAGTGCACTCATGAGGTCGTCCCGCGGAAAAAATCAACGGCCGCCCGGCGGCCGGGTCGGAAAAGCTGGAGAAGGACCGATCCGGAGGCAACTGGAAGAGCGGTTAACTACCACGGCTCCAGCGAATCGGAAAACTCAACGTTTGCGATGCCTTCGCGAACAGTCTCTTCCGTCTGGTCCGGGTGGATCGAACAAACGGTCATGCGGCCATCGATGAGGCGAAACACGGCTCGCTCGGTGATGAGAGTGCTCACACAGGCTTTGGCCGTGAGCGGGAGGGAGCACGTTTCAACGAGCTTGCCACGGCCATGCTTGTCAAGATGGCGACTGACGACAATGACATGACCGGCCTTTTGGGCGAGTTCCATTCCTCCACCCATGCCCGGTGTCAGTTTGCCGGGAATCATCCAGTTGGCAAGATCACCGGAAACACTGACTTCAAAAGCACCGAGAACGGCAACGTCCAGGTTTCCGCCGCGAATCAATGCGAAGGACATTAAGCTGTCGAATGCAGCGGCGCCTTTGACGAGGTGCACGGGACGCCCACCGGCGTCGATAACGTCGCTGTCCCGTGTCCCTCCGGAGTCCGGGGCGCCCATCCCGACAAAACCGTTCTCGGAATGAATGGCGATTTCAAGGTCCGGCGGCATCACCGATGGAACAAGCGTCGGCATTCCAATGCCCAGATTCACGACCATGCCGGAACGCAGCTCCCGCACGGCTCGTCGAACGATAATTTCCTCGTCCGGTTTCAAAAATGCCGTCCTTCAAGAATATGTCCGCGATCCTTTGCCTGGACCACAGCGTCGACGCACACGCAGGGAAGCTGCACATTCTCGGGTTCGATTTCGCCGGACTCAACGATGCGCCGGGCTTCCACGATCACCCGGTCACAGGCCATTCCCATCACGATAGCCATATTGCGATTTGAACCCTTCCACCAGCAGTTGCCCTGGCGATCAACAATGTCGGCGCAGAGCAGTGCCACATCACCCCGTAGCGCTCTCTCGAGAATCAATGTCCGGCCATCCAGTTCATGAGTTGGCTTGTCTTCAGCGACAACGGTCCCGATTCCAATGTCTGTCAGAAATGCGGGTATTCCAGCTCCTCCCGCCCGGATGCGCTCGGCAAAAATACCCTGCGGTACCAACTCGCATTCAACTTCGCCACGGTTCATCTGACCGATGAAGTCCGGATTCAGACCGATATGGGTCGCGATGAGTTTCTTCACCTGGCCACGCTTGAGCAGCATTCCAATACCAAGATCCGGCTCATTTGCGTCGTTCTTGACCAGAGTCAGGTCTTGAAAAGCTTTGCCGGAGCCGGCCATATGCTCCAGGATGCTAAAGGGAACCCCGCCTCGGCCAAAACCCCCGACCATGATGGTCTGGCCACCACGGACGTGTTCATTGACGGCCTCGGACAGGTCCCGAACGCGATCAATCACTCTTCGGAAACCTCGTCTTGTCCCTGCTGAGTCAGGGGAAGTTCCAAACCCTCCTGATCCATATCGCCGGTTACGTTGGCACCACTGACCTCGAAATCGTCGTCCAGTTGTCCGAGCGCCGTCTCAGGGAGGTCCTCGACCTGCTGATAACGCTCGGTGGTGCGATCGGGAATCGCGTCCGTCCAGGGAACCATCTCGGATTCAAGCCATTCCCGAGCCTCTTCGAGCGCGCCGTCGAATCGGCGAATCAACTCAAGCACGCCTTCCTCATCAATGATAAGAGGAGGAGCGATGAGAACATGATCGCCCTTCAGGCCGTAGATGGAACGCCTGGGATAAAGAACCAGGCCGTGCTGTTCTCTTGCAAGACGGGTGACTGTCTGGCCAACCTGCATGGCGGGAGGGAAGGGTTCGCGTCGTGTTCGATCCCGAACGAACTCGATGCCGGCAAACAGCCCGCGGCCCCGAACGTCACCGATAAAGGGATAACGTTCCTTCAACTCATGCAGCTTCTCGTGCAACAGGGTGCCGAGAACACGTGAGTTGGCTGTCAGTTTGTCGTCGATAATCGTCTTGATGACTTCAAGCGCTATCGCGGCGGAGAGCGGATTGCCCGCGTAGGTGTGACCGTGCATGAAACCGCCGCTTTCAAGCACCGGCTGAACGATTTCGCCGGAGGCAATACAGGCTCCAATGGGAGTGTAGCCGCCGGACAAGCCTTTGGAGACCGCAACGATATCCGGTGTGATATCGAAATGCTCGAACCCGAAGAAGGTTCCCGTCCGGCCGCAACCGGTCATGACATCATCGATAATGAGGAGGATCTGGTTTTCGTGACAAATCTTCTCCACAATCGGGAAGTACTCATCGGGAGGGACCGTGGCACCGGTGGAGGCACCGCCAAAGGGCTCCGCAATGAAGGCGGCAATGTTTTCCGCTCCGTGGACCTCAATGGCCCGCTGAAGCTCCCGGGCGCAGGCCATCTCGCAAGACGGATATTCTTTTTCCAGGGGACAGTGATAGCAGTAGGGCGATGAGACCTTTGGTGAATAGATCTGGATGGGCCGAAACGGAATGTTCAAAGGTGCATAGGAGGTGCAGGACAGGGCACCCAGGGTCGCGCCGTGGTAGGACGGTGCCCTGGAAATGACGTACTGCTTGGATGAGACGCCCTTCGCCCACCAGTATTGCCGTGCCAGCTTGATGCAGGACTCGACGGCTTCGGACCCGCTGTTGACGAAGAAGACGCGATTCAGTTCCGGCGGACCCAGCCGGGCGAGGAGGTCCGCCAGTTCGTTGGCGGGTTTCGATTCGAACTGGGTGCGGTAGGTGAAGCTGATTTTTTCAAGCTGTTGCCGGGCGGCTTCGATGATCCGGGGGTGGCCGTGACCCAGGTTGGTGGAAATGGCACCGCTACAGGCATCGAGATAGTCCCGGCCCTCCACATCATAGATGTAGATGCCCTTCCCGTGATCAGCCATGGGAAGAGGTTTCGGGTCCTGGTAGAAGAGCGCGCCGCCCTTCTCACGAACCGACAGATCGTCACGCCCGAATCCGTCTGGCGGTGTACGATTGCCGACTTTAACGAGTGACAAGCCCTGACCTCCGGGGGTGATTGGTTGGGCGCAGCAAGCCCGGACCAACGGATGGGGGAAACCCGGTGAACATCTCAAGGACTTTCCGCCATCCCGGCGCCAGTTTCGCTTCCGTTCGGCGCATAACCTGATTCGGGAGCAAATCATGAAGCGTCTGCTCTGGGCAATTTTGCTGGCAGGACTGACGGCGACAGCGACCGCCGAAATCCAGACTCGCGACATCGAGTATATGGATGGCGAGGAGCCTCTCCTTGGCTATCTGGCTTATGACGACGCCATCGAAGGCGTCAGACCGGGTATTGTGATCGTTCATCAATGGACCGGACTGACAGATTACGAGAAGCGTCGCGCCCGCGAACTGGCGGAACTCGGATACGTGGCATTTGCGATCGATGTTTACGGAAAGGGCATTCGACCCAGCGCCGAGTCCGGCGAGGCGGGAAAGTGGGCGGGCAAGTTTCGTAACGGCGATCGGCTGAATTTCCGGCATCGGCTACAACTGGGACTGAAGGAGCTCAAACAACAACCACAGACGGACCCGGAACGACTTGGGGCGATCGGCTACTGCTTTGGCGGGACCGGAGCCATTGAACTGGCACGAAGTGGTGCCGACATCGATGCCGTGGTAAGCTTCCACGGTTCACTGGATTCGCCGAGTCCGGCGGACGGTGCAAATATCAAAGCCAGCATCCTGGCTTGTCACGGCGCCATCGATCCGTATGTGCCGGATGATGAGGTTGCCGCCTTTGAGCGGGAGATGCAGGAACACAATGTCGACTACCTCCTGATCAAGTACGCGAACGCGGTCCACAGCTTTACTCAACCCATGGCCGGAACGGATCCGTCGCGGGGTGCCGCCTATAATGAGATCGCGGACAAACGTTCATGGAAACACATGAAGGACTTTCTGGAGGATGCCTTTCAACAGTGACATCCTCCGGACGCTTGTTTCTCATGATTGCGGCTGCACTTGGTTTCACTGGTGTCGCCGCGGGCGCGTTTGGCGCTCATGGTTTGAAAAAGGTTCTTGAGCCGGATCTGCTCGCCGTCTTCGAAACAGGAGTGCGCTATCAGATGTATCACGCCTTCGCTTTGATGGCGGTTGCATGGCTCTCCACAGTCCGGCAGGAGTCAACATCGCCCGGCATCGCGGGATGGCTGTTTGTTGCAGGTATTCTCGTGTTCAGTGGCAGCCTCTACATACTTGCGTTAACCGGAATTCGTGCATTCGGAGCAGTCACTCCGGTGGGCGGAATGGCTCTTCTTGGAGGCTGGCTGGTTTTGTTCTTCGCCGCTTTCAAAAACAATCCCGCCTAACTGCCGGAAGGAGACTTCCCTCCCCCGCCAACGAGCCTGTACCAGCACCAGATGGGGATCATTGTTGTCCAGTAATACAAGTGGCTGCCGTGCCAGTGAAACATGCGCTTCGGCGAAGTACTTTCAAAGTCACCTTTCCTGAGATGCCTGACGTATTCACGAATCGTTGTGGAGGAGTGACGCTTGACGGCACGGCTGGAGCGCCGCTGTCGAAATCCCAGTTCAACAGCCTGCTCGTAGAGCCGGGGGATTTCCTCAAGCGACAGATCGTCATAGTCATCGACGGTTTCCTCCCGCGACATCAAACAAAGGCGGGGGGCAAACGCGGAACCACCCTGTGCACACATCCGCACGACGGTTTGCAAATGAGCGTAGCGACCAAGGGAAGACTGCTTTGGCTCGGGCATGGAAAGGAACACTTCTCGATTAAGCACGAGACAGGCTGGAAACCGGAGTTCAGCCACGTTGAAGTACTCCAACAGACTGAGTCCCTCGGGGAAGTGTCCGACCGATCCGAGAGAAATATCGTCCATCATGCGATCATGGGAGGTAAAGGTGGTGGAGCCGCCAACACTCATGCTTGAGTGGTTGAGTGCAACCACTTGAAGGTTTTCTGAAAATTTCTCGCTCTTGAGAATTCCCTGCAGGTAGACCATCGTACCGGGGGTAATCAGTTCAAGGCCGCTCACAACCCAAACGAACCTGCCGCGAGCCATCTCCGCGCAACGGCGTATCATTTGCGTTGGAGATGTTTGTGGCTCGTGTTGATAGTAGAGCTCTGAATACTCCTTTGCCGCCTCTGTCGCCACGATGCGGGCATCTCCCTCCGGAGAGCGATCAAAGACGATGATTTCCGCAGTATCCTGAAAGACTTTCTTTTGCTCTGCAAGCCGGTGCAGGCAATCCCGGAGGAAGCCTTCGTTATCACTGACGGGAAGGCATATACTGAGGTCCACTGGCATGATCTCCAGTAAGCGGGCATGGTTCCACGACAAGCTTAATGATTTCTTTCAGCGAATGCTCTCCTACGAACGCAAGTCCGAAACAAGCTCCTCTCCGGAATCCGCCCACGGTGCCCAGGCGATGCGTTCACCGTCGAGCCGATCCTCCTCGTTGAGTTCGTTCACCCACCACTCTTCCGGATGAGAGCAGGTCCACTGCATGGCGGCAACAGAGCGGCTTCTAAGATAATGAACCAGTAAAAAAGGAGAGGCCAGAATGCCGAAAACCAGCAGCCCTCCAAAGGCAACCAGCACCCAGACGAGCTCGTTGCCGAGAATAAGACGGCCAATCAGCGTCAGCGCCGCCAGACCAACGGGAAGAGCAACGAAGGGAAGAAAACCCTCCCAAAACAGGTCGAAAATCATTCGTTGAAGGGCATCAGCCGAACGCCGAAGAGAGAAGTGAGCCCGCGTTCCAAACGCTCCCCCCAGTTCGTTCCCGGAGAAAAGCAGCATCCATCCAAGGACGGACACCAGAGTGCAGTGAAGAAAGGCGACGAGACCGGGAGCCCCATCGATACGCGCCTGAGCGGGAATTACGAGGAGAATTCCGCTCAGGATGAACATGGCATGTGCAAACGCCTGAACAGCCAGGGGTCGCATGGAAAGGCCCTGTACAATGGCTTCACTTGTAACAGGCGTTGTCATGAGTTCTTCAAGCGGCAGAGAATGAAAAACAGAGCGAATGTGCATGCCAACAACAAGCCCCGAAACAATGGACGAGAAAACAGGAGCGACGACAAGAAACACCCACGCCCAGGCAACCAGATCCTGTGCGCTCTTCGCGGCCACCAGGAAGACAAAGGCCTGTACCAAAATGAGAACGCCCCAGGGCAGCAGTCCGATGAGGTCTTCGGCAAGCCGGGCCCGCCGCCGGCCAACCCAATATGCAAGGATAGGGTTGTGTTTTGCATAACTGGGCCAGAGCTCACGGGAAAGCCGGTCGGCCCCGAACCCCCTCCAGCCTTTCAGTGGGGAATCCTCGTCAGGCACAACCTCGTTGGTGAAAATGGAACTCTGCCAGTCCACGGGATTGATCGTGAAATGGCCCAGTGCGGCACGACGCTTTGAGTCGAGTGAAACCTCGCGGGAATGAACGTGGACCTCTTTCGGTGACTCGTCTGCCATAGTGAAAAACCGCGAATGTCTGGCCTTGATCTCGGGCAGGCCGCGGACATGATGACGCCGCGCTGTGGGCCCATGGCGCAATTGGTTAGCGCAGCCGGCTCATAACCGGTAGGTTGCAGGTTCGAGTCCTGCTGGGCCCACCACTCACACACCCGCCCCGAAAAAAATCGTTCATTTCGTTCACTGGCAAGAGAATTGCAGAAGGGGATTCTGCGAGGTGGCCACCCTCAATTCTTCCAGGGAGTTCCTTCCCATGAGCATTCGCAAGTTCCCGACAATTCTGAAAATCGCTGCCGCTGCTGTGGTAGTGGCCTTCTCTTCCACTGCTGCGGCGGATAACTGCAGCACACACAAAGCCGAAAAGACCATTGTGGATATTGCAGTAAGCGACTCTTCCTTCGAAACCCTGACAGCATTACTCGGCGAGGCAGGACTCGTTGATGCCTTGAATCAACCGGGGCCTCTCACGGTATTCGCTCCGACGGACGAAGCATTTGCCAAAGTGGATGCGGATACGCTCCAAGCCTTGAAGTCGGATAAAGCCCTGCTGACAAAGGTTCTGACATACCATGTCGTGAGTGGGAAATACAAAGCGGAGAAAGTTATAAAGAAGAGTGAACTGACGACTCTGGCCGAGATTCCCGTACCAATCAGCACAAACGCCGAAGGTGTTTACATTGGCGGTGCGAAGGTTGTTCAAGCCGATGTGGCAGCATCCAACGGTGTGGTCCACGTGATCGACACCGTGCTGATTCCCGCGGCGGAAAAAAATCTGGTGGAGACGGCTATTGATGCGGGACAGTTTACAACTCTCGCCACATTGCTGACCAAGGCCGACCTGGTTGACACACTGACAGGCAAAGGCCCGTTCACGGTTTTTGCTCCAACGGATGAAGCCTTCAAGGCGGTACCTCAGGAGACTCTCGACGCGCTGGCGGCAAATCCCGGGCAATTGCGCGCCGTGCTCCTGTATCACGTCGTCCCGGGAAAAGTGACAGCTGAGAAGGTCGTCACCCTGAACAGTGCCGAGACTGCACAGGGCTCAGACGTTACGATCAAATCGTCCTACGGCAATGTGATGATTAACGATGCCAGGGTCGTGGAAGCCGATGTGATGGCGGGCAACGGAGTCATTCATGTCATTGACAAAGTTATTCTTCCACCAGCCTGAAGTTCAAGCGGACAGTGCGGAGACAGACGAGTAACCGGTGCGTCGATTACCTGTGTGACGCACCGGTTTTTTCTTATGGATACAACCCGCGTGTCGCTTTCTCACGGGCGGTCTCACGAACTCCCAGTACCAGGGCGGAGTGACGCATCGAGTAGTTGTTCCGTTCGGCGAAATGGTGAATTCCAACAAACGCGCGACGAATCAACTGCTGGAGTCTGCTGTCAACCTCCTCCATGGTCCAGAAGAACATCTGAATGTCCTGGACCCACTCAAAGTACGACACAATAACACCGCCGGCGTTGCAGACGATATCCGGAATGACCATGATGCCCTTGTCATTGATGACTTTATCGGCCTCAATTGTCACGGGTCCATTTGCTCCCTCCGCGAGAATCCTGCATTTCAGATTGTTCGCGATTTTCTCATCTATTTGCCGTTCCAGTGCGGCAGGCACCGCGATTTCGCAGTCTGCTGCAAAGAACTCCTCTTTTGTCACACTCTCCAGACCCGCGCAGCCTTCGATGCGGCGGTTGTTGTTTTCGGCATATTCGCAGAGCTTGCGCGGATCGATCCCCTGTGGACAGAGAAAGTGCCCACTGGCATCGGCCACGCCCACAATCCTGCACCCTCGCGCATGCAACTCCTGCGCGGCCACCGAGCCGACGTTGCCAAACCCCTGAACAATCACTCGCGATTCACGAAGATTGATTTCCTTGATGCGGGCCGCCTCCTCAATGCAATAAACAACCCCTCGCCCGGTTGCTTCCCGGCGGCCGAGCGTTCCGTAGAGCGCCGCACTCTTTCCGGTCACAATTTGAGGGCAACTATGGCCCTTGTGCATTGAATAGGTATCGTAAATCCATGCCATCTCCTGCTCGCCGGTTCCCATGTCCGGTGCCATGACATCGATCTGCGGACCGATAAAAGGGAGTATTTCCTGGGTAAATCGGCGGGTGGCCCGCTCTTTTTCCCTTGGACTGAGCTTCGTCGGATCGCAGTTCATGCCGCCTTTTGCGCCGCCAAAGGGCAGGCTGACGAGAGAGCATTTCCATGTCATCAGCATCGCCAGTGCCGCCACCTCTCCGAAATCCACGTGGGGACTGAAACGAAGCCCACCCTTGCCCGGGCCGGCGGTCAGTGAGTGCTGAACGCGATAACCGGTAAAAACCTTCGTTTCTCCGCTATCCATTCGAACGGGAATGCTGACAATAACGCTCCGCTTGGGATAACGAAGCCGCTCGATAATGTTGATGTCGAGGTCGACATGTTCCGCCACGGAGTCGAGTTGGGCGAGTGCCTGCTGATAGAACTGGGATGTTTCAAACACGGTTTTCACCTCGGCGCGAAGAGTCTTCGAGGGGGTCTTGTCCTGCGGTCGACAGACCGGTCCAAGAGCTCGCAAAGCCCTCCCGGTGCAAGGACGATCCACAAGGAAAGGGCCCGCCGAAGCGGGCCCTTGACTGTGCGGCGGGGCGCCTGAATAGACGCTTAGGTTGATCGGCCGGACCAACTACCGGCGCACTTGCTTAATTTTACGTTAGTCGCCGCCGTGAGGGTTGTCAATCACGCCTCCGTGAGGGTGTCTGTTTTTTGGATGAAGAGGACCGGCCAATTTTCGATGAACTGATGCTTCGACTTTGACGGCCGCTGGATGGCTTCCGAATTGAGTTTGATCGGGACCGCGAAGACTTTGCCTGGTTACGGCTTTTCTTGTCTGACTTCTGAAGAGTTCTATAATCTCTTACAGTCGGTTTTTTGACGGATGTCCGGGGTTCCGCGCGAGGAGATTGAAAAGTCGGCCGTTTCGAGCCGGATGTTCTCGAACGTGTGGAGGGCTTTCGGCTCCCGGAATCCGAAGGAGTCACGGTCGGGAAAGACCGAGGTTGAATGGGATCGAAGGAGCGAGGTCTTGCGCCGGTCGAACCGCGGCCACCGATAGACGGCAAGGATCGTGTACGCGGTGTTCGAAGCACCGGCGACCTTGCTGAACCGCCTGTCTCCGGCTTGACGGTTCGAGGCGTCGTTGGCTTCGTCCTGGGCAACGCTCCCCCGCGAGCCACCGTTTCACCTTTGAAAGGTTGACGTGCTGTCGGCTTCCGAACGCTTCCCAGAGGGTTTCTGGTAACAGTCGGCTTCCGTGTCGTTGCTTCAAGCGGTCTCCGAGCTGTTCGACCTCTCGTCGCAGCCGAACCGGAACCCGATGGCTTCTCAGGCGTCCGAATGACGGGCTTGCGGCCCTCATCCACTCCCCGCGTTCGCGGATCGGTGGCACGAATGGGTCTGCGAGGCGAATCGTCACGCCCCCCCGGCAGAACAGTGGCGACGCCCGGCACGGAATCCTCACCGCGAGTGGGTCTGCGCGTGTTCGTCGTTCCAATCGGTTCGACGGGACGATTGGTTCCCGCCGGCAATGCACGGCGTATGGGTTCGCCGCGAGGATCGGAGACAGAGGGACGAGTCGATGCAAGAACGCCCGCTCCCGCCGCGTTCGAATCAGGACGATGGGGCCGGGCCTGGCGGGATGGAGCGATCCGGTTTACCTCACGCCGATTCTCGTACTTTGACCGCGAATAAGGGCCGTACTTCTTTTTGTCATGATGGAAGTCGTCGTGGTAATCATAGTGGTGGTCGTTGTAGTGATCGTAGTAAATTCCCGCGTGGTACCGTGTGGGATAACGGTAATAGACCGGTGTCGGACAGTAATCCCATGCATAAGGCTTGAACGCCGGAGCACAGGTGAAAGTGCTGTAGTATGAACGGCTGTAGCTGAAAAACCACGAGGAGCCGTAGCTTGTGTAAGAGGAACTGTAGCTGTAGTTCCACGGGTCACAATAGTAGTAGGGAATGCGAGCGCGTCGAACAACGACAGCGGGCTCGCAGTAGTAGTCATCGTAATCAACCCAGATGGGATCACAAAACACCGGCTTGTAGTAGACCGGCTTCTCGACCACCACGGTTGTCGGCGTTTCGTAGTCGGCAACAAGATACCAGTCGGGATTCCACCAGGCAAGATCGACATAGGTTCCTCCGGTTCCAAACTCGAAGGAAAATGAAGAACCAGCAGATGCTGTGGAAGCGGCGAAAACCAATCCTGTGGCTGCAATCAAATGGCGGAACGACATGTCGGGACCTCCTGAGAGATTGTCCATTTCCGGAACGAGATAACCGGTTCCGGTTCAACAGACAACCTGGCTTGCCTCAGGGTTCCCGTAAGGTACGGAACATATTGCGATGGGGAATTCCCTCCTCAAACAGCTCCGGTCCCTCCACCTCAAAGCCGAATTTCTCATAAAAGGGAATGGCATGAGTCTGAGCAAAGAGTTTTATCCGGCGAGCCTTTTCCTGATTCTCCACAACAGACAGTAACTCCTTCATAATCAACCTCCCAACACCCAGTCTCCTTGCCTCCCCGACAACCGCCATTCGACCAATGCACCAAAGTTCCGGTTTTCCGGGCTGTTCGAAGGCGCGACCCGTCCCAAGCCCCTCCCCTGCTGAATTCAAAACGATGACGTGATTGGCAAAGGTATCGATTTCATCAATTTCGATGGAGGGAGAAACCCGCTGCTCATCAACGAAAACCCTGAATCGAATCCGTTTCGCCTCTTCGGCGAGCGGATGGTTCCACCGAAACCGGACCATCTCGAATTCAGTGCTCATGGCTTCTTTTTTTTCTCGTCGATGGTGATGTTGTGTTTTTCGAGCCTGTAGCGCATCGTCGCGCGTGTCAGTCCGAGCATTCTGGCAGCTGCAGTCTTGTTGCTGCCGGTACGTTCAATTGCCTGCTCAATGAGTGCGCGCTCATGCTCTTCAAGGTTGAAACCCACTTCCGGAATTCGGAACGGATGCCATCGCGACGAGCCCGGCTCCGCTTCGTCGCCGGCGTCCGACTCCTTTTTGGAATTCAATGTAATTCCAAGAGATGGACCGGACTTTTCGTACTCCTCGACAGCTTGGGACATGCTTTCCAGGCTTTCCAGCGCCTCGATTTGTAACAGCTCCGCCGTCAGCGTGTCCCCGTCGATCAGAATCATGGCCCGCTCGATGACGTTCTGCAACTCCCGTACGTTGCCCATCCAACGATGACCGAGAAGGGCCTCCTCCGCCTCCGGGCTGATGCGCGGAACCTTGTGGCCCATTTCCTTCGCGAATCGGTCAAGAAAGTGTTCAGTGAGAGGCAGGATGTCGTGTGTTCGCTCCCTGAGAGGAGGGAGCACGAGAGGGAAAACATTCAACCGGTAGAAGAGATCCTCACGAAACCGGCCTTTTGCAACAAGCTGGCGAAGGTTTTTGTTCGTCGCGGCAATAATTCGAATATCCGTTCGAATCGTCCGGGTTCCGCCGACACGCTCGAACTCGCGTGACTCAAGTGCGCGAAGGACTTTTGCCTGAAGCTCCGGCGCCATTTCGCCGATTTCATCGAGAAAGAGCGTGCCACCATCGGCCATCTCAAAGCGCCCCCGGCGGGCATCGGTGGCACCGGTGAAGGAACCGCGCTCATGGCCGAACAGTTCGCTCTCCAGCAGGTTCTCCGGAATGGCGGCGCAGTTGAGCGCGACAAAAGGGCCCCGGGCGCGAGGCGAGGCTTCGTGAACGGCACGTGAGACCAGTTCCTTGCCGGTTCCGGACTCGCCATAGAGAATAACGGTGGAGGATGTTTTTGCCACCTGTCGAGCCAGCTCAAGAACCCGGTCCATCTTGTTGTCTTCGACGACAATACTGTCGAAGGCGTAACGGGTTCGCAGTTCACGCCGCAGGTGTGTATTCTCCCGAATCAACTCACGGGACTGAAGCGCATGATCAATGGCAACGCGAATGCGCGCTTCCTCGAAGGGCTTCGTCACGAAATCCGTCGCGCCGGCCCGCATTGCATCGACAGCGGCTTCGATGCTGCCGAAGGCCGTGATAACGATAATGGGCATTTCCGCATCCTGCTCGCGAATTGCCCCGATCAGATCCATGCCGCTCATTTGAGGCATTCGCAGATCGGTGATCAGAAGGTCTGGTGAGTGCTCCTCATACATGGAGAGGGCTTCTTTTCCATCAGCAGCAAGATGCAGTTCGTGATCGGCATTACTGAGCAACATGCCCAGCAATCGCCTCATGCGTTCCTCATCTTCCGCAATGAGCAGTCTGGCCAAGAAAGGGCTCTCCTGGAGGATATCGGCAATTTCTGTCGCCGTCGGGGGACTGTTGCGCGATGGTCGTGCCGGGTGAAGGGCAAATGGCTCGAAAACGCGTCGATCAACTTCTGGTGGAACAGGGAAACGCCGCTTCGGTGGATGAAGCGCGGCGCCTGATTCTGGCGGGGCGGGTTCACGGAGAGAACAGGCGTTACGAGAAACCGGGAGAGCTGATAAGACCGGGCACCACGCTCTCTCTGAAGCCGGATCAGCGAAAGTATGTGAGCCGCGGAGGCGAAAAACTGGAGGGAGCGCTGGAAGACTTTGGAATCGATCCCTCCGGAAAACGCTGTCTTGATCTGGGAGCCTCCACCGGAGGGTTTACTCACTGTCTTCTGGAGCAGGGAGCGACCCATGTGGTCGCCGTCGATTCGGGAACGAACCAGCTGGCGCTCCTGCTTCGGGAAGATGACCGGGTTACCTGCCGCGAAAAGACTCGGTTCCGTGACCTGGCACCCGTGGATTTTCCCCGGCGGCCGGATGTCGTTGTGGCCGATCTGTCCTTCGTCTCGCTGCGTCAGGCTGTACCGATGATCTCCGAAATCATGGCTCCCGAAGGCGACGCTCTGTTACTCGTTAAGCCTCAGTTTGAACTGCCTCCGGCTCTTGTGCCACCCGGTGGGGTCGTCACCAGGCCGGAAGACCGGAGAAGAGCCGTGGAATTGGTCATGGAAACCGCTCGATCCAACGGGCTGGCTACCCGTGGCGTTTCTCCGGCTCGAATCAGAGGAGCGAACGGTAACCAGGAATACTTTGTGCACCTCTCATCAGAAGAGGGCACCGAGGAAACCCGGATCGCCCTTGACGCGATTTTCGCGTAACTTTTCCATCGATGGCAGGATATGGCGAGCAAGTCGGCTCGTGCGCCCCGCCACGACAACCCTTAACGAAAGCGTATACACGTGACTCTTCGCAGGATCTCTCTCTCAGTTTTCTCCACGGTGGCCTTCGCAGGCCTGACCGCCTGTGCCACAACACCCGGTTCGGACAAAACGACCGAGTCACACAAGGAATCCGTGGAAGAAACCCCCACACCCACAAAAACAGCGAGAGTATCGACCGAGAAAACGTCACGCAAAACCGGCAACAGGAAGCCGACGCCCCGGAGTCCGGCTTTGGCCGGTGACATCGACGAGATGTGGGAGACTCCGCTCGGTCAGTTCCTGATCTCCCGGCACACGAAACCGGATGACGCCGTCACAACCGATTCTGACGTGAAAATGATCGTTAATCCGGAAATTCGGGAAAGCTTCCTTTTCAACGACGAACTGGCGGAAGGGATCGCCCCCGATACGATCATGGAACCTGAAGCCGACATGACAGGTGTTGAACCGGTCTTCGATGCCGTTGGTGAGCGTGCGAAGGAGGAATACATCCGTGCCGCTCTGCTGGACCAGACGGGATATACGACTCAGGCAATGCAGCACTATCGAACGGCGGTGGAGCGCGATCCTGACAACATCTGGCTGAAGAACCGCGCGGCTCGTGCCGCCCTCTCACAGAATGACATTCCGCGAGCCATTCAATACGCTGAAGAGGTGCTGGAGGCCGACCCGGACAACTATCACGCGATGGAGATACTGGCCACAGCCTCGGTCTACAGGGATCGCGTTTCCGACGCACAGGACTGGTATTTCAAAATTCTTGAGGTGAAACCACGGCACATCGACGCGCTGGAAAACCTGGCCCGTATTGCGTTCTACAATGATCGCGACATGGAGAAAACGAAGGAATACTGCGGCCGGATTATGCAGATCACGAGCCGCAACATGAACGCAATTCTCTGGCATGCGGAGGCGAGCGCTCTGACCGGAGATATTCGCCACGCCGCGGACTTGTACGAGCAACTGGTGCGGTATCGTCCCCGGCTGATGGATCAACTGGTTGATATGGGACGGCGTCTGGAGCGTCAGGAAAGGTATGAAGACGCTCTGGAACTGTATCGCCGCGGGTTGATCATGAACCCGGAATATGCCTCAACAAGGGCGAGCTGGGAGAACCTTCTGGAGATGCAGGAAGGAGCGAATGCGGTTCGCAAGGCTTACAGGAAGTTGTGTGAAGAGAACCCTCTGGATTTAAAGATTCAAGAGTTGTACGCAAACTATCTGCTGCGGGCGGAGGATTTGGACGCACTCGTGGAGCAGCGGAAAAAGATGCTGCAAGTCGATCCACGTCATATTCCGAGTTTACTGTCGCTGGCGCGAATCGAGCTCTCTATGGAGGATACGGAAGCTGCGAACGAGTATTTTGAAAAAGCGCTGGCAGCAGGACCGGAGGATCCCGCGGTCTGGCGCGACGTGGCTCTGATTTATCTCGACCAGGGAAAGGTCGAACGCGCGGAGGAATTGCTCCGAGAGGCCGCGATTCTCGCTCCCGACGATGCACAGACTCTTCTCGCACTTGCCACCATTGCCGAAAAAAAAGGTGATACGGGAGCAACCGAAGACCTTCTGAAACGAGCCATCGATGCCGCGCCGGGCGATGAGTTTCTACTGAGAATGCTGGGCGATTTCTACCGGCGTGGCGAACGCCTGCTGGAAGCCTCGCAGCTTTATGAGCAGGTCCTCGCCGTCGATCCGGGCGACATTGAGGCGCAGCTTTTTCTGGCATACCTGTACTTTGAGCAGGCTGACGATCCGGCTCTGGACCGTCTCGAGAAGGCGGCGCCGCGCAGCATTAACGATCTCTTCGGATTTTATTCGGACTACGGCGTGCTGGCAATGCGATACGCGGCGTGGGAGCGCGCCCGCAGAGCACTGGAGCACGCGGTGGATCTTCTCCCCCGCAGTATGGGCCACAGAGCAAGTCTTGCGGAGGTGTACCTGCACCTCGGAGAATCGGATCTTGCGGATCAGACGATCGAAAAAGTGCAGGACCATATCGAAGAGAATGACGAGAAGGCGCAGATCGCCTACAATCTTGCCCGCATCGATCACTACCGCAACACGCGCCGTATTGAGGAGGCGCTGGAGGTTGCACGCAAACTCAGCGGTAACGACCCGGAAGACTTCGGTCTTCGAGCAATGATGATTGGTTTGATGGTGGATGCGAAGCTGTCCGAAAAAGAAATCGATGAGGCCTTGAACGATGTCGTTCGAGACTTCATGGTGGATCGGCCCGTCGACGTCCGCTCGTTAAGAGCAAGTACCTACAGGGGACTCGGAGATCCCGCGCGTGCGGTCAAAATTTTACTGCCGTTGCTGGATGAAGCCGAAGACAATCGACAGGTTCGTTTCGATCTGGCACTGACCTACGGGGAATTGGAAAATGACGGTGAGACGGCTCGGTATTACGAGGGGCTGATCGACGAGTATCTCGCCTCGGAACGGCTGAATGCGGACTGGATTGTGGTCAATGCATACAACAACCTGGCCTACTATTGGGCGAACCGTGAAATAGAGCTGAAGCGTGCGGAAGAGTATGCTCGGAAGGCACTGGAGCTGCGGCCCGACGCGGATTACATTCACGACACGGTGGGATGGGTGGCTTTCAAGCTCCAGAACTATCCGGAGGCGGAAAAACATCTCAAAGAAGCTGAAAAACTCAGTCTGGGTGACGCTGAAATTTACCGTAATCTTGGTGACTTCTACCGGGAAACGAACGATCTCGCGCTGGCGCGGCAGTACTACGAGAAGGCGATTGCCATCGATCCGGAGCTTGCCGGGCTTCAGGATCGACATGATGCGCTGACAAGCGCGCTGGGCGCGGCGGACTCGCCCGTCCGGGAAAGCACCGTTTCCCCGGATCCCGAACTTTGAGTGACTGATGGAGTTTCTGTTCACAAGTCTGGATCCGAACTTCTCGCGGGAAATCAACCTGCGGAAAATGACGAACCTGTTTCTGGAACTGCTGAATCGTGCATCGGGCGATGTGGATCGCGCTCTGAACCACATTGAGCAACTGTGGGAACGTCACAACGTCGAACGGGCCACCGGGATTGGTTTTGAGGAGTTTCGCGATTACCTTGAAGAACAGGGACTGCTTGAGACAAATCCCGCAACGGGTGCGGTGAAGGCAACAAGCCGTGCCGATGTGCAAATTCAGCAGCAGGCGTTTGAGGAAATCTTCACCGGACTGGAAAAGGGTGGGGTCGGCGACCATGCCGTTCCCCATTCAGGACAGGGAGGAGAAAAACTGGCGGAAACGCGCGCCTGGGAGTTCGGGGATTCCGTTCAGGATATCAATTTCACGGCCTCCATCGGTAACGCACTGCGTCGTACCGGCTTCGACGGCTTTCAATTTGCCGAGGATGATCTTGAGTCGTATCAAACAGAGCATCTGACATCGACTGCCACGGCAATCCTCATTGATATCAGCCATTCAATGATCCTCTACGGCGAGGATCGTATCACACCGGCAAAGAAGGTGGCTCTGTCGCTTGTGGAGTACATTCAGCGACGTTATCCCAAAGACACCATCGATGTCATCCTGTTTGGCGACGAGGCAACGCAAGTGCCGCTGGATCAACTCACGAAAATTTCAGTCGGACCCTACCATACCAATACAAAGGCCGGGCTTCAGCTGGCCCAGAATGTCCTGATGCGGCGCAAGGCCGTGAATCGCCAGGTCTTTATGATTACGGATGGCAAACCAAGTGCCATCACCGAGGGCGGTCAAATTTACAAGAACCCTTTCGGTCTCGATCCAAAGATCGTGAGTCAAACGATCAACGAAGCAACGCACCTCCGCCGCAAGGGTATCACCATTACCACGTTCATGATCACGTCGGACCCATACCTCCAGGACTTTGTCGACAAACTGACGGTCGCAAACCGCGGGAGGGCATACTATGCATCGCTCGACAATCTTGGATCGTTCATTTTCGCAGACTACGGGCGAAACAAGAAGAAACGGGTTTAGTTTCTACTCGGGAATCACGATTTCACGCTCGGGCTGCAAGCCATTGGTCTCAGATTGCCCTTCATTCTGTTTCGGCTCCGGGAGCTTTTCATAGCGAATGCTTCCCCGTCCCTCAAGACCGGTATCGGGAATGCCGCCCTCCTCCATCACAAAACGAATCGTGTCAAAGTCACTGTAAATGGTGATTCCTTCCGGATCGCGGTCTCGTACAAGAGGAAGAACACTGAGGGTGATCTCGCCGGTGTTTTGATCGTAGACGAGGCGGCCGCATTCCGCTTCAATGTTTTCGCGCTTCAGAAAGATGCGGCCATTGGCCTCGAGTGTGCCATCAAGTGCATTGTAAATGACCTCTTCCGCGAGAAGAGAAAGGTCCGTGCCAATGATCTTTACATCGCCCTTCGCACGAAAACGGGAGAGCTGGTTGCTCGTTGTCAGCTCAGCGCTCACGTCAGGAGCTTCCGTCCGGTAGGGCTTGGTTTCGATCATGACACTGTCGCCCAGGCCGGCGAACCCTTCACCTCCTTCCTTTGCACTGATTGAAACGGTGATTGTATCGCTGCCTTGAAGCTTTACTTCCCGGGCACCGGTTTCGGTCTGTGCCGCCCGGAATGTTTGCATGCCTTCAAAACGGACTGAGTTCTCCGGTGTCTCCTGAGAAACCGCACCCGTGTCGCGCATAACGACATCGCCGGTATCCAGGAAATACTCAAGCCGTGAACAATCCGCCTCCATGCCCTCCGCTCGGATCTCAACACGGTCCGGGTCACCAATTGCCACCAGCAGGCCATCGCCCGCGCCGTAAGTCAGATCATTACAGCGAAGATAGAGTTTTTCGGAGTCTACAAGCAGCTTGCCACCAATGGCGTGAAAGACCGGCTCGCCGTTCTCGTCTTCGCCAATTGTCGTGAGAGCGGTTCGTCCATCTTCAAAGTTTTCCGTGATAAACTCCGCGACACCAGCTTTGCCCGCCAGCATCTTGAGGAAGTTGCGATTCGCCCCCGGGTCTTCCTGAGCCGAAAGAGTTGACGAAACAGCGACTATTCCAAGCGCCGTCAGAAATCGTTTCATGGCAAGACCTCGTTGCTTTCCCAAACCATTCGGAATTCCCCGTCTTTTGACAGCACAGGATAGTTCCAGTTCCTGAAATCCGGCGACGCGACGAACATTTCCCCGCGAATGCGAAAAACGCCATCGGCCTCGCGCTTTTCCTGCTCGAAGGAACCAATGCTGACAAAGCACTGATGGCGGCGGCTCCAAAACAGATTTGCACAGGTAAGAATTCCTTCGCGGCCCAGACTGACCTCCAGGGGCTCGCCACTCACGGGGTCGAGCAGGAGCATATCTCCGGATAACGCATCGGGTATGGAGGGGCCGTATTCATCACTTGAGGCGTCGATGGCCGCTTTCCATGCAAGCAGTTCCTCCGTTGAAGGTTCGCCGGTGCTTTCTGAATCACCCGGAGCGCCACCAGTATAGTAATACCTGGAAAAGGGTGCATCCAGCTCGATCATGTCGCCGGTGGTGTTGTTGCGAATTTGCAGTGCAACCTGCTGCGCGACAATGGATTCTCCATCCGGTGCGACACCTGCGGTTTCGGCATTGATGAGCTGCAGTACAAGAGTTCCTGAAGTTTGACGAATCTCGGCATTCGTCATACGAAGGTTCTCGAAAATGTTTTTCTCTTCTTCCTTCTGAGCATTCACTGAAGAAAACGCGGCCAGATAAAACGCCATGAGAAGTATTGAAAACCGGTGCGTCATGGTTCCGGCCACAAAGCCAGTTCCAACGCCGGCTGAGGTGCCGGAACGGCAGGATGATCTTCCATCTTCATGCTTTCGACAAGGCGTTCCGCCTCCAGGAACAATGCGGACGGATCGGTCTCCATGGAGTCGAGGGTCGATGCCAGATCACCGTTAACCAGCAAGTGCTCAGACTTTGGCGCCAGCTGACGAACCAGGCGATCACGAGCGAGACTCATGAGGAGGAGAGCGGCCGGGCCAATTCCACCGGCTGCACCCAGCGCACGCTGTACGGCAAGAGGCAAAGCGGCGGAACCAACCCGCTCGATCGCAAGGCGGGCGTCAAAAACCTCCTGGCGCTGTTCCAGGAGCTTGCCGCCAATGACTTGCAGGGCGCGACCGGGCCGGCCTTCGGAAAACGCCGTGGCGACCTTCGCAAGGGCCGGATCGACCTTTTCCTCTTCAACAAGTCGATCCACAAGCAGTTCACGATCAACGGGCTGGCATACCAGCGAGGCACAACGCGAACGAATTGTCTCAAGTATGCGATGATAGTGATCTGTTACAAGAACCAGAACAAGGTAGGAGGGCGGTTCCTCCAAAAACTTGAGCAGCGAGTTCGCCGCACTTCCCGTAATCGTGTCCGCACCGAACACAAGAATCACGCGGTAGCGCCCCTCCATGGGCGGAACATGGGCGGCATCCTGAAGCATGCGAACCTGATCCACTTTGATGGATTTCGACTTCGGCATCGGTTCGATAATGTTCAAATCCACGTGCCCTGCCGGGACTGGTGCATCGTTTTCCCATTCGATGGGATATGCCTTCGATACCATTCGCTCGACACGTGGATCGACTGTCAGCGGCACGTCGGCGGGAGAAGTTGATGCGGGAGCAACCGAGGAGGCTTTCAACTCTGGTTTCTTTGCTGGCCTGGCAACGGACTCATCCCGCCCCGAAGGTTCCGGCTTCGATTCCGATTCGTCAGCGGCAAGGGCATCTCCGAAAAGGTCTTCCATCCCATCGTCGCCAAACATGTCACCCGGTTCGTCGGGCGAGCGCTTCGGTTCCTCGATCCTCCAGGCGAACTTTGCGGAGGGTGCGGCAACCACGGATTCCCGAACCCGCGCTCCGGACGACAGGATCATTTTCGCGATCGCAAAGGCCGTGGAGCGCTTTCCCACACCGTCCGGTCCATGCAGCAGCAGGGCGTGAGGCAGGCGGTTTTCCGCGAGCATTCCACGCACGAGCCGTTTGACGGGCTCGTGGCCCCAGATCGTTTCGAAGTTGTGCTCGGATGGTGCTCGCATCAGACGATTCACTCCCCTGGCGCCCACGGCATCAATGGGGAATATACCGGGCCTACACCAACCCCTCACGAGTCAGATATCGCTCCGCTTCCAGGGCAGCCATACAGCCGAAGCCTGCCGCGGTGATCGCCTGACGATAGTGGTGATCATGGACATCGCCGCCAGCGAAGACGCCCGGCAGGTTTGTGTGGCAGTGAGAGTCGATCTTCAAATAGCCGGTGTCCTCCATGTCGACAACGCCTGTGAGCCAGTCCGTGTTGGGTCTGTGACCAATTGCCAGGAACATCGCCGTTGCGGGGACGTCTTTTGTGGTGCCGTCTTTGAGATTCTTGAGACGAATCGCGGTGACGCGCTTCTTGTGGTCACCCTCAACTTCGCCCAGGACTTCTTCGACTGTTGAATTCCACGCGAACTCGATCTTTGGATTCTGTAATGCACGCTCCGCCATAACAGCGCTGGCGCGAAGCTCCTCCCGGCGATGAACAACGGTCACTTTTTCGCAGAGCTTGGTTAAGTAGCCGGCTTCCTCCATGGCCGAATCGCCGCCACCAACAACAACGACTTCTTTTCCACGATAGAACCCGCCGTCACAGACAGCGCAGGTATGCACGCCATAGTTCCAATAAGTCTGCTCGCTGTCCAAACCCAGCATTTTCGGCGACGCCCCGGTGCAGATGACAACAGTGTATGCCTTGATCGGTCCGACGGTCGTCTCGACCACGTAGTGATCGCCTTCACGGCGAAGACCTGTGGCCGCTTCGTACATGATTTCAGTACCGTTGTTTTTTGCCTGTTCCTCCATGTCCATCATCAGCTTGTTGCCGTCCTGGCCTTCTGGAAAGCCCGGAAAATTCTCGATAACAGTCGTGGTGGTGAGTTGCCCGCCGACCTGAGGGCCGGCCAACAGCAGCGGGTTCAGATTGGCGCGAGAGAGATAAATGCCCGCGGTGTACCCTGCAGGCCCACTTCCACAGATTACGGCGTTTCGGATGGTCGATTCTGACATGATTGTATGCCTCGTTGAGTTCATTCACACACGTCCGCTCCGGAACTGAGCAGGAACGTTGCCGAAAGAGCCGGGAGACTGCGAACCGTGGACGAAGGTGTCAACGCGCAGGCGCGGGTTTGGCAGGTCTCGTGCTGCCAATCAAACTTCGCAGGACTTCCAGATTCATTCGATCCTCGGTGAGGTCCTTGTCCTTCGGTGTTTCCAGGACCATGGGGATCTTCGCGAACCGCTTGTCATTGAGAAGAAGACGAAATCCCTCAAGCCCGATATAGCCTTTTCCAATATGCTCATGGCGGTCTTTACGCTCGCCGAGACCGAATTTCGAGTCGTTCAGATGAACGGCCTTCAAGCGCTTGAAACCAATGGTTTTGCTGAATTTGCGCATGGTATCCTGATACGATTTCTCGGAACGAATGTCGTAGCCGGCGGCAAAAATATGGCAGGTATCGAGACACACACCCGTGCGATCCTCCATCCCAACAGCGTCGATAATGTCTCTCAGATCCTTGAACTCGCCGCCAATGGACGTTCCCACACCAACAGTGGTTTCGAAAAGCAGGCGTGTTTTGATCTCCGGAGTGCGCTCGAAGATTTCCCGGCAGTGACGGGCAATCTGATCGATTCCCGCTTCTCTTCCCTGACCGGTATGGGCACCGGGATGCATGACGAGGCCGGGAATACCGATCTTGTGACAGCGCTGGAGTTCGTCCTCAAGTGCCACGACAGACTTGCGCGCGTGGTCCGGTTTCGTGGCGGCAAGGTTGATGAGGTAGCATGTGTGAGCAAAGACGGCTTTGGGAATGATGCTCGTCTTTGCAAGTTCCTCACGATACCTCTCCGCGGCCTCGTCGGAAACGGGCGGCCCCTCCCAGCGCTGGTTATTCTTCACAAAAACCTGCATCGCTGTGCAATCAACGGATGCACCACGCGGAGGTGCCTTGTCGACTCCGCCGGCGGCGGACATGTGTGAGCCAATCAAAAGACCCCCATTAAGCTTCCGTTTCTCGCTCATTTCCTGAACCTTTCAACCCGTGCACACGTCCGGTGATACACTTCTCTCCCGCCATGAATTTCAGCTCCGTACCTGAGAGGCGCTGGGGCCATTTCACCATTGCAAGCCCCTGTAGCTCCTCAGTCGCCGGATCGAACGTAACGCTGGTTAACCCTCCCGCCTTTTTTCCTTCCGGTGTTTGAAGCTCCGGCTGTTCCGGAACCTCGTCGATTTGTTTCGCGGAAGCAACAAACCGGACGAGCTTTCGAGCCGGATGCCCGAGATTGGAAATGCGGGCGATGGTTTCCTGCCCAGGATAGCAGCCCTTGTCGAAATGGATCGCATCGGACAAGTTCGCCTCGAGCGGAATGGTTGAATCGTCAATATCCACTCCCCAAAAGGGCAGGCCCGTCACCACACGATGGTGATCGTATGCATCGAGACCCACAAGAGCACCATCAACTTCGCCTGCATGCGCCATTGCCGCATCGAACAGATCGGGCACTTTCTCCGACCCTGCGATCACGGCAAAGTGCCCGAATGCATAGGTGCTTCTCACCACAGTCAGTTCTCCAAAAACGGAGTCCGGCAGATGCACACAACGGCCGTCCGGCAACGGAAGACCGAGTGCGGCAATGACCTGCTCAGCAAGAGGACCGGCAAGGAACAGTGTGGCGGTCTCCTGTGTGACGTTAGTGAAGACAACGTCCTCGCTGAAGACGTACTTCTCCAGTTCCTCCGCGAGTGTCTTGCCCCGCCATGGCGGGGCGATGATCAGGAAGTCATCTTCGCGGGCAAAGACCTCAAGGTCCGCCTGCATTTTTCCAACCGCGTCAAGAAGTGTCGCGCGCCGACCATCTCCGTATCCAAGATCATCAACTTTCTGGCTTAGACGACGGTTTAAGTAATCGCCGCGATCCCGACCGGTAACCCGAAGGCGTGTGAAGAACGAGGCATCCATCACGGCGACCGAAACATTGAAGGCTTCGGCGCGCATAATCTCCATCAAAACGCCTCCGACGGGAGAGGGTACGTCTCCCGGAAAACTTGCAG